>JBBRRW010000022.1:0-22424 GCA_038245975.1 Burkholderiales bacterium
AAATGATACGCACAACCCGCACGCTTTATTCCTGCCGTGATGAAATATTGTGCGGTCGCGAAGGCGCGGTCGGGGTCGCGCCCGTCGCCGATCCGGTCAGTTGTTCGCGTAGATCTCCGAACCGCGCTTGATGAACTGGACCGTCTTCTCCTGCATGCCGGCAACCAGCGCCTTCTCGGCTTCGAGACCCTGCTTCTCGGCGTAGTCGCGCACGTCCTGCGTGATCTTCATCGAGCAGAAGTGCGGCCCGCACATCGAGCAGAAGTGCGCGGTCTTCATCGCTTCCTTCGGCAGCGTCTCGTCGTGGAATTCGCGCGCCTTGTCGGGGTCGAGGCCGAGGTTGAACTGGTCGTCCCAGCGGAACTCGAAGCGCGCCTTGCTCAACGCGTTGTCGCGGATCTGCGCGCCGGGATGCCCCTTCGCGAGGTCGGCCGCATGGGCCGCGAGCTTGTAGGTGATGATGCCGTCCTTCACGTCGTTCTTGTTCGGCAGCCCGAGGTGCTCCTTCGGGGTCACATAGCACAGCATCGCGGTGCCGTACCAGCCGATCATCGCGGCGCCGATGCCCGACGTGATGTGGTCGTAGCCCGGCGCGATGTCGGTCGTCAGCGGCCCGAGCGTGTAGAACGGCGCCTCGCCGCACTGCTCGAGCTGCAGGTCCATGTTCGCCTTGATCAGATGCATCGGCACGTGGCCCGGGCCTTCGATCATCACCTGCACATCATGCTTCCACGCGATCTGCGTGAGCTCGCCCAGCGTCTTCAGTTCGGACAGTTGCGCTTCATCGTTCGCGTCGTAAATGGAGCCGGGTCTCAGCCCATCCCCGAGCGAGAAGCTCACGTCGTAGGCCTTCATGATCTGGCAGATGTCCTCGAAGTGCGTGTAGAGGAACGACTCCGTGTGATGCGACAGGCACCACTTGGCCATGATCGATCCGCCGCGCGAGACGATGCCGGTCATGCGCTTCGCGGTCATCGGGATGTAGCGCAGCAGCACGCCGGCGTGGATCGTGAAGTAGTCGACGCCCTGCTCGGCCTGCTCGATCAGCGTGTCGCGGAAGATCTCCCAGGTCAGGTCCTCTGCCTTGCCGTTCACCTTCTCGAGCGCCTGGTAGATCGGCACCGTGCCGATCGGCACCGGCGAGTTGCGGATGATCCACTCGCGCGTCTCGTGGATGTTCTTGCCGGTCGACAGGTCCATCACCGTGTCGCCGCCCCAGCGCACCGCCCACGTCATCTTGTCGACCTCTTCGCCGATGCTCGACGTGGTGGCCGAGTTGCCGATGTTCGCGTTGATCTTCACGAGGAAGTTGCGGCCGATGATCATCGGCTCGATCTCGGGGTGGTTGATGTTGGCCGGGATGATCGCGCGGCCGCGGGCGATCTCGTCGCGGACGAACTCGGGCGTGATCGTCGCGGGGATGGAAGCACCGAAGGACTGCCCCGGATGCTGGCGCATCATCATCTCGGCCATCTTGCTGCCGGTCGGGCCGCAGTTCATCAGGCTCTCGACATACTTCTCGCGCTCAAGGTTCTCGCGGATCGCAATGAACTCCATCTCCGGCGTGACGATCCCCTTTCGGGCGTAGTGCATCTGCGAGACGTTCGCGCCCGGCTTCGCGCGCCTGGGCAGCCGATGCAGGTCGAAGCGCAGGGCGGTCAGCTTCGGATCAGCGAGGCGCTGCTGGCCGAAGGTCGACGACGGGCCGGATAGTTCTTCGGTGTCGTCGCGCTCGGCGATCCAGCCGGCGCGCAGCGCGGGCAGCCCCGAGCGGATATCGATCGTCGCATCGGGGTCGGTGTAGGGACCGCTGGTGTCGTACAGGTAGATCGCCGGGTTCGGCTCGATCGAGGCCGGCGCCGCGCCGTGCACGTGGGGGCCGCCGAACACCGGCGTGTCCGACTGCGCGACCATCCGCATCGGCACGCGCAGGTCCTGGCGCGAGCCCTCGACGTAGACCTTGCTCGAGCGCGGCAGCGGCGCCATCGCGGCCGAGTCGACCTCGGCGGTCGCCGCCGAGAACGGCGCGTTGGCCGGGCTCTTCGCCGGGCCCGTCGACGCCGGGTCGGCGGGAGTGTTGTGATGGGAAGAGTCGAGGACGGCTGCGTTCATGAAGGCTCCAGATGAGGTGCGGGAGCCGAGACACAGGTCTCCACGGCTCCCTACGGCTCGTCGTGCGGCGACCGACTCGGCCACCTCGGACAACGCGCCCAGGTTCGAAGGGTATTTCTCGCGATGCCTGCGGTGGATCAGCGATCTACCGAGACAAGGACCCCTGCGTGACCGACGAACGGTATGCGTTCGTTTCTCAAATAGCAAGCCGGGCCCGCCACTGCGGGCACCGTTGTCCGGAAGCCGCAATCGTTTGGTGGCTGACCCGCTTGGCGCCTATCCTTCGTCCCGGGACCGGCAGTTCATCGCGTGCACACGACGTGCACTCCCGAAGACGCGCGTTTCGTCCGGCCGACCTGCGCTTCGTCGCGCGAGGCTTGCGAGGCGAATCCGCGCGAGGCGACAATCCGGCGCTGCTCGAATGGCGGCGCTTTCCAAGAACCCCGGGCCGTCGCGATCGACGCCCTGCCTGCATCCTGAAGATCATTCGCATGAACCCACATCCGATCCGCGACAGCGCCGTCGAACGCGCACGCACGAACATGATTGCGCAGCAGATCCGCACCTGGGACGTTCTGTCCGAGGACGTGCTGGACCTGCTGCAACGCGTCCATCGCGAGAAGTTCGTCCCCGAGCCGTACCGCGCGCTGGCCTTCGTCGATACCGAGATCCCGCTGGTCGTTGACGGCGAGGAGACCGGCGAGACGATGTTGCAGCCCAAGTTCGAGGCCCGCATCCTGCAGGAGGTCGCCGTGCAGCCGGGTGAGGCCGTGCTGGAGATCGGTAGTGGCTCCGGCTACATGGCGGCGCTGCTCGGCAGTTGTGCGGCCAGCGTCGTGACCGTCGAGATCGATCCGCGCCTGAAGGACTTCGCCGAAGCCAACCTGCAGCGCGCCGGCGTGCGCAACGTCCGCGTCGATCTCGGCAACGGCGCCAGCGGCTGGCCGCTCGCGGGCGAGGTCGACGTGATCATCGTGTCCGGCTCGCTGCCGGTCCTGCCGAAGTCGCTGATGGAACAGGTGCGCATCGGCGGACGGATCGCCGCGATCGTCGGCGAGGCGCCGGCGATGACGATGGTCGTCTGCCATCGCACCGACGCGCAGGCCTGGAAGACCGTCACGATCTTCGAGACCGTGGTCAGGCCGCTGCGCGAGGCGCCGCGCGTCTCGCACTTCGAGTTCTGACCGGCACCGCACACCCGATGACCATCCAGCCCCTGAGCGCGCCTGCGCTGGCCGCGTGGCTCGCCGACGACAGTCGCGCCCGACCCACGCTGATCGACGTGCGCGAGCCGTGGGAATTCACCGCGTGCCGTCTGGACGCCTCGGTGTCGATCCCGATGAACGACGTGCCGGCCCGCCTCGCCGAGATCGATCTCGCCGCGCCCCTGGTGTGCATCTGTCATCACGGCGCCCGCAGCATGCAGGTCGCCGCGTTCCTGGCCGGCCGGGGCGCGTCCGAGGTCTACAACCTCACCGGCGGCGTCGCCGCATGGGCGCACCAGGTCGATCCGACATTCCCGACCTATTGATCCGCAGATCCCTCTCGTCCCCGCTATTCTCCGTGACCTCGTGATGCCTCCAGACTCGCAGCAAGCCCCGATCGACCGACTTCGCGAACAGCGTCGTGCGCGCCGTGCCCGCCCTCTCGCTGCGTCAGTCCTCGCGTCGGGCCTCGCGACGCTTCTGTCGGCCTGCTTCGCGATCGGCGACGCCGGCGCGGCCGACCTGATCCAGACCTATCGCGATGCCGCGACCAACGATGCGCAGTTCGCGTCGGCACGCAACACGCTGCTGGCCGGTCGCGAACGACTGCCGCAAGGGCTGTCGCTGCTGCTGCCGCAGATCAACGGCACGGCGTCCGGCAGCCGCGTCAATGCCGAGCTCAGCCAGCCGCAGCCCTTCGGCGGCTTCTCGACGACCTACAACCAGCGCGCGTACACGCTGTCGCTGTCGCAGCCGCTGTTCCGCTGGGGCAACTACCAGCAGTACCAGCAGGGCAAGCTCGGCGTGCTGCTGTCCGAAGCGCAGTTCGCGCAGGCCCAGCAGGACCTGATCGTCCGGACCGTGCAGGCCTACTTCGACGTGCTGTACGCCGAGGACAGCATCAACTACATCGTCGCGCAGAAGGCCGCGGTGACCGAGCAGCTCGCATCGGCCAAGCGCAACTTCGACGTCGGCACCACCACCATCACCGACACGAACGAAGCGCAGGCCAAGTTCGATCTCGCGGTCGCGCAGGAGATCCTGTCGCGCAGCAACCTCGACATCGCGCTCGCTGCGCTCCAGCAGATCATCGGCAAGGCGCCCGGCAACCTCGCGCCGCTGGTGCGGGACGTGAACCTGACGCCGCCGGAGCCGCGCGCGATCGACCCGTGGGTCTCGTCGGCCGAACAGCAGAACTACGTCGTGGCGCAGAACCAGGCGAACCTGGAGATCGCGCGGCGCCAGATCGAGGTCAATCGCGCGGGGCACTATCCGACCGTCGACCTGGTCGCGTCGCGGACCTATTCCAACGGCTTGTCAAGGCTGAGCTCGGTCACCGCGCAGACCAACAACGCGATCGGCGTTCAGGTCAGCGTGCCGCTCTACAGCGGCGGCTATACGTCGTCGAAGGTACGCGAAGGCATCGCGCTCGCCGACAAGGCCGAGAACGATCTCGATTTCGCGCGGCGCTCTGCCGCCCAGACCGCGCGCACGGCGTACTTCGGCGTGACCAGCGGGCTCGCGCAGGTCCGCGCGCTGCGCGCGGCCGAGGTCTCGAGCCAGAGCGCGCTCGACTCGAACAAGCTCGGCTACCAGGTCGGCGTGCGGACCAACATCGACGTGCTCAACGCGCAGCAGCAGCTGTATTCCACCCAGCGCGACCTGGCGCGGGCGCGTTACGACACGCTGCTGAACGGCCTTCGCCTGAAGTCGGCTGCCGGCACGCTGGCCGAGGAAGACCTCGCCCGCATCAACGCATTGCTGCAGCACTGACGTTTGCCCACCGGTTCCTGGGAATGAAGCGCGTCGTCCGGGCGTTCGCTTCACGCAGTCCGTTCGAAACAGCCCTTCGTCGAGCCTCGCGCCGGGCGCGTCCCAACCTCCAGGAACAAACATGAATTTTCATGCACCCCGCCTTTCCCATCGTCTCGTCGGCGCGCTCGCCGCCTCGTCGATCCTCACCGCCTGCGCGGGCATGGCGATGTCGCCGGCCAAGGTGGCCGACGGCGCGTTGACCGATACGGCCGGCAAGACGCTGTACACGTTCGACCGCGATGTCGCGGCCAGCGGCAAGAGCGTGTGCAACGGCCCGTGCGCCGGCAACTGGCCCGCGTTCGCCGCACCGGCCGATGCAACGACGTCCGGCGACTACACGGTGGTGACGCGCGACGACGGCGCCAAGCAGTGGGCGTTCAGGGGCAAGCCTCTGTACACGTTCGCCAAGGACACCAAGGCCGGCGACCGGATCGGCGACGGCTTCAACAACAACGTCTGGCACATCGCGCGCCCCTGATCGTCGCGGACCATGAGCTTCTCGGGCGTCGAACTGGAAGCACTGATCCCGCGCCTGCGACGCTACGCGCATGCGCTGGCCCGGCATCCGGTGCGGCCCGACGACCTGGTCCAGGACACGCTCGAAAGGGCGTGGTCGCGGCGGCGCCAGTGGCAGCCGGGCACGGACCTCCGCGCGTGGCTGTTCACGATTCTTCACAACACGTTCATCAGCGAGCTGCGTCGCTTCGTCGTGCGCGGCTACGACGCCGACGCGATCGACGGCACCGATCGCGAAGCGTCCGGTCGGCCGACCGGAGACAGCGTGAGCAGCCAGGCCGGCGTGATGCTCGACATCGAACGCGCGCTCGCCGCGCTGCCGGTCGAACAGCGCGCGGTGATCCTGCTGGTCGGCCTCGAGGACCTGTCGTATCGCGAGGCCGCCGAGGTGCTGGGCATTCCGGTCGGCACGGTGATGTCGCGGCTGTCTCGCGGACGGGTGCGCCTTCGTGAGCTGATGGACGGCGTACCGCAGGGTCGTCGCGATCCCTCGAACCCCACCAGCAGCGACAACGCCGCTTCACTCAAGGTCGTACGCTGAGGATCGCTTGGAAGCCATGAACCCGCCCGCCACGCCCGCTCATTCCGTCGCAACGCTGCCATGAACCTCGCCTACGACCGTTTCCGTCTGCACGCCTATGTCGACGGCGAACTGACGCCCGACGAGGTCGCCGACTTCGAGAAGCTTCTCGCCCAGAACCCGGAAGCGATGGCCGAGATCGCCGCGCTGCGGGCACAGAACAACGCGATGCACGCGCGCTACGACGACCTGCTGACCGCGGCATTGCCGACCTCGATCGCGCCGCTGCGTCGCCGCGCCTGGTCGCTACCGGGCAGCACCCTGTCGCGGGGTGTGACCGGCTGGGCGCTGGCCGCCGGCGTGCTGGTCGCGGCCGGCGTCGGCCTCGGCGCCGGATGGATCGTGCGCGGGCACGCCGACGCGGTCGGCGACCGGTCGACCGAAGCGGCCGCGATCAGCCGCGCGACCGAGGGACGGCTGCAAGCCTTCGTGCACGTCGCCAGCCTGTCGCACGCGGTCTTCGTCCCCGAGGTCCGTCATCCGGTCGAGGTGGCCGCCGCCGACGAGGCGCATCTGGTCGCGTGGTTGTCGAAGCGGCTCGGCACACCGCTCGTGGTGCCGCATCTCGGCGACGCCGGCTGGGATCTCCTCGGCGGCCGTCTGTTGCCGGCGCAGAGCGGGCCGGTGGCGCAGTTCATGTACCAGGACCACGGCGGGCGCCGGATGACGCTGGCGGTGTCGAAGGGCGTCGCGGGCCGCACGGCTGCGGTCGCCCGACCTGCGGCCACCGGCACTGCCGAAGTGGCGTTGCCGTCGACGGCCTTCCGCATCGCCGAAGAGGACGGCAACACGATCTTCTACTGGATCGACGCCAACTACGCGTACGCCCTCACCGGCAAGCTGACGCGCAACGAGATGACGGCCCTCGCGAGTCGCGTCTACCGGCAGCTCGATCGCTGAGCGCGCGCCGCGCAGGCGAAGCGTGGCAAAGTGGCGCTCCGTCGCGCCACTGCAGCCCCCGATGAACATCGCCGATCTCCGCACCGTCTATCGCCGCGCGACCCTCACCGAAGGCGACGTCCACGTCGACCCCTTCGTGCAGTTCGAAGCGTGGCTCCACCAGGCCATCGCGGCCGATGCCCTCGAACCCACGGCGATGACGCTCGCGACCGTCGATGCGACGCATCGCCCGTCGGCCCGCGTCGTCCTGCTGAAAGGCTTCGACTTGAAGCTCGCGGCGCCGCCGGGCCGCGGCTTCGTGTGGTTCACCAACTACGACAGCCACAAGGGTCGCGACCTCGCGGTCAACACCGAGGCGGCCCTGTGCTTCTTCTGGCCCGAGCTGGAGCGCCAGGTGCGCATCGAAGGCCGCGTCGGGAAGACGGCGCCCGACGAATCGGATCGCTACTTCGCATCACGACCCGTCGCTTCGCGCGTGGGCGCGTGGGCCTCGCCGCAGAGCGAGGTCGTCGCGTCGCGCGCGGTGATCGAGGCCCTCGAACACGACGTGCGGGAGCGCTTTGGACTGACCGTCGATGCCAAGGTGGCCGACCTGCCGCGCCCACCGAACTGGGGCGGCTATCGCCTGGTACCGACGCTGATCGAGTTCTGGCAGGGTCGGCCGTCGCGGCTGCACGACCGCATCGCGTACCGCGGCGGCGACGACCGCTGGACCGCCGCGCGCCTCGCGCCCTGATCGCCGCCTACGACTTGCGGAACGCCCTCCAGGTCTTGCGGAACTGCGCGACCTTGGGTCCGACCACTGCCGCGCAGTAACCCTGGTTCGGGTTGTTCGGGAAGTATTCCTGGTGATAGGTCTCGGCGCGGTAGTAGGCGGGCGCCGCCTCGAGCTGCGTGACCACCTTCGACGGCCATGCCTGCGCGACTTCCTCGATCACCACCTTGGCCGTCTCCTGCTGCTCCGGCGAGTGGTAGTAGATGACCGAGCGGTATTGCGTGCCGGTGTCGTTGCCCTGGCGGTTCAGCGTCGTCGGGTCGTGGATCGTGAAGAAGATCTCGAGGATCTGTCGATACGAGATCACCTGCGGATCGAACGCCAGGCGCACGACCTCGGCATGACCGGTCGTGCCGGAGCACACGGCGTTGTAGCTCGGATGGGCATTGGTGCCGCCGCTGTATCCCGACTCGACATCGATCACGCCCTGGATGTCCATGTAGACGGCCTCGGTACACCAGAAGCAGCCGCCGCCGAGGGTCGCGAATTCTTGGCCGGCGCTCGGCACGTCCTGCAGGGGATGGGCAATGGACATCGCAACTCCTCGAAGGCGGTGGCGGGGCGGATGATGCGCGTGCCGCCGGCACCCCGCATATGCCGGCCCGACGCCGGTCTTTCAAGGCGCGATGGGCAGCAACGGCGATCCGTCGCCTGCGTTCGCACACGGGCGTCCGCCCGCCGCGACCTTCGCCAGCCGCTCGCGCAGCAGCTGCGCCTGCACCTTGCCCATCGCGTTGCGCGGCAGCGCGTCGACGAACACGACGCGCTTCGGATGCTTGAAGCGCGCGAGCCGCCCTTCGAACGCCGCGGCGACATCCGCTTCGTCGAGCGCGGTCGCGGCCGTGCCGCCGCGCACGACGAAGGCCGCCGGCACCTCGCCCCAGCGCTCGTCCGCGAGCCCGACCACCGCCGCTTCGCTGACACCGGCGATCGACAGCAGCACGTCCTCGAGCTCGGCCGGATAGACGTTCTCGCCGCCGGTGATGATCAGGTCGCGATGGCGGCCGACGACTTCGAGACAGCCTTCGTCGTCGAGGCGCCCGAGGTCGCCGGTCGCGAACCAGCCGTCGCGAAAGCCGCTGGTCGCGGGCTCCTCCCAGTAGCCCTGCATCACGTTCGGCGCGCGGACCACGATCTCGCCGACGGAACCGTCATCGACGTCCGCGCCGCCGGCATCGATCAGCCGCAGGGATCCCGGAAAGCACGGCCACCCCGCGAACCCCGGCTTGCGCCGGGCATCGGCGGCCTTCAGTGCGACCGTGACCGGTCCGGTCTCGGTGCTGCCGTAGATCTGGCCGACCGGCACGCCGCGCGCGTGCACGGCATCGATCAGTTGGCGGGGGATGGTCGACGAACCGGTCATCAGCACGCGCAGGCACGACAGGTCGGCACCGCCCCAGTCGCCGTGGCCGATCACCGCGCGCAGCGTGGCCGGGACCATCAGCGTCAGCGTCGGCCGCATCGCGGCGACCGCGTCGAGCCAGGCCTTCGCGTCGAAGCGCGGCTGCAGGACCACGGACGCACCGGCCAGCAACGCGGGGACCGTCTGGATGCACAGGCCGCCGACGTGGAACAGCGGCAACACGGTCAGCACGCGATCGTCCTCGGTCATGTCGTGCGCGGCGATCGCCGCGATCGCGTTGGCCAGCACGCCGCCATGCGTGTGCGTCGCGCCCTTCGGCGCGCCGCTCGTGCCGGACGTGTAGGCGAGCAGCAGCGGCGTCTGCGGGTCGACGTCCTCGATGGGCGCGTCGCGGCGATCGCCGCCGGCCAGCAGCGCGTCGATGGTGCGCCACGCGGTGACGCCCGCCGTCCGCGACACGACGCCCTCGACGATCGCCATGCCGACGTCGCGATGACCGGCGTCGGTCACCAGCGCGCGCGGCCGCGCGTGTTCGACGATGCCGGCCAGCTCGGACGCCGCAAGTCGCGTGTTGAGCGGCATGAACACCGCGCCGACGCGTGCCAGCGCGAACAGCAGGACCAGTTCCTCGTAGCGGTTGAGCCCGAGATAGGCCACGCGGTCGCCGCGACGGACCGACCAGCGATCGATCAGGGTGTGCGTCGCCATGACGATGGACTCGCGCAGTTCGCTGCGCGTGAGCACGCGATGATCGGTGCAGACGGCGATACGATCGGGGCCAGCTTCGGCCGTCGCATCGAAGGCAGCGGCGAAGTTCATCGCACGACGCTCAGTCGCGTTCGCCGGACTCGTACAGCGCTTCGCGACCGATGCGATCCATGCACAGTTCGGCGGTCCACGGCAGCATCAGCGAGCCGCATCGACTGTCGCGGTACAGGCGCTCGAGCGGCAGGTGCTTCAGCATCGACTGGCCGCCGCAGGTCCGCAACGCGAGCCGCGCGATGTCGTTAGCGCCCTCCATCACCGTGTAGTGCGCGGCGTACAGCCGCAGCCGCTCGTCCTTCGACGGATCGGGCTTCGCCTCGAGGATCGCGCGCCAGAACAGCGAGCGCATCGCCTCGAGCTGGATGCGCATCTGCGCGACGGCGATCTGCTTGGTCGGGTACTGGCGGCGCTTGACCGGCGGCTCGCCTTCGACCTCGCCGCGCAGGTAGCTGATGGTGAAGTCGTACGCGGCGTTGGCGATGCCGAGATAGGTCGGCGACAGCGTGAAGAACATGTGCGGCCAGGTCTGCGCCGCCTTGTAGTACATCCCGCGCGGCAGCAGCTGCTCGTCGTCGGGCACGAACACGTCGGCGAACGCGAGGTTGCGCGACACCGTGCCGCGCATGCCCATCGGGTCCCAGGTGCCGGAGATGGTCAGGCCGTCGCTGTCCGCCGGCACCGCGATGTACAGCGTGTCACGCATGTCGAGCGGCTTCGCGGCGTGCGTGGCCGCGTCGTCGATCGCTTCGGTGCACAGGATGCCGTAATAGTCGGCGGCGCCCGACAGGCTGGCCCAGATCTTCCGCCCGGCGATGACCCAGCCGGACACGCCGTCGCGGGTCTCGCGACGCGCGGTGGTGCCGAACGGTGCGCGACCGGCGGCCGCGGCACTGCCTTCGGAGAACGGCTGCGCATACAGTTTGCCGCCGTCGACCACGCGCGCGAAGTGGCGGTCGCGGCGGCGCACGTGTTCCGCGCGTTGCGTCGCGTCCATCGGCAGCGCGTCGGCGAGCGCGCCGGTCCACAGCGTCGAGCAGCTGTGCATGTTGAAGGTCAGCGCGGTGGCGCCGCAGAAGCGGCCGAGCTCAGCGGCCACCATGCAATAGGTCGCGTAGTCGGCGCCCTGCCCGCCCATCGCCTCGGGAATGCAGAGCGCCAGCAGCCCGGCGTCGCGCAGGTCGTCGTAGTTCGCCAACGGGAAGGTCGCGGTGTCGTCCCACTGCCGCGCGCGCGGCGCGAACTTCGTGCGGCCGAGCTCGTGCGCGACGGACAGCAGGCGGCACTGCTGCGCGGTCAGCGGCGTGACGCCGATGGCCGGGACGAACGACAGCGCATCGTCGCTCATGCGGGGGTCGCCGACCGGAGGAACGCGAGCAGCGCGTCGTTGAACGCGGCGGGCTGCTCGAAGGGCATCAGATGGCCGCAGCGCTCCAGGCAGAGGTAGTGCGCGAGCGGCACGCGTTCGGCCATGCCCTGCATCACCGACGGCGGCGCGTTGCGGTCGTCGACGCCGGCGACCAGCAGCAGCGGCATCGCGAGCGCCGCGAGTTCGGCGCGACGGTCGAAGCCCATCAGCGCCTGCAGCGCGAGCCGGTAGGTGCGCGGCGGCACATGCGACATCACGTCGATCGCCTCAGCCCGCGCCGCTTGGGAGGCGTCGGGCGAGACCATCTGCGCGACCAGCCGCGATGCCAGCTCCGCCATCGACAGGCCCGCGTCCAGCGGCGCGGTGCGTTCGTCGACGAACGCACGCTGCCAGTCGCCGTCGCTCTTGCCGAAGGCCGCGCTGGTGCCGGCGAGGACCAGCGCGGCGATCCGCCCGGGCGCGCGCGCGGCGACTTCCTGCGCGACCATGCCGCCCATGCTGTGACCGACGAGCACCAGGCGCCGCGGATCGAGCACGTCGATCAGTTCGATGCATTCGTCGGCCAGCGTCTCGAAGCTGTAAGGCTCGACGATCGACGAATGGCCGTAGCCGGGCATGTCCCACGCGACCGCGTGGAAGCCGGCGTCGGCGAGCGGCTGCATCTGGTGCGCGAAGGCCTGGCGACCGCCGCCGATGCCGTGGAGCATCAGCACTGTCGTCTCGCCGCCGCCCCGCTCGTCGAAGTAGGGCACGGCGGTCACCGGGGTCAGCATCATGTCGTCACCTCGCTTGGAACCAGGGTGCCTCGATCGACCACGCGCCGGCCGTCGACGGTGATGGTGCAGTGGCGCATCGGCAGGTCGAAGTGACCGAGGGTGTTGCGGCCGGCGACTTCGTTCGCGCCCGTCGAGAACAGGAAATTGCCGGCGAAGGCGCGCAGCTCGGTGCCGTTGCAGTCGCGCTTGTCGTAGAACGCCATCGAGTCCCAGCGCGCATCGCGGTTCAGACCCCAGCCGACGTGCGAGACGGCATACGCGTTGCGGTTGCCTTCCAGCGCTGCCCACGAGGCCCAGTAGCCGCGCATCAGGTCGGCATCGACGCCGTCGCCGTCGATGGCCACGATGCCGTCGTCCTCGAGGGTCAGCACGATGCGATCGCGCAGATAGCGCTTGAACGCCAGGTTCACGTCGCCCGGCGCCAGCACGAGGGTTCCGTGCACGCTGCGGGCGGCGGGAAAGGCCAGGCACAGGCCGCCCGGCCAGTGCGAGACCTGGCCGGGCTTCACGCAATAGCCCCACACGCCGCCGACCCGGGCGCCGGCCAGTCGCACGGTGAGGTCGGTGCCGGCGTCCGACGCGACGTGCAGGACCCCGTCGGCGTTCGCCGCCGTGCGCAGGCCCTTCATGGCCGAGCGCACGGTCGCTTCGAGCGCGTCGTCCGGCAGACAGCGTTCGAGGATTTCCGGGTGCTCGTTCGAGACCATCAGCAGGCGCGCACCGCCGTCGAGGATGGCCGGCAGTTCGGGCGCGTGCAGCAGTCCCTCGACCGTGCAATCGACGACCAGGGTGGATGCCGCGAGGGCGCCGACGACCGGCGCCAGGCGCCCCAGCGCGTTCGACGCGCCGGTCGAGCGGACCGGGATGGTCACGGCGGCGGCCGGGGTCGGCACGACGATGTGGAACACGCGGGCGCCGAGCTCCGCGGCCGCGAGTTCGGAAAGTTCGACCAGCACGCGCCGCGATTGCGATTCGGACAGGATGGCGACCACATCGCCCGGCACGACCGTGCAGCGCCGCAGCACTGCAACGAATGCAGCGACCCAGCGGGCCTCGATGCGCTCAACGAGCAACGGACGTTCCCCGCGCAGGCGTTACAGTTCCGGAATGCGTCGATCGTGTTGCCGGCATGTCCACCCCTTGCGCAGGTCGATCGGCAGTGCGTCGGGACGATATCGGTGCCACCAGTCGAACCAAGGCACGTCGGAACGGCGCACGGTTTGCATCACACTTCTTCCGTCACTATCCTGCTCGAATATTAGATGAATTTTCATACAACTCCAATGATCGCGGCAACCACGACGCGCGTCCGGAACGGGGCACGGCGATGACCGCCTCGCTGCTCGCGCAGTCCGGCGAGGACGAGGTCGCGCGCCCTCCCGACTTCGACAACGGCCACTTCCGCGGCGCGCTCGGCCAGTTCGCGACGGGCGTGACGATCATCACGACGCGGTCGGTCGACGCGGACGGCCGTCCGCAGCTGCTCGGCTTCACGGCGAACTCGTTCAACTCGGTCTCGCTCGATCCGCCGCTGGTGCTGTGGAGTCTCGCGCTCGCGGCCGGCAGCCTCCCGGTCTTTCGCGACAACTCGCATTACGCCGTCAACGTCCTCGCATCCGACCAGATCGAGCTGTCGCGACTGTTCGGCGCGCGCAGCGCGTCGCGTGCGCCGGACGCGACGTCGATGGCCGACCGCTTTGCGGGCATCGCGTGGCGAGAAGGCTTTCGCGGCGCCCCGATCCTCGACGGCTGCTGCGCGTGGTTCGAATGCTTCAACCGCAGCCGCTACGAGGAAGGCGATCACGTCATCTTCGTCGGCGAGGTCGAGCGCTGCGGCTTCAGCGCGCGCGAACCGCTCGTGTTCCAGGGCGGTAACTACCACATGACCCAGCCCCACCCGGACCGCTGAGCCGTCCGGACCTTTCGTCCTCACCAGCAGCAGCACCATGCCGACGCCCCGCATCCCGTACGTCACCGATGAACAGGCCGGCGACACGCCGCTGGTCGCGGCGATCCGCAAGCGCCGTGGCGGCGACCTGCTGAACCTCGATCGCCAGCTGCTCCACAGCCCGCCTTTCGCGGCCGGATGGAATGCGTTGCTCGGTTCGGTCCGCAGCGAACTGACCGTCGACGCGCGGCTGCGCGAGCTCGCGATGTGCGTCGTCGCGGTGATGAACGCCGCCGAATACGAGTTCATCCATCACGCTCCCGAGTTCGTGAAAGCCGGCGGGTCCGAGGCGCAGATCGCGGCGGTCCGGCGCATGGAGTCCGAGCCGATCGATCCGTCGCTGTTCGGCGAGCTCGAGAACGCGACGATCGCGCTCAGCATCCAGATGACCCGCATCATCGAGGTCGAGGACAGCACATTCGCGACGTTGCGGAAGCATCTCGACGCGACGCAGGTCGTCGAGCTGGTGGGCGTGGTCGCGACCTACAACATGGTGTCGCGCTTCCTGGTCGCGCTCGGCATCGAGCCCGAGTGATCCGGCGCCCGCGTCGATGGCGCCTCCGGCGAAGAGAGTCTCTCGCGCACCATCGACCGCGCGCCGCGAGCGCTGGGTCGTCGACGACTACCTGTCGTATCT
Organism: Burkholderiales bacterium; assembly: GCA_038245975.1. Classification (GTDB taxonomy): domain Bacteria; phylum Pseudomonadota; class Gammaproteobacteria; order Burkholderiales; family Burkholderiaceae_D; genus CAHJXF01. The sequence continues at coordinate 14,759 of JBBRRW010000022.1, forward strand.
GCTCGCGCGCGCCAGCCACGTGGTGCAGACCGGGTTCCACCTCGAGGTCCGCGCCGCCGGCCTGACGGTGCTGGAATGGCGGGTCCTCGCGACGCTGGCCGGCGGTCACGCCTACACCGTGGGCCAGCTCGCGTCGATCGCGCTCGCGCAGCAGTCGACGGTCACGAAGCTGCTGGGCCGGCTCGAGGCCGAGGGCCGCGTCGCCCGCAGCGACGGCGAGGTCGACCGCAGGCAATCGCTGGTGCGCATCACGCCGGCCGGCAAGGCCGCGCTCGGCCCGCTGCTCGCGCGTTCGAAGCGCCACGAGCGGAGCACCGTCGGCCGGCTCGACGATCGCGAAGCCGCCTCGTTGAAGAGCGCGTTGCGCAAGCTGATCGCCGGCGAAGGAACGGACTCCTAGCGTCTACCGGCCGCGCCGCGCACGCCTCCCGCGCGCCGGATGCCCACGACGATGTGCCAACACCAGGCCGCACATCGTGGCCGCGTCGCAGCGTGCGGGACGCGCCATGGACGGACGGCAAGCGATGAAGCGCGAACGGTACCGGCTGCCGGAAGCCGGAAGCCGGCCGACCGTTCACCGCATCCGCGGATCGTTCCCGTAGAACTCCTGCAGCAGGAAGGCCTCGAGTTCCTTCTGGTCCTTCGGGCGGGCCGACATGATGATGCTGCGGCCCTTCAGGCGATACGAATACCACTCGAAGTCGCCAGGCTGCTGCTCGCGGATGATCTCGATCATCTGCCGGACCACCGCGAGCTGGATGGTCGGATTGTTGCCCTTCTTGACCTCGTAGACCTTGCCGAGCTTGCGACGGAAGTCGCGGTTCCAGCCGTTGAAGACGAACTCGGCGTCGCTCGACCCGGTGCGCTTCATCTCGAAGATCCCGCCCGCCTCCGACTGGTCCTGCCCCGGACTGGACGAGCGCTGCTGGGCCGCGATGTTGGCTTTCGCGATGCGGTTGGCGCGCTGGTCGGCGCTCTCGAGCGTCTCGTCGGGCGCGCCCCCGTTCTGCGCGCGGCGGGCCCGCTGGCGCGCGGCGAGCACTTCGCTGAAGTCTTCGGTCGTCGGCGTGACCGGCTGCGGCGGCTGCACGGCGTCCGGGATCGGCTGCTGCGGCTGCGTCGGCGCCGGCACGACGAACGGGGGCGTGCGCCCGCTGTTGATCGCGATCTGCGATTGCGGACGCGGCGGCGAGGGCCTGGTCTTCGGTGCGGGGCGCGGCGGCGTCGGGGTGGGCTTCTCGACGGCCGGCTCCTGCTGCTGTTGCGGCACCGGGGACTGCGGCTGCGGCTTCGACGTCGCGATGGTCACCGACAGCGGACCGATCTCGTCGGCCGGCGCCTTCAGCGCCTGGTCGATCTTGTCCATCAACGGCGAAAACAGGATCGCGAAGTGCACGAACAGCGAAATCACCACCGCCACCCAGATGACCCGGACGGTGATGCGGTCGTAGCGCTTCGGACCGTCGCCGGCCAGCGCGGCCGCCGGCACGTCGGCCGGCTCGACTGCCACCTGCTCCACTTCGGGAGCAGGCTGGTGCTTGGGACCGGGAAAGGCGAGAATCTTCAAGAGACGAATTCCAGCGGCATGGCTTCGGGGGCGTTCAGGGCGCGCCTGTCAGCGCGGCGGCGACCACGGATCGCGCCCAATCGGGCGTCGCGGACAGATTATCCGGCCCGACGACCTCGCCATGATCCACATGCAGCAGCAGCAACGGGTGCGGCGTAACGCCGTTTGCGTCGTCGGCCTCGAGACTGTTGTCGTACAGGCGCGGCAGGAGTTCGATCAGATGGAGCCGGCAGTGCTGGTAACGGCGCCGGATCAGGTCTTTGGACACTCCTGGGGGCCATTGCTGGGATTTTAACTGGATCGACCGCATGACCGCTCCGGACGCAACGACCGCGCAGGCCGGTTTCGCGACGAGAGGCAGCATAACCGGCCGCGCTGCGGGGGCACGCGCCGGCGCCCCGCCGAGCGGGAAAAGATGTCACAAAGGTCGTGGCGGGACGCTAGTCGCCGTGACGGGGCCTTTCCACGTCGCGGTGCTTCTTGACGGCATCCTCCCGCGTCCGCTTCGCCAGCGCGTAGGCCTGCTGCGCGCCCGGCACGTATTGCGCGGGCCACGTGTTGCCCTGGTAACCGGCCTCGGTCGCGGCGTGCAGCGTGAAATACGGGTCCGCGAGGTGCGGCCGGGCCAGCGCGACCAGATCCGCGCGGCCGGACACGAGCAGCGTGTTGACCTGGTCGGCCGTGGTCACCGCGCCGACCGCCATCGTCGCGATGCCGGCTTCCAGGCGGACCTGCTCGGCGAAGGTCGCCTGATACATGCGGCCGTAGACCGGCTTCGACGCCGGATCGGTCTGGCCGGTCGAGACGTCGATCAGGTCGCAGCCGTGCGCCTTGAAGGTCTTCGCGATCTCGACCGTCTCGGCCGGCGTCGTGCCGCCGGCGATCCAGTCCGTGGCCGACAGGCGGACGCTCATCGGCTTGTGCCGCGGCCACGCCGCGCGCACCGCGTCCCACACCTCGAGCGGCCAGCGCATGCGGTTCGCGAGGTTGCCGCCGTACGCGTCGTCGCGGTGGTTGGTGATCGGCGAGAGGAAGCTGGCGAGCAGGTAGCCGTGCGCCATGTGCATCTCCAGCATGTCGAAGCCGGCGTCGTCGGCCAGCCTCGCCGACGCGACGAACTGGTCGCGGATGCGGTCCATGTTCTTCGTGGTCATCACGCGCGGCATCGCGTTGACGCCTTCGCGGTAAGCGATCGGCGACGGCGCGAACAGGCCCCAGTTCGGACCGTGCAGGACCTCGTCGAGCGGGCTGTCCATCCGCTCCCAGCCGACCTGCGTCGATCCCTTGCGGCCGGCGTGGCCGAGCTGCATGCAGAGCTTCGCGTCGCTGTGACGATGACTGAAGTCGACGATGCGCTTCCACGCGTCGGCCTGCGCTTGCGTCCACAGGCCCGTGCATCCGGGGGTGATGCGGGCGTCGGCCGACGGGCAGGTCATCTCGATGAACACCAGCCCCGCACCGCCCAACGCGCGCGTCGTGTAGTGGACGAAGTGCCAGTCGTTGGGCATCCCGTCGACGGCCGAGTACTGCGCCATCGGCGACACGACGACGCGGTTCGCGAGCGCGAGGCCGCGCAGCACGAACGGCGCGAACAGCGGCGGCGCTTCGAACGCGTCGGGCAGCGCGACGCCGAGGGCGTGGCCGACGCTGCGGTTCCACCAGTGCTCGACATCGGACACCAGCGCCGCGTCGCGCAGCCGCAGGTTCTCGTGGGTGATCTGCTTCGACCGCGACAGCAGCGAGTAGTTGAACTGGATCGGCGCCATCTTCCAGAAGCGCCGCACGTTCTCGAACCACACGAGGCTGACGTTGGCTGAATGCTGGATGCGGCCGACCTCGTCGCGCCGGCCGGCCTCGTAGTGCGCGAGTGCGCGTCTCAGCTCACGTGGCAGATCGTCGGGCCGTGCGGCCACGGCCGCATGCAACGCGATCGCATCCTCGAGCGCGAGCTTGGTTCCCGAGCCGATCGAGAAATGTGCGGTATGCGCGGCGTCGCCGAGCAGCACCACCTGCGACGTCTTCCCGTTCTTGTGGACGACCGCGTGGTGCCAGGTCTTGCACGTGACGGTGGGAAACTGCCGCCAGTGCGAACGATTGGTCAGGACCTCGTGACCCTGCAACTCGTCGGCGAACAGCCGCTCGACGAACGCCGCCGTCGCTTTCTCGTCGGTGGCCGACAGCCCGGACGCCCTGAAGGCCTCGTCGGTCGTCTCGATCACGATCGTGCATTCGCCCACCGGCACGGCGGGATCGTCGTGGTCGCGGGCCGTGCGCATCGGCGTGAACTGGTAGGCGTGCATGTTCCAGATGCCCGGCTTGTAGGGACCGTCCGCGCGACTGATCGTGTCTTCGCGGAAGCTGTACGTGAAGCCGGGCAGGTTCATCCGCGCGCCGAGCCACGTGAAGCGGTTGCTGCGCAGGTCGACCTCGGGCGCGAAAGACGTCTTCAGCGCTTCGCGGATCGGGCTGTTGATGCCGTCCGCTGCGACGATCAGGTCGGCATCGACATGCGCGCCGATGCCGGCGTCGTCGACGCCGTAACGCACGACGACGCCGAGTTCGACGGCACGTCGTTGCAGGATCTGCAGCAGCGTGAGCCGCCGGATGCCCGAGAAGCCGTGGCCGGTCGAGCGGCTGACCGTGCCCTTGAACAGCGTGTAGATGTCGTCCCAGTACGCGAAGTGGGCGGCGATCTCGCGGTAGGTCGGCTCGTCGGCGCGCTGCAGGTTGCCCAGCGTCTCGTCGGACAGCACGATGCCGAAGCCGAAGGTGTCGTCGGCACGATTGCGCTCCGTGACCGCGATGTGCGCGTCGGGGAACGACTTCTTCGCGAGGATCGCGAAGTACAGCCCGGCCGGGCCTGCGCCGACGATCTGGATGTTCATCTGTAGCGGTTCCTCGTGCGTCGACCTCGATCGTCCCTGCGTTGGCACCAAAGTACTTTAAGTCTAAAATAAATCGATGCCTTCGCAAACCATGCGCCATGCCGCCTCGCCGCCGGCTTCCAGCCACGTGACGACGCGCGACGACTGCTTCGCGCTCGATGCCGCCGACCCGATCGCCGCGTTGCGCGACCGGTTCATCCTGCCCGAAGGCACGATCTATCTGGACGGCAATTCGCTCGGCGCGCTGCCCCGCGCGACCGCCGCGCGCATCGCCGACGTGATCACGAACGAATGGGGCCGCGACCTGATCGGGAGCTGGAACAGCGCGGGATGGATCGATGCCCCGCGGCGCGTAGGTGACGCGCTGGCGCCGCTGATCGGCGCCCGTGACGGCGAAGTGGCCGTCGCCGACTCGACGTCGGTCAACCTGTTCAAGGTCCTCACCGTCGGGCTGCGGATCGCACAGCGCGACGCCGCACGCAAAGTCGTGGTCAGCGAAGCCGACAATTTCCCGACCGACCTCTACATCGCCGAAGGCGTCGTCACGCAGTGCGGCGACGGCACGTCGCTGACGCTGGTGCCCGCCACCCCGAGCGATGCGCGCGCCGACGCGATCGTCGCCGCGCTCGGGCCGTCGACCGCCGTGCTGATGCTGACGCACGTCAACTACCGCAGCGGCGCGATGCACGACATGAAGCGGCTGACCCGCATCGCGCACGACGCCGGCGCCCTCGTCGTCTGGGACCTCGCACATTCGGCCGGCGCGGTGCCGGTCGACCTCCACGACGCCGACGCCGACTTCGCGATCGGCTGCGGCTACAAGTACCTCAACGGCGGCCCCGGCGCGCCCGCGTTCCTGTGGGTGCATCCGCGCCACGTCGAGCGACTCGATCGCGACGACATCCGCCAGCCGCTGTCGGGATGGATGGGCCATGCGTCGCCGTTCGCGTTCGTGTCCGGCTATGCGCCGGCGTCCGGCGTCGATCGCTTCCTGTGCGGCACGCCGGCCATCCTGGCGATGACCGCGCTCGAATGCGGCATCGCCGCGCTGAAGGGCGACACACGCGATCCGATGCCGGCGTTGCGCGCCAAGTCGATCGCGCTGACGGAGCTCTTCATCGCCTGCGTCGAGGCGCGCTGCGGCGGCGCGCTGCTGCTGGCCACGCCGCGCCAGGCGGCGCTGCGTGGCAGCCAGGTCTCGTTCCATGCCCGCGGCGTGCTCGCCGGCCACGGCTATCCGATGATGCAGGCGCTGATCGATCGCGGCGTTGTCGGCGACTTCCGCAAGGGCGCGACGGACGACGAGGACATCCTGCGCTTCGGCTTCACGCCAGCCTACCTGCGCTTCGTCGACGTGTTCGATGCCGTGCAGATCGTCGTCGACGCGATCGCCGAGGAAGCGTTCCGCGACCCGCGGCACCACGTGCGATCCGCCGTCACCTGATCGACACGGGCACCCCATGTCAGAGGCGCCGCACCAGCTGACCTACAGCGACTACCTGTCGCTCGACACGCTGCTGAACGCGCAGCATCCGCGCTCGCCCGATCACAACGAGATGCTGTTCATCATCCAGCACCAGACCAGCGAGCTGTGGATGAAACTGATGCTGCACGAGCTGCGCGCCGCCATCGCGCGGCTGCACGACGACGCGTTGCCCGATGCGTTCAAGATGCTCGCGCGCATCACGCGGATCATGGAGCAGCTGGTGTCGGCATGGACCGTGCTGTCGACGATGACGCCGTCCGAGTACAGCGTCGTGCGGCCCTATCTCGGCAGCTCGTCGGGCTTCCAGTCGCCGCAGTACCGCGAGATCGAGTTCCTGCTCGGTAACAAGAACGCGGCGCGGGTCGAGGTCCACGAGCCGGTGATGCGCACGCACCTGACCGCGGTGCTGCATGCACCCGGCATCTACGACGAGGCGATCGGCCTGCTCGCGCGGTCGGGCTTCGACGTACCAGTCGCGCCCGACGATCCGACCGTGCCGCGACCGTTCGACGAACGCGTCGAGGCCGCGTGGCTGGCGGTCTATCGCAACCCGAAGGACCACTGGCGGCTCTACGAGATGGCCGAGGAACTGATCGACCTCGAGGACGCGTTCCGCCAGTGGCGCTTCCGCCACGTGACGACGGTCGAACGCATCATCGGCTTCAAGCCGGGTACCGGCGGCACCGGCGGCGTCAGCTACCTGCGCAAGATGCTCGACGTGGTGCTGTTCCCCGAGCTGTGGAAAGTACGGACCGATCTTTGAGCGCGGCGCGCTGCCGCTTCGCGAACGACCACCCGCCCGAGAGAGGCAACGAGACGCCATGACACCATCGAACAGGATCCTGCAGCCGGACGGCTGGGCCACGCCGCGCGGCTACTCCAACGGCATCGCCGCGCGCGGCACGGTGGTCTCCATCGCCGGCCAGATCGGCTGGAACGGGCAATGCGTGTTCGAGAGCGACGAATTCGCGGCGCAGGCGAGGCAGGCGCTGGCCAACGTCGTCGCAGTGCTGGCCGAGGCCGGCGGCAGGCCGGAGCACCTCGTGCGCATGACCTGGTACGTCGTCGACAAGCGCGAGTACGTCGGCGCCTATCCGGCGATCGGCGTCGCGTACCGCGAGCTGATCGGCCGGAACTTCCCGGCGATGACGGCTGTCCAGGTGGCGGCCCTGATCGAGGACAGGGCGCGGGTGGAGATCGAGGCGACCGCGGTGATCCCGGATGAATCATGACCAGATCGAGTCAGCTCGCACCGGACGCCACGCGGGTATCGACGGGACGTCGGTCGACCCCCGTTTCAAGGATGGATTCGGGTTGTTCGTCCTCCTCCGCGGCCGCGCCGAGACGTCGCCCGCGCAGCGCCAAGACAGATTTTGCTGAAGGTCTAGAATCTCGCCTCCGGCTCACCGAGGACTGCTCATGAACGCTCCCGACCTCACCCACCGTCTCAAGGCCCGCTTCCAGTGGGACGACCCTCTCATGCTCGACGCGCAACTGAGCGACGACGAGCGCATGGTCAGGGAGGCCGCAAAGCGTTACTGCGAGGACAAGCTCGCCCCCCGCGTCGTCGACGCCTTCCGCAACGAAACCACCGACCCGGCCATCTTCCGCGAGATGGGCGAGCTGGGCCTGCTCGGCCCCACCATCCCCGAGCAGTACGGCGGCCCGGGGCTGAACTACGTGGCCTACGGGCTGATCGCGCGCGAGGTCGAGCGCGTCGACTCCGGC
>JBBRRW010000023.1:0-22316 GCA_038245975.1 Burkholderiales bacterium
GCCCCCGCCCGACGCGCCCGATGCCGGTGATGCGGTCGATCGCCCGGATCAGGCCCTCGACGAATCCGTGCTCGAAGCCACCGTCGCGGCGATCCCCGCGGGCCTGCTGAAGCAGCTCGCCGAACGGGCCGCGCTCGATCGCTCGGGCGCGCCGCGCGGCAGCGGCGCCGGCGCGCTCGGTCGCAGCCGGCAGCGCGGGGCGCCCGCCGGCATCCGCCGCGGCCGCCCGCGGCCGCCGGAACGGCTGAGCCTGATCGAGACCCTGCGCGCAGCCGCGCCGTGGCAACGCATCCGTCGCGCCGAATCCGCTGACGACCGCAGCGGCACGATCAAGGTCCATGTGCGCGCAGAGGACCTGCACGTGGTGCGCTTCAAGCAGCGGCATCCGACGACGACCGTGTTCGTCGTCGATGCGTCGGGTTCGTCGGCATTGCATCGTCTCGCCGAAGCGAAGGGCGCGGTCGAACTGCTGCTGGCCGACTGCTACGTGCGGCGCGACAGTGTCGCGGTGCTCGCGTTCCGCGGCAAGGACACGCAATTGCTGCTGCCGCCGACGCGCTCGCTGGTGCGCGCGCGCCGCAGCCTCGCCGGCTTGCCCGGCGGCGGCGGCACGCCGCTGGCGAGCGCACTCGATGCCACACGCGACCTCGTCGTCACGCTGCGGCGGCGCGGTGACACCGCGCTCGCCGTGCTGCTGACCGACGGTCGTGGCAACGTGGCGCGCGACGGCAGCGGCGGACGACAGAAGGCGGAGTTCGACGCGCTCGCTTCGGCCCGTGCCCTGCGGGCGCTGGACGTGAACGTGCTGCTCATCGACACGTCGCCACAGCCGTATCCGCAGGCCGCGCGGCTGGCCGAAACGATGGGCGCGCTGTATCGCCCGTTGCCGTACGCCGGTGCCAACGAGATGTCGAAGATCGTCAACCAGGCGGCGCGCGACCAGGGTCGCGGACGCGCGGCATGACGATGATCGCGGACGGTTCTGACCTCGCCGCGCGCCCGGCCGCCGAGGCAGGCCGCGTCGTCGACGCGGGCGGCGTGCGCTGGCAGGTGTCGATCCGCGGGCGCGGGCCGTCGCTGCTGCTGCTGCACGGCACCGGCGCGTCGAGCCATTCCTTTCGCGACCTGGCGTCGTTGCTGGCCGCGCACTTCACGGTCATCGTCCCCGACCTGCCGGGCCACGCGCGCAGTTCGATGCCCGCGGCGTCCGGCATGTCGGTCGACGGCATGGCCGCTTCGATGGCGGCGTTGCTGTCTGCGCTCGATGTTCGGCCGACGATCGCGGTCGGCCATTCTGCCGGTGCCGCGGTGCTGGTCCGCATGGCGCTCGACGGACGCGTGAACCTGCGCGCGCTGGTCGGTCTCAACGCCGCGCTGCTGCCGCTGACCGGTGCGATGCGCGTGCTGTCGCCGATGGCCAAGCTGCTCGCGGCGGCGCCGGGCGTGCCGCGCCTCGTCAGCGGTCTCGCGCAGGACCCGCGAGCGGTCCGGCGGCTGGTCGACAGCACCGGCTCGACGCTCGATGCGGAGGGCTCGCGGCGTTACGCCGAACTGGTCCGCGATCGTCGCCATGTCGCAGGCGCCATCGCCATGATGGCGGCATGGAATCTCGACCGGACCTTCGCGCAGTTGCCGCGCCTGCAGCCGGCGCCGCTGCTGATCGTCGGCGCCAACGACCGCACGGTGCCGCCCGGCCAGGCCCGTCGCGTCGCCGCCGTCGTCCCCGACACCGAGGTCCGCGTACTGCCGCGCCTCGGCCATCTCGCGCACGAAGAAGTACCCGAAGCGGTGGCCGCGCTGATCGTTACGCATGCGCACAACCGATACATCCTCGAAGCGGAAACCCCCGGCGCGTGACGTTGGGATTTCGCGGCAGGTCCGCAACGGGCCTCGAACCGGAGTCCGCATGCAGCAGCGTCGCTCGAAGTTCATCGTCCCTTGCCTCGTATCCGCGCTGCTGTTACTCGCGCCGACCGGTGCGGACGCCGCGCCCGATGACGTGAAGGTCGAGGTCATCGGCGGGCGCGACGCGCTCGTCTTCGTCCCGGCGGTGTTGCCGGCCAGGGGGCAGCGCGCACTCGTGATGGTGCTGCACGGCGGGCTCGGCAATGCGCAGCGCATCGCGGCCCGGACCGCCGAAGGCGGGCTCAACATGAACGCGGTTGCGGCGACCGACGGCTTCGTCGTGGCCTATCTGAATGGCACGCCGGTGACGCGGCGACTCGGTGCGGACAAGCTCGGCTGGAACGCCGGCGGCGGCTGTTGCGGGCTGTCGGCCGAGAACCGGATCGACGACGTTGCCTACCTGACGAAGGCGATCGATGCGCTGGTCGTCGCATACGGCATCGACCGCGAGCGGGTCTATGCGATGGGCCATTCCAACGGCGCTATGATGGCGCAGCGCCTGCTGTGCGAGACCGGGCTCCTGGCGGCGGCGGTGCGGGTCTCCGGCCCCCTCAACCTCGACATCGACGCATGCCCGGCCGCACGCGGCAGACGCGTCCTCGCGATCCACGGCGCGGACGACCGGAACGTTCCGGTCGACGGCGGGCGCGGCACCGCGGGCATCTCCGGCGCGACCTTCCGGTCGCAGGCGGACAGCCGGCGCGCCTTCGTCGGCGGCGGCGCGACCTACACGCTGCTGATGGTCGAAGGTGCGGACCATCGCTTCGATCGCCTCGATGCGATGGTCCGCCAGACGGAAGGTGTGTCGATCGCCGAGAAGGCGGCCCGCTTCTTCGGTCTGACGGACGTGACGCTCCGACCTTAGGCCATCGCCTTCGTCGCCGGATGCGTGCGCCCGAAGGCCGCCTTCATCAGCGGCGCGTCGTGCGCCTGCAGGTAGGGCGCCGCTTCCGCGAGCATGAACTGGTGAAAGGCATCGGCCACCGGCGACAGCACCTTGCCGCTCATGTGCACGATGTACCAGGTGCGCATCAGCGGCGTGCCGTCGACCTTCAGCACGCGCAGGAGGCCGCCCTCGAGCTCGAGCCCGAGCGTGTGCAGCGACAGCAGGCTGATGCCCATACCGGCCATCACCGCCTGCTTGATCGTCTCGTTGCTCGACATCTCCATCACGATCCGCGGTGCACAGCGCTGCTGGCCGAAGTAGTCCGCCATCGCCTTGCGCGTGCCGGAGCCGTCCTCGCGCGCGATGAACGGCTGAGCGGCCGCGACCGCCGCGGTCAGGCGGCGCTTGCGCAGCAGCGGGTGGTCCGGCGCGCAGGTCATGACCATCGGATGCGCGGCGATCGGATGGCTGTGCGTCGCGATCTCCTTCGGCGGCCGGCCCATGATCGCGAGATCGATCTCCTTGTCGTTCAGCAGTGTGACGAGCTGGTCGCGGTTGCCGCTGACCTGCAGGCGGATCTCCACGCCGGGATGGGTCTCGCGAAAGCGCGCCAGCAGCCGCGGCACGAAGTACTTGGCGGTGCTGACGAGTCCGACGTTGAGCAGGCCCGCCTCCACGCGCTTGAGCCGCGCCATCGCGTCCTCGGCCTCGCGCATCGTCGCGATCATGCGGCGGGCATAGACCAGCAGGTATTCGCCGGTGGTGGTCAGCGAGACCGCCCGCCCGCGTCGGTCGAACAGCGGCAGGCCGACCACCGCCTCGAGGTCCTTCACCTGCATCGTCACGGCAGGTGCCGTCAGGTGCAGCGCCTCGGCCGCCCGCACGAAGCTGAGCCGGCGCGCGACCTCGGCGAACACGCGCAACTGCCGCAGGCTGACATTCTTCATCGCGGATCCTCATTCAGGAAAACTGAATCGAGACGGTACTCGATTTGAATTGTCCTGAGTGCGATCGTTGCCTACATTCGGTGGCCTGCAGAGCCGCTGCAGCCGAATCAGGAGTGCATGCCGTGAATAAACCCGTCGAAGATGCCGTGATCACCGATGCGAAGAAGCGCTACTCGGCCGGTGTGCTCAAGTACAAGCAGATGGGCTATTGGCAGCCCGACTACGTGCCTAAGGACACCGACGTGATCGCACTGTTCCGCATCACGCCGCAGGAAGGCGTGGACGCCGAAGAGTGCGCGGCCGCCGTCGCCGGCGAGTCGTCGACCGCGACGTGGACCGTGGTGTGGACCGACCGGCTGACCGCCTGCGAGCTGTACCGGGCGAAGGCCTATCGGGTCGATGCGGTGCCCAACACCGGCGAAGGCACCGCGACCGAAGCGCAGTACTTCGCGTACATCGCTTACGACCTCGACCTGTTCGAGGGCGGCTCGATCGCCAACCTGACCGCATCGATCATCGGCAACGTGTTCGGTTTCAAGGCGCTGAAGGCCTTGCGTCTCGAGGACATGCGCATCCCGGTCGCTTATCTCAAGACCTTCCAGGGCCCGGCGACCGGCATCGTCGTCGAGCGCGAGCGCCTCGACAAGTTCGGCCGGCCACTGCTCGGTGCCACCACCAAGCCGAAACTCGGGCTGTCGGGTCGCAACTACGGCCGCGTGGTCTACGAGGGCCTGAAGGGCGGCCTCGACTTCATGAAGGACGATGAAAACATCAACTCGCAGCCCTTCATGCACTGGCGCGACCGCTTCCTCTACTGCATGGAAGCGGTCAACCGCGCGTCGGCCGCGACCGGCGAGATCAAGGGGCACTACCTCAACGTCACGGCAGGAACGATGGAAGAGATGTACGAGCGCGCCGAATTCGCGAAGTCGCTCGGCAGCATCATCATCATGATCGACCTCGTGATCGGCTACACGGCGATCCAGTCGATGGCGAAGTGGGCGCGCCGCAACGACATGATCCTGCACCTGCATCGCGCCGGAAACTCGACCTACTCCCGCCAGAAGAACCACGGCATGAACTTCCGCGTGATCTGCAAGTGGATGCGGATGGCCGGTGTCGATCACATCCACGCGGGCACGGTCGTCGGCAAGCTCGAAGGCGACCCGCTGATGATCAAGGGCTTCTACGACACGCTGCGCGAGACCACCACGCCGCAGAGCCTGCAGCACGGGCTGTTCTTCGAGCAGGACTGGGCGTCGCTGCTGAAGGTGATGCCGGTTGCCTCCGGCGGCATCCACGCCGGACAGATGCACCAGCTGCTGACCTATCTGGGCGACGACGTGGTGCTGCAGTTCGGTGGCGGCACGATCGGCCATCCGCAGGGTATCCAGGCGGGTGCGACGGCCAACCGCGTCGCGCTCGAGGCGATGGTGCTCGCGCGGAACGAAGGCCGCGACATCTGGAACGAAGGACCGCAGATCCTGCAGGACGCAGGGAAGTGGTGCACGCCGCTGAAGCAGGCGCTCGATACCTGGGGCGACGTGAGCTTCAACTATGCGTCGACGGACACGGCTGACTTCGTTCCGACACCGACCGTGAGTGCCTGACCACCCGATGTGATCGTCGTCCCGGCGAAGGCCGGGACCCCATTGCGCAGTGACCCCTCATGAGGTCCCGGTCTTCGCCGGGATGGCATGGTCCGCCTTCGGAGCAAACAAGTCATGATGACCAACACCAACCAGCGCCTTACGCAAGGCCAGTTCTCCTTCCTGCCCGACCTCACCGACGCGCAGATCACCGCCCAGCTCGAGTACGCGCTGGCGCAGGGCTGGGCCGTGGGCATCGAGTACACCGACGATCCGCATCCCCGCAACACCTATTGGGAGATGTTCGGCAACCCGATGTTCGACCTGAAGGATCCGGCCGGCATCCTCGCCGAGATCCATCACTGCCGCAGCACCTTCCCGAACCAGTACATCCGCGTTACCGCGTTCGATGCGACCCGCGGCTGGGAGACGATCCGCATGTCCTACCTGGTCAACCGGCCGGCGAAGGAGCCCGGCTTCGGTCTGGCGCGGACCGAAATGGAAGGACGCAACATCCGCTATCGCATCGCGTCGTACGCCACCGACAAGCCGGAAGGCGAAAGGTACTGAGCCTTCCGCCCCGGCGGAGGCCGGGGCCAAATGAGCCGGATGCCCTATGAACGCACCGAACGAACCCATGTCTTCCACAGCCCCGCGCACGGTCGCGAGCGTGCTCGCGGACACGCAGGTCGAGGCGGTGCTAGACGAACTCGACCGCGACCTGATCGGCCTCGCGCCGGTCAAGTCGCGGGTCCGCGACATCGCGGCGCTGCTTGTCATCGACCGGCTGCGCGCCGGTGTCGGCCTCACGGCCGAGGCGCCGTCGCTGCACATGAGCTTCACCGGCAACCCCGGCACCGGCAAGACGACGGTGGCGATGCGGATGGCACAGATCCTTCACCGGCTCGGCTACGTGCGCAAAGGTCACCTGGTCGCGGTGACGCGCGACGACCTCGTGGGGCAGTACATCGGTCACACGGCGCCGAAGACCAAGGAGCTGCTGAAGAAGGCGATGGGCGGCGTGCTCTTCATCGACGAGGCCTACTACCTGTACCGGCCCGAGAACGAGCGCGACTACGGCCAGGAGGCCATCGAGATCCTGCTGCAGGTGATGGAGAACCAGCGCGACGACCTGGTCGTCATCGTGGCCGGGTACGCGGATCGCATGGAGACCTTCTTCAAGTCGAACCCGGGCCTCAGTTCCCGCATCGCGCATCACATCGCGTTTCCCGACTACCGTCGCGACGAACTGTTGCAGATCGCCGACCGGATGCTCGACGGTCTCGGTTATCGTTTCGCCGACGACGCGCGCGACGTGTTCGCCCGGTATCTCGAACGCCGCCTCGTGCAGCCGCACTTCGCCAACGCGCGCAGCGTGCGCAACGCGCTCGATCGCGCGCGGCTGCGGCAGGCGAGCCGTCTCTTCGCCGACCGCGACCACGAGATGACGAAGGAAGACCTGACTACGATCGCCGCTGCCGACATGCGTGCGAGCCGCCTGTTCGTCGACGATGCTGCGATCGAACCTGTGTCCGGCCCCGCAGTCCGCTGATCCGCAGACCACGCGTTCCTCCCGGAGATCCGCATGCCGCTCTCGCACCGTTCGACGCTGGTCCGCTATCTGATCCAGGAACGTCGGCGCTTTCCCGATGCCAGCGGTGAACTGAACGGCCTGCTGCTCGACGTCGCCGTCGCCTGCAAGGCGATCGCGCGGCTCGTCGCGTTCGGCGAACTCGGCGAGCCGTCCGACGGGTCGTCGATCCGCGTCGGCGGTGGCGTCAACGTGCAGGGCGAGGTGCAGAAGCGCGTCGACGTCGTCAGCAACGACATCTTCGTGCGGATGAACGAGTGGAACGGCCACCTCGCGGGCATGGCCTCCGAAGAGATGGACGCACCGTTCCAGATCCCGGCAGCCTATCCGCGCGGCAAGTATCTGCTGGTCTTCGATCCGCTCGACGGGTCGAGCAACATCGATGTCGACCTCACCGTCGGCAGCGTGTTCTCGGTGCTGCGTGCGCCGCAGGCGGTGGTCGACTCGGGGCGCGACGTGGTCGAGGCCGACTTCCTGCAGCCGGGCGCGACCCAGGTCGCGGCCGGCTATGCGGTGTACGGGCCGACGACCATGCTGGTGCTGACGGTGGGCAACGGCGTGGCCGGATTCACGCTCAACCCGAACCTCGGCGAATTCGTGCTGACACATCCCGACATCAGGGTGCCGGCCGACACGCAGGAGTTCGCGATCAACAGCTCGAACAGCCGCTTCTGGGAACCGCCGGTCAAGCGCTACGTCGACGAATGCCTGGCCGGCAGGAGCGGGCCGCGCGGCAAGGACTTCAACATGCGCTGGATCGCGTCGATGGTGGCGGACGCGCATCGCATCCTGATGCGTGGCGGCGTGTTCCTCTATCCGCGCGACACGAAGGATCCGACCAAGGCCGGCCGCCTGCGACTGCTGTACGAAGCGAACCCGATCGCGTTCCTGATGGAGCAGGCCGGGGCACGCGGCAGCACCGGTCGCCAGCCGCTGCTGGGCGTCGTGCCGACGTCGCTGCACCAGCGGGTCGGCGTGGTCTTCGGGTCGCGCAACGAGGTCGAGCGGATCGAGCAGTATCACCACGAGCCGTCGTCGCACGACAGCCACAACCCGCTGTTCGCCGAGCGCGGACTGTTCCGCAGCTGACGCAGACCAAGCACCGCCGAAGAAAGGGCCAGCATGTCGGAGTGTCACCCCATCATCGCCATCACCGGTTCGTCCGGCGCAGGAACCACGTCGGTCACGCGGACTTTCGAGCAGATCTTCCGTCGCGAGAACGTCAAGGCGGCGATCATCGAGGGCGACAGTTTCCATCGTCACGATCGCGCGACGATGAAGGAGAAGCAGGCCCAGGCCGAGGCCGTCGGCAACGGACACTTCAGTCACTTCGGTCCCGAGAACAACCTGTTCGCCGAACTCGAGGTCCTGTTCCGCAGCTACGGCGAAGCGGGGAGGGGCAGGACCCGCAAATACCTGCACGACCCCGAGGAAGCGGCGCCCTACCATCAGGAGCCGGGCACGTTCACGCCGTGGGAAGACGTGCCGGCCGACACCGACCTGCTGTTCTACGAAGGGCTGCACGGCGCCGTGGTCACGTCCGAGGTCGACATCGCGAAGCACCCCGACCTGCTGATCGGCGTGGTGCCGGTGGTCAATCTCGAATGGATCCAGAAGCTGTGGCGCGACAAGTCCAAGCGCGGCTACTCGACCGAGGCGGTGACCGACACCATCCTGCGGCGCATGCCCGACTACGTGAATTTCATCTGCCCGCAGTTCGCGTACACGCATGTCAACTTCCAGCGCGTGCCGTGCGTGGACACGAGCAATCCGTTCATCGCCCGCGCCATCCCGTCGGCCGACGAGAGCTTCGTCGTGATCCGCTTCGCGAAGCCGAAGGGCATCGACTTCCAGTACCTGCTCAACATGGTCCACGACTCGTTCATGTCGCGCGCGAACACGATCGTGGTGCCGGGCGGAAAGATGGAACTCGCGATGCAGCTCATCTTCACGCCGTTCATCTGGCGGATGATGGAACGGCGTCAGCGCGCGTCGGGCGCGCTGTAGATCCGGCGACCATGGTGGCCCGCCGCTTCGGTCGGTTGCCTCCGCTGGACGACGCGGTCGCCGCATGCTGCGCGCGCTGATCTGGGACGTCGACGGCACGATCGCCGAGACCGAACGCGACGGTCACCGCGTCGCGTTCAATCATGCCTTCGAGGCACAGGATCTGCCGTGGCGCTGGGACGTGCCGACCTACGGCCTGCTGCTCGGCGTGGCCGGCGGATTCGAGCGGCTGCTGTACGACATCGAAGGTCGTGTCGATGCGCCATCGTCGGACAGCGAGCGTGTCGCGCTCGCCCGCTGCCTGCACGCGATCAAGAACGCCGCGTACGGCCGGATCGTCGATGCGGGCCACATCGCGCTGCGTCCCGGCGTGCTGCGGTTGATGCGGGCGTGCGCGGAAGCCGACATCGTGCAGGCGATCGCCACCACGACGTCGCGCGCCAACGTCGCTGCATTGTTCGCGGCTTCGTTCGGCAGCGACTGGGCGCAGCGCTTTCGCGCGGTCGTCTGCGCCGAAGACGCGCCGTCGAAGAAGCCCGATCCGCTGGTTTATCGCGTGGCGTTGACGCGGCTCACGCTCGAAGCGCCCGACGTGCTCGCCGTCGAGGACTCGCCGAACGGCCTGCTGGCTGCGCGCGCGGCAGGGATCGCCACGCTCGTCACGCGCAGCGACTACTTCCGGCATGGGGGGTTCGACGGCGCGGCGGCGTGCTGCGACGACCTGGACTCGCGGGTGACCTGGGCCGGCGGCGAGGCGGCGTGCGTCGACATCGCGGTGCTGCGACGGGTACATGCCGAAGCACCTGCGCGCGGGTTCGAGAGGCCCGGCATGCGTTCGCCATGACGGGCCCGCTCGTGGCTTCAGTGCCGGACGGCGCGATTGCTCAGCCCAGCAGCTTCGCGGGCGCAGCCGCGAGACCGGTGAATTCGGGACCCGACACGTCTTCCGCCGCATAGCCGCGGTTGACGTCGAGCCCCGTGACGTGCCAGTCGTGCGCGGGCAGCCGGATCGGATGCACGACCCGCTCGTAGGAACGCATCGGCCACAGGACACCGAAGCGGCGCTCGTGATCGAAGGTGTCGACCTCGGCGACCGCGCCGCGGGTCTTCTCGGTGCCTTCGAGCGTGAAGCGGAAGCGGCGCGTGATGTCGTCGGCGCGATCGATGAACAGCGCCACGCGATCCATCGACACTTCGCCCAGGCCCGGGCTCAGCCACACGTCGATCACATCGCAGTCGTGCCCGTCGACGCGCGCGGTGCCGGCCGGGCGGACCGACAGTCCGCGATCGACCAGCCACAGCGGTCCGAGCAGGAACAGCCCGTAGCCTTCGGCGACCAGCGCGGCGGCCTGCCGACTGGCGGCGTCCAGGTCGGGTCGACCGTTGCGCCAGACCGCGACGTTCCGCGGACGGTCCTTCGTGCCGGCGCCCCGCTGCCAGGACACCTGCTTGCGCCCCGCTGCGCCGGTGTAGGCCTGCGCCACGATCCCTTGCGCCGGCATCAGTCGCTCCTGCGAGCCGCCGCGGAAGCCGGCGTCCACCACTTCGGGCTGGATGCGGTTGACCAGCGGTCGCCACTGTCCTTCGTAGCTGACGCTGATGTCGGAGATACCGCGGTAGGCGCTCAAGCCGTGCGCTTCCGCACTCTCCTGCAGACGCAACGCCGAGCCCTTGTCGCTCGGGGGTCGCGGCACCAGGGGCAAAGGGGTCGCGCAGGCGGCAAGCCACGGCAGCGTGACGGCGAGGAAGGTACGGCGATTCAGTCGGAGGTTCGTCATGGAGGCGATCGATGAGGCGGATGTCAGTGCGCGGAGGCAGTCCGGCGGCCGCCGTCGGCGCGCCACGCGACGGCCAGCAGCGTGAAGAGGCCGAGGTGGAAGGCGGTGGCGGCAGGCAGCAGCGCCGCGAGCTGCCAGATGAGGGCCGTCGAGCCCGTCATCAGCAACGCGCCGGCCAGATACCCGGTCGCGACCGTCGTGCGGATCGGCTGGCCGAAGCGCCACAAGAGCACGGCGACCGCCGCGAGCGCGAGCACGCCCTTGAGCAGCGCCATGCCACGCAGCAGGCGCGCCAGTTCGGGAGCGGAGCGCAGCAGTTCGGGACGATCGGTGGCGATCGCGACGGCGGCGACCGACAGCGCGCATCCGACGACGAGCGCCGCACGCAGCAGCATCGGCGTCATTGCGCGATGCGCCGGATGCGTCTTCGCGTCGATCCGCGACGCGCGGTGCAGGACGGCAGCATTCATGGTGGGATTCTTCCATAACGGCCGGGCGTCGCATGCCGGCCGACCCGTATTAGATCATCGGCTCGACGGGCCCCTGTCGCGACGGCCAGCCGATACGGGCCGCGCGGCGCAATCCGGAACGGACCACCAGCCGGTGGAAGGGTTCGATAACGCGCAGATAGATACGGCCCAGCGCGTTGTGACAATGGACCACGGTCGACAGCGTCAGGTAGGGGTGCGCGTCGGCGCCCGCACCCCGCATCGTGCGCAGGACCGAGACCCGGAAGTCGAGATGCCGGTCGTTCTCGCCGAGGATGATCTCGCCGGCGCTGCGCTCGTAGATGCGGAAGATCGAGATGCGCCGATCGTCCGCGTTCCTGAGCTGCTTCGACGTCTTGACCCCGAAGCGGGCCATCACCGCGTCGCGCACGCGCATCAGATGGCCGACCCACGGCGCCTGGTGCAGGAACACGAAACGCGCCAGCACCTCGGGATCGGGATCTGCGTCGTCGGGCAGCCGGATCTCGTAGGCATCGGCGAGATCGGTCGCGGGATAGATGCCGGCGATGCGCGAGTCGCCCGGCACTGCGGACAATGCCGTCGGGACGCAGTGCGCCGTCGGGTCCGGGCCGCTCACCGCGGCGTCCGCCAGCGGTCACGCCGGCGCCAGAACCGGAACGCGTCTTCGTGGACGTCGATATCGATCTCCACCACACGCGCCTGCGGCCTTTCCTGCACGTCGGCCACGCCCCGGTGATGGCGCACCGGCCCGATCTCCTCGACGAAGAACGCGAGCTGCGCGGCCGCTGCGACGTTGCCGATCGGCGCGTCCACGTTCGCCGCGCAATAGCGCTCGATGGACGCGACGGCTTCCTTGCGGAATACGGTGGAGAGGGAGATCGTCATGGTCGGAATTTGGTGCCGTGGTGCGCGGCGTCTCGCCAGGTCGGAACACTCGACGGAACATTACTCGCTATCGAAGAACCAGACGGTGCGGATGCGTCCGCCGACGACTTCGTAGACCACTGCCGCGTCGAAGGGCACGTCGCGCACGCCGGTCACACGCTCGTGATCGACGACCTTGTTGCCGACCACGATGCGGCTCAGGACCTCCGCGTGCAGCGTCGGCAGATTGAACCGGTGTGCCGCATAGTGCGCCGCGAACGCCTGCTTTCCCTGAAGGACGGGCTGCGCGGCGGGCGGCCGATAGACGCACACGTCGTCGGCGTACTCGGCCACGAAGCGCGCGAGGTCGCGGGCGTTGTAGGCGTCGAGCTGGCGTCGTACGGGGTCTTGTGCATCCATCGTGGTCCGCCTCCGGGGGGGCACCGCGCCGACGATGGCGAATCGTCGTCCGTCGCGGGCCGGACGACCCGTTCATCGTATTCCGTCACCGCATCGGCCTGGCGGTCGAAGCGCCACGCGGGCAGCCCGCGCTGCCCGGTTCCGCTCAGCGGGGCGGCACCGTCGTCGAGATCTCGATCGCCATGCCGGTCGTGCCCGGTGCCACCGGCTTGCTCTCGCCCAGCAGGTCGCCCGGCTGCGAGATCGCGTTGCCGCTCTTCGAGATGCGCGCGGCGACGATCACCTGCTTCATGTCGGAAATCTTCATCGTCGGCGTCATCGCCATACTGTCGTCGAGCCTGAACGTCAGCGGCAGGTCCTTGACGGTCGCGCGGAACACGGCGAGCGGCATGCGGCCGCTCTCGGGCCGCGCCAGCACGAAGACCGTGTCGTCCGGCGCTGCCTGCGCGGCGAGCGACGGATCGAGCGTGACGGTGCCGGTCAGCGCCTCGCGACCGTCGGACACAGCGGCTTTCGGCGGCGCCGCACCACTCGACGCAGCGGCCGACGACGGCGGCATGCCGCCGCGTCGACGCGCTTCGTCGATGTTGGCCATGACCTGCTGATGGAACTCGCTGCCGGGCGGCAATGCATCGGCGATCTTCTGCCATTGCCGCACCGCCAGCGGGTAGTCGCCGCGATCGAACGCCAGCGTTCCGGCCAGAGCCAGCGCCTTCGGCTGATTCGGATCGATGGCCAGCGCGCGGTCGATCAGCGCCATCGACTCGGCGTTCGGCTTGCCGCCGTTGGCCGCGGCCGTGGCATCCGAGTAGTCGGCCAGCAGGCCGGCGTTCTTCGGCTGCAGCGCGACCGCGCGCTGGAACGCGGGCAGCGCGTCGCGATAGCGCGCGAGGACCGTGTACGAGCGCGCAAGCATGGTCCAGCCTTCCGCGTCGTCGGGCCGATCCTTCAGCCGCGCCGCGAGCTTGTCGACCATCTCGGCGATCTGCTGCAGGCCGACTTCGCGCTCGCTGTCGTTGCCGGCGGGACCGGCCGGCGCCGCTGCCGTGACCGCAGCGGGCGGCGTGCCGAGTCCGGCCAGCGACGGCGAACCGGTGAACGCGTAGCCGCCCGCGGCGATCGCCAGCACGACGACGACCAGCAGGCCGACGAGCCGCGCGGAAGGACGCGCCGGTGCGGCCTTCGCTGGTTCACCGGGCGGGGGCGATGCCGGCGACGCGAGCACGGCTTCGCTCAGCGCGCGCTCCGCATCGCGACGTGCGCCTTCGTAGGTGACCGCGTCGAGGGCGCCTTTTGCATGCGCGTCCGCGAGTGCGACCAGGCGTTCGCGGATCGCGGTGATCTGCGCCGGCAGCGAGGGATCGGTCATGGCACTGAAGTCATGGGCGGCCGGTATCCGTCCGCGTCGTCACGGGCTCGACGGCGATCTCGTCTTCGTCGGCCTCGAACGCGTCGGGCGACAGCCGTGCGCGCCGCCGCAGCACGGCGACCAGCACGAGCAGCCCGCCGCCGAGCATCAATGCGGGCCCGAGCCACAACAGCACGGTGGTCGGCTTGAACGGGGGGCGATACAGCACGAAGTCGCCGTAGCGTGCGGTCATGTAGTCGATGATCTCGGCGTCGCTGCGACCGGCGGTGAGCTGCTCGCGCACCTGGCGGCGCAGGTCGACCGCGAGGTCGGCATGCGAGTCGGCGATGGTCTGGTTCTGGCAGACCAGGCAACGCAGCTCCGACGTGACCCTGGCCATGCGCGCCTCGAGCGCAGGGTCGGCGGCTTCGGGCGACGCTTCCTTCGCGAACGCGGCGGTGGCCGCACACGCGAGCACGGCCGCAACGACCCATCGCAACGCGCTGCGGCTAGGCATCCAGCTTCTTCAGGAGCGGCTCGATGTCCTTCGTGATCACCTCGGGTGTCAGCGGCCCGATGTGCTTCATGCGGATCGTGCCGGTCTTGTCGATGATGAAGGTCTCGGGCACGCCGTAGACGCCGAAGTCGATGCCGACGCGACCTTCGCCGTCGAACAGCGACGCCTGGTAGGGGTTGCCCATGCGTGCCAGCCACGCGTTGCCGTCGTCGCGCTGGTCCTTGTAGTTGAGGCCGTAGATCGGCAGCAGCCCCTTCTTCGAGAACTCGACCAGCAGCGGGTGCTCGTCGCGACAGGCCACGCACCACGAGGCCCACACGTTGAGCATCCACACCTTGCCGCGCAGGTCGGCGAGCGTGAGCGTCTGGCCCGCGTCGTCGAGCCGCGTCAGCGCGAAGGCCGGCGCCGGCTTGTCGATCAGCGGCGACGGCACTTCGCGCGGGTCGCGGTTGAGGCCGATCGCCAGGATCACTGCGAGCGCGATGAAGGCGCCGAGCGGGATCAGGAAGCCGAGGCGTTTCATGCGGGCTCGGCCGGCCCGATGACGGGACGCGGCGACGCGTCGCGCGCAATCCCGGCCTGCTTGACCCGCGCGCGATAGCGACGATCGGTCGCGGCCAGCAGCCCGCCGAGCGCCATGATCAGGCAGCCACCCCAGATCCAGTCGACGAAGGGCTTGTAGTAGATGCGCACGACCCACGCACCGGTGGCGGTCGGGCCGTTCATCATCGGTTCGCCGAGCGAGACGTAGAGGTCGCGCGTCAGGCCGGTGTCGATCGCGGCTTCGGTCATCGTTGCCTGGGTCGCCGTATAGAGGCGTTTCTGCGGATGCAGCGACGCGACCGCACGGCCACCATCGGTGATGTCGATCGTGCCCTGCGCCGCGCGGAAGTTCGGACCCGCGACTTCGCGCACGCCGCGGAACGTGAACACGTAGTCGCCGATCTCGGTGGTGTCGCCGACGTCCATCTTGACGTCGCGCTCGACCTCGCCGGTCTTGACCAGCGTCACGCCGAGGATGAAGACCGCGACGCCGAGGTGCGCGATCATCGACCCGACCATGGCACGCGGGATCAGGCGCGCGCGATGCAGCAGGTCGACCTGTGCGCCGGGATGCGGCATCAGCCGTTCGACGAGGTCGGTAGCGACCGAAGAGATGATCCAGAACGCCATCAGGAAGCCGAGCGCGCCGACGAGGCCGATGCCGCCGTGGACCCACGACGCGACGATAGTCGCGACGATCGCGGTACCGGCCGCCCACTTGAGACGCTGCGCGAGATCGGGCAGCCGCGCGTCCTTCCAGCGGGCCAGCGGACCGATACCCATCAGGAACACCAGCGGCGTCAGCAGCGGCACGAACACGGTGTCGAAGTAGGGCGGGCCGACCGAGATCTTGCCGAGGTTGAGAGCATCCAGCGCGAGCGGGTAGAGCGTGCCGAGCAGCACGGCGCCGCACGCGACCACCAGCAGCACGTTGTTGCCGAGCAGCAGCGTCTCGCGCGAGATCAGCGAGAAGCGCGCACCGAGCCCGACGCTCGGCGCGCGCCACGCGTACAGCGCGAGCGACAGGCCGATCACGATCACCAGGAACGCGAGGATGAACAGGCCGCGCCGCGGGTCGGTCGCGAACGCATGGACCGACGACAGCACGCCCGAACGGACCAGGAAGGTGCCGAGCAGCGACAGCGAGAACGCGAGGATCGCGAGCAGCACGGTCCACGACTTGAAGCTGCCCCGCTTCTCGGTGACGGCCAGCGAATGGATCAGCGCGGTGGCCACCAGCCACGGCATGAAGGACGCGTTCTCGACCGGGTCCCAGAACCACCAGCCGCCCCAGCCGAGTTCGTAGTAGGCCCAGCCGCTGCCGAGCGCGATGCCGATCGTGAGGAAGATCCACGCGGCGGTGGTCCACGGCCGCGTCCAGCGCGCCCACGACGCGTCGAGCGTGCCGCCGATCAGCGCCGCCACTGCGAACGAGAATGCGACGGAGAGACCGACGTATCCCATGTAGAGCATCGGCGGATGGATCACCATGCCCGGATCCTGCAGCAGCGGATTGAGGTCGCGCCCTTCGGCGGCCGCGGGGAACAGGCGGTCGAAGGGGTTCGACGTCATCAGCACGAATAGCAGGAAGCCGAACGCCAGCCAGCCCATCACCGCGAGGATGCGGGCCGTCATGATCTCGGGCAGGTGCTTGCTGAACTGCGCGACGGCGGCCGTCCAGAAGGTCAGCATCAGCAGCCACAGCAGGATCGAGCCCTCGTGGCCGCCCCACACCGCGCTCAGCCGGTAGTGCAGCGGCAGCAGGCGGTTCGAGTTGGTGGCGACGTACAGAACCGAGAAATCGTTGGCCGCGAACGACGCGGCGAGACACGCGAACGAGAACGCGATCAGCGCGAACAGCACGCGCGCCGACGGCCGCGCCAGCGTCATCCAGTCGCCGCGTCCGCGCGCCGCGCCGAGCATCGGCATCGTGCCGAGTACGAGCGACACGCCGAGCGCGAGCCAGAGGGCGAAGTGACCGAGTTCGGGGATCATGGGGTGATACCGATGCTTCTCATCTTCGTCACCCCGGCGAAGGCCGGGGCCCAAGTTGCTGGTTCATCGTCCCGCGCTGAAATGGGATCCCGGCCTTCGCCGGGATGACAGGCAAAGATCGCGTTGATTCGATCATTGTCGCCCCCCGCGGAGGCTGGAACCCGGTGTCGTTCGCCGCTGCGTGTCGATGCACATCACGGTCAAGCGCGTGACGGACCGCGTCAATCGATCGCAACAACGATCGCCTCGCGCACGACGACCCTTCCACACAATGCTTCTTCGGACATCGCGCGATTCCCTTACAGCGAAAGTTCGCTCGCTTCGACCAAGGGTTCGCGCGAGTGTTCAAGTTTTTCGGCCTGGCTGATCGTACCCGGCAGTTCCCCGATCTCATGTTGGAATGTCTCCATAGCCGAGCGACGCGAAGTCTACGCGTGCGTGATCAAGAAGGAGATTCGGCGTTTGTCTTGCCGCTGGCAGGCAAGCCGCTCACGACGATGCAGCAGCGGGTAGCTACGCAGCTCCTCAATTCACGCCCATCGGCCGGATATCCGGCGCACTCGGCGACGGCACCAACGTCTCTGCCAGCTTCTGGTCCCTGCCCTGCTGCGCGCGCTTCATCGCGTCGGCCGCTTCGGGTGGGACGTAGTTCTCGTCGTGCTTGGCCAGGATTTCCTGCGCCACGAACACCTCGCCTTCGAGCCGGCCCTGCGCGACCACGCCCTTGCCCTCCTTGAACAGGTCCGGAAGGATGCCGACGTAGCGCACCGGCACGCTCTTCGCGGTATCGGTGACGACGAACTGGATGTGCGTGCCGTCGCGCCGCAGCGTGCCCTGTTCGACCATGCCGCCGATGCGAAAGCTGCGGCCCGACGGCGCTTCGTGCTGCGCCACCTGGCTCGGCGAATAGAAGAACACCAGGTTGCTCTGGAACGCGTTGAGGATCAGCGCGACGACGGCGGCGACGGCGACCAGCACGCCGCCTGCGATCGCGAAACGTTTCTTGCGTGGCGTCATGGCAGGTCCTCGTCGTCGATGTCGCGCGCCGAGTCGCGCAATGCCTGGCGATGGCGTCGTGTCGCCAGGATCGGATCGATCAGCATGCAGGCAGCGGTGACGCCGTACGCACCCCACACGTAGGCGGCGTAGCCACCCATCGCGAAAAAATCTGCCGGACTGGACCAGTTCATGCCACGGCCCTCGTCGAAGGGGCGTTGACGCTGCGGCCGGTGAGCCACTGCGCATGCCGCTCGCGTTCGGCCACGATCGCCTGCGTGCGCTTGAAAACCACCGCGAACGCGTAGGCCCAGAACGCCAGCGTCATCAGCAGCATCGCGACCAGCATCGACTGCGCCATCGTCGGCGCCGAAGACAGCGTGATCGACGCACCCTGGTGCAGCGTGTTCCACCACTTCACCGAGAAGTAGATGATCGGCACGTTGACGCTGCCGACGATGGCCAGCAGCGCACCGGCGCGATCGGCACGCCGCGTGTCGTCGATCGCGTCGACCAGCGCGAGGTAGCCGAGGTAGAGGAACAGAAGGATCAGCTCCGACGTCAGCCGGGCATCCCACACCCAGAACGTGCCCCAGGTGGGGCGGCCCCACAGCGCGCCGGTCCACAGCGCGAGGAAGGTGAACATCGCGCCGGTGGGCGCGATCGCGCGCGCGAACATCGACGCGAGCCGCGCGTTTAGCGCCCAGCCGATCGCCGCCCAAGCGGCCATCGCGAGATACAGCACCATCGACATCCACGCGGCGGGCACGTGGATGAAGATGATCCGGTACGCGTCGCCCTGCGTCGCGTCGGTGGGCGCGACGAAGAAGCCGATGTACAGCGCCGCGATCGCCAGCACGCCGGCGAGCACCCATAGCGCGGGCGAGCAGCGGGTGGCGAGACCGTAGAAACGGGCCGGCGAAGCGAAATGGAAAAGGCGGGTCGAGCGCACAGCAATTACTCCGTCGCGATCCTGAGGGCCGCCGCGGTGGCGAGGGGCGCGAGCAGCGCGGTCAGGATCAGCAAGGCGCCGAGCAACGAAAAATGGCCGCGCGCCGAAAGGCCGGAGTCTATCGCGCCCACGGCCCCGCTGCCGAAGATCAGGGTCGGGATGCACAGCGGCAGGACCAGCAGGATCAGTAGCACGCCGGCACTGCGCACGCCGAGCGTGAGCGCCGCGCCGAGGCCGCCGAGCAGGCTGAGGATCGGCGTTCCGAGCAACAGCGACACGGTGAGAGCAAGAATGGAATGGCTGTCGACGCCGAACAGCACGCCGAGCAGCGGCGCCATGATCGTCAGCGGCAGGCCGGTCAGCAGCCAGTGGCCGAGTGCCTTGGCGAGCGCGACGGGCAGCGCCGAGTGCGCCGCGAGCAGCATCTGGTCGAGCGAGCCGTCGGCCAGGTCGCTCGCGTAGAGCTGGCCGACCGACAGCATCGCGGCCAGCAGCGCACACACCCACACCACGCCCGGCGCGATCTGCCGCAAGGTCTGCGGCTCGGGACCGATGCCGAGCGGGAAAAGGCTGGCCGCGATCAGGAAGAACGCGATCGGCAGCAGCGCATCGGCGCGACGCCGTGCGGCCAGCTTGAGGTCGCGCCGCAGGACAGTCGCGAAGACCGGGTTCATGGCGCGACCGGCACGGCGGCCGGCGCGTCGAGCTGCACGATCCTCGGCACCTGGCCGCCGATCTCGGGGGTCACGTGGCTGGTGAACAGCGCGTTGCCGCCGCGTGCCGCGTGTTCGGCCAGCAGCCCGCCGACCAGCCCGACCCCCTCGGCATCGAGCGCGTCGTAGGGCTCGTCGAGGATCCAGGTCGCCTGCGGATGCGACAGGCACAGGCGCATCAGCGCGACGCGCCGACGCTGCCCCTGCGACAGGGCCCGCGTCGGCGCATGCCGGCGCGGATGCAGCCCGAAGCGCCGGATCGCCGCGGCCATCGCGGGTTCCGATGCGTCCAGCGCGTGCAGCTTGACCAGGTAGCGCAGCGACTCGGCGACCGTCAGGTCGTCTTTCAGCGCGTTGGCGTGGGCCAGGTAAAGCAGCGGCAGGCGGCGGTCGAACGGGCCCGGCGGCCACGCGACGGTCCCGGCTTCCGGCTTGCCCAGCCCCGCCAGCACGCGCAGCAGCGAGGTCTTGCCGTAGCCGTTGGCCGCGCGCAACCACACCAGCTCGCCCGGCTGCAGGTCGAGGTCGAAGTCGCGGAACAGGATGCGCTCGCCGCGTCGACAGGCGAGTCCGCGAACGATCATCGGATTGCTCCGTGCAGACGACGCTCATGTCGTGCGATCGCGGTCCGTCGTCCTGACCCCGAAGGGTCGAATCCCACCCGTTGCATCGACGTGGTGCGAACAATGCGCATCGGGGAGTTGTCAGATTTTATTGACACTCATATTATCCGTAAATGTTGACAGTCAGGCCGTCCATCGGAGGCGCTGGAACCCACGGGTCCGGCGAGGCGCCGTCGATTCGCGCGTCGATGGACCCGCGACCGCACGCCATCGTCATCGGCAGCGGCTTCGGCGGACTGGCGGCCGCGGTGCGGCTCGGTGCGCGCGGCTATCGGGTCACGGTGCTCGAGCAGCTCGACGCGGCCGGCGGCCGCGCCTACGTCCATCGCCAGGACGGCTTCGTCTTCGATGCAGGTCCGACCGTCATCACCGCGCCTTTCCTGTTCGAGGAACTGTGGGCGCTGGCCGGCAGGCGCATGCGCGACGATATCGACCTGCGCCCGGTGTCGCCGTTCTACCGCGTGGTGTTCGACGACGGCGAGCACTTTGAGTACACCGGCGACGCCGCGTCGATGAAGGCCGAGGTCGCCCGCATGACGAAAGATTCGGCACCGCACGACGTCGACGGCTACGCGCGATTCCTCGCGGCCAGCGAAGCGATCTATCGCGTCGGCTTCGAGGCGCTCGGCGACCAGCCCTTCGAGTCCTGGACCGACATGGCGAAAGTCGTGCCGGATCTGGTGCGGCTCGAAGCTTACCGCACGGTCTGGTCGCTCGCGTGCAAGCACGTGACCGACCCGCGGCTGCGCGTCGTCCTGACGTTCCAGTCGCTGCTGGTCGGCGGCAACCCGTTCGCGACGACCTCGGTGTACTGCCTGATCGCATTCCTCGAGCGGCAATGGGGCGTGCACTTCCCGATCGGCGGCACCGGCAGCCTCGTGCGCGGCCTGGTCGGACTGATCGAAGGGCAGCGCGGCACGGTCCGCTGCGGCGCGAAGGTGGCGCAGATCACGGTGGACGAAGCGAGGCCGCGTTCGGCGGCGAGCGGCGTGCGACTGGCCGGCGGCGAGACGCTCGCGGCCGATGTCGTCGTCTCGAACTGCGACTCGGCGTGGACCTACAAGCATCTGCTCGCGCCCGAGCATCGGCACCGCTGGACCGACCGGCGCATCGAGCGCGCGCGCTATTCGATGAGCCTGTTCGTGTGGTACTTCGGGACCAATCGCCGCTACGAGGACGTGGCGCATCACACCATCCTGCTCGGGCCGCGCTATCGCGAACTGCTCGGCGACATCTTCGACCGCAAGCATCTCGCGGAAGACTTCAGCCTCTACCTGCATCGCCCGACCGCCACCGACCCGTCGCTCGCGCCCGCCGGCTGCGATGCCTTCTACGTGCTGTCGCCGGTGCCGCATCTCGACAGCAGCACCGACTGGCGCGCGACGGCCGAGCCGTATCGGCTCGCGATCCAGCGGCGCCTCGAGGAAAAGCTGCTGCCCGGCCTCGGCGACGCGATCGTCTCGTCGCGGCTGCTGACGCCGCAGGACTTCCAGGACCGTCTGTCGTCGTTCCGCGGCGCGGCCTTCGGGCTCGAGCCGGTGCTGACGCAGAGCGCGTGGTTCCGTCCGCACAATCGCAGCGAGGAAGTCGATCGGCTGTACCTCGTCGGCGCGGGAACCCATCCCGGCGCCGGACTGCCCGGCGTGCTGTCGTCGGCCCGCGTGCTCGACCGGATCGTGCCGCACGGCGACACGCTGGTCCGCAGCGCACCCCCCGCGAAAGGAAGCGCTTGATCGCTTCGGACGACCTCGCCGCGTGCCGCGTCCTGCTGGCGAACGGTTCGCGGACCTTCCTCGCCGCGTCGTGGCTGCTGCCGCGCGCCGTGCGCGACGCGGCATGCGCGCTGTATGCCTTCTGCCGCCTCGCCGACGACGCGGTCGATCAGGGCCCTGCCGGCTCCATCGGCGCCGCGGTCGGGTCGCTGCGCGAACGCCTGGCGGCGATCTACGACGGCACGCCGCACGACTGCGCGGCCGATCGTGCGCTGGCCGTCGTCGTCCGCGAGTACGGCATCGCGCGGACGCTGCCCGAGGCCCTGATCGAAGGCTTCGAGTGGGATGCCGAAGGGCGACGCTTCGAGACCATCGACGACCTGCACGCCTACGGCGCGCGGGTCGCGGGCTCGGTGGGCGCGATGATGGCGCTGCTGATGGGCGCGCGGGCGCCGGCCGA
>JBBRRW010000024.1:0-21887 GCA_038245975.1 Burkholderiales bacterium
CCCCGCTGCCCCCGGCAACGATCGTGGCCGTCATCGCTCCACTCAATCAGCCTGGCACCCGTCATGGAAAAATCGGCTTTCTTCGAAAACTGGCAGGCGCGCATCGGCAAGATGCTCGACGAGTCGCCGGCGGCCGACCTGCGCAACAACCTCCGCGCCTTGCTGCAGCAGGGCTTCGAGCACTTCGACCTCGCGACGCGCGAACAGCTGGACCTGCAGACCGAGTTGCTGTCGCGCGCCCAGACCCGCATCACCGATCTCGAGACCCGCATCGAGCGGCTCGAGCGTGAACGGGCGGCGACACCGCGGCAGGATTCGCCGATCGGCTGAATCCATCCGATCGCGCCCGACGTCGTCCGGTCCGATCGGAAGCGCGCACACGACGATCCACTGACGTGCGCGCAAATCCGCGAACCCGATCGCCGGCACGGCGATGACCGCCTCACTGTCGCTGGCCATCGTACGCAGCCGTGCCCTCGCCGGCATGGAGGCCCCCGAAGTCGTCGTCGAGGTCCATCTCACCGGTGGCCTGCCCAACTTCAGCATCGTCGGACTCGCCGAGACCGAGGTGAAGGAGAGCCGCGACCGCGTCCGTGCGGCGCTCCTTAACGCGCGCTTCGAGCTGCCCGCGCGCCGCATCACCGTCAACCTCGCACCGGCCGACCTGCCGAAGGAGTCCGGCCGCTTCGACCTGCCGATCGCGATCGGCATCCTCGTGGCGTCGGGCCAGCTGCCGGCCGCTCGCATCGACGACTTCGAGTATGCCGGCGAGCTGTCGCTGTCGGGCGCGCTGCGGCCGATCCGCGGCGCGCTGGCGATGACGCACGCGATGACGCGCCGGCCGCTGGCGCCCGGCACGGCGCGTCGCGGCTTCATCCTGCCGTGCGAATCGGCGATCGAGGCGGCACTCTGCGAAGACATCCGCGTCCATCCGGCGTCGACCCTGCTCGACGTCTGCGCGCACCTGAGCGGCCAGGCGATGCTGCCGATCCAGCAGGCCGCCGGGACCAGCGCTGCATCGACGGTCCGCGACATCGCCGACGTCAAGGGACAGGCGGGCGCGAAGCGCGCGCTCGAGGTCGCCGCGGCCGGCGGGCACAGCGTGCTGATGATCGGCCCGCCCGGTACCGGCAAGTCGATGCTCGCGTCGCGCTTCCCCGGCCTGCTGCCGACGATGACGACCGCCGAGGCGCTCGAGACGGCGGCGCTCGCGAGCCTCGCCGGCCGCTTCACCGTCGACGCGTGGCGCGTCCGACCGTATCGCGCACCGCATCACACGGCGTCGGGCGTGGCGCTGGTCGGCGGTGGCAGCATCCCGCGTCCCGGCGAGATCTCGCTCGCGCATCACGGCGTGCTGTTCCTCGACGAGCTGCCCGAGTTCGACCGCCGCGTGCTCGAGGTCCTGCGCGAGCCGCTCGAGTCCGGCCACATCACGATCTCGCGGGCCGCCAGGCAGGCCGACTTCCCGGCGCGCTTCCAGCTGATCGCGGCGATGAATCCATGCCCCTGCGGCTATCTCGGCCATCCCGTGCGCGCCTGCCGCTGCGCACCGGACGGCATCAAGCGCTATCGCGACCGCATCTCCGGCCCGCTGCTCGACCGCATCGATCTGCAGATCGAGGTGCCCGCCTTGAACGAGCACGAGATCGCGTCGGCAGCGCCCGGCGAGACGAGCGCGCTGGTCGCGGCGCGGGTCACCGCGGCCCGCGACCGCCAGGTCGCGCGGCAGGGCACGTCCAATGCGTTGCTCGACGGGCGCGCGATCGACGATCGATGCAGGCCCGACCCGCCGGGCGCCGCACTGCTGCAGACCGCCATGGCGCGCCTCGGATGGTCGGCGCGCGCCTATCACCGCGTGCTCAAGATCGCCCGGACGATCGCCGACCTCGAATCCCGTGACGAGGTGACTGCCCTGCACGTCGCCGAAGCGATCGGCTATCGGCGCGGACTGCAGCACGAGGGGTGATCGACAGAGCGGCGGAATGCGGCCGATACGACAAGACCAGCGGGTATCACGACCTGACGGACATCGATCGTCGACGGGGCCTCACCCCCTCGATGTCGACGCGATGGAGTACGGCGGCAGGAACGTCAGCGCGTGGCCGGCGGCAGCGTGCCCGTGCCGATCTGCTCGACCATCGTCGCGATGTCGCGATCGACCACGCGCAGCACCTCGTTCCACGCGTGGACGATGGCGTCGTAGGTGGTGCCGGCGATCGGCGCCGAGGCGACCGTACGGCCGGTGCGCACCATGCCGTCCGACGTGCGACGGACGCTCCAGATCGCGTCGATCACCGCTTCGCCGTTCGGCACCGCATCGAAGCGGACCACGTCGACAGTGATCCGCAGGACCGGGTTGGCGATCGACGACTGCGGATAGAACGTGACCTGCGCGGGCCGGCCCGCATCGCTCAGCGCACGCGACACGCGGGTCGCGAGCGTGCGGGCGATGCCGCTGCGGACCGGTTCGGCCCACAGGTTCTGCTCGGAGACGACGATGCGATTGGCCGCGTCGCGCGTCACGATCTGCGGCCGATCGACCAGCTCCGGGACAGTGACGGCGCTGATCACGATGCCCGGCAGCGACTGCGACTGCGTGGCGGTGCCCGCGACCGTCGTCGTCGACTGCACCACGCCGCCGTCGTTGAGCGCGAAGAAGTTCTCGCCGGCACCGGACCCGGCACAGGCGGCGACGATCGCCGTCGCGGCGACGAGCACGACGCGCGAACACGTCATCGTCAGCGACTCGAAAGGGACGCGCTTCATCGGGCAGGCTCCGGGTTGACCTTCGGTGCGGACGACGGCGTCGGGGTGGGTATCGGCACCGCACCGGCCGGCGTCTTCGGGATGTCGCCGAACGGCAGATCGGGCGCCTTGCCGCGCAGCAACGACTCGGGATGGCGCTGCAAGTAGTCGGTCAGCAGGCGCAGCGATGCTGCGGAACGATTGACCTCCAGCAGCGTGCCGCGCAGGTCCTGCTGGACCGGCGAGTCCGCCGCGAGGGTATCGCTCGCGTTCTTCATGGTCTTCTTGACCTCGTTCAGCGTCGCGGCGATCTCGGGGGCGACGTTGTCGTTGACGTTGGTCAGCAGCTTGTCGACGCCCTTCATCGTCGTCTGCAACTGCTGCAGGCTGCGACGGAGTTCCGTCGCGAGCTGATCGAACGGAATCTTCTCGATCTTCTTCGCGATGCTCGACAGCGTCTCCTGCAGTTCGTCGAACGTGCCGGGCACGGTCGGGATGATGCGATTGCCGTTGGCATCCTTGGCGGGACCGGCCGGCACCGGCGCCGCATCCTTGATGAAGTCGAGCGCGAGGTACTTCTGGCCCGTCAGCAGGTTGCCGCTGCGCAGTTGCGCCCGCAGTCCGCGCTTCTTGATGGCCCGTTCGTAGAGCGCGTCGGGATCGATCGGCGCGCCGTTCTTCTCGGCCCGCGCGATGCGGGCCGGCAGCACGTCGCGATACAGCGCGAACTCGACCGGGAAGCGGAACCCGCGCGTCTCGCGATCGAATTCCATCTCGATCGAGCGGACCTCGCCGATCACGAAGCCGCGGAACTCGACCTGCGCGCCGACCGTGAGGCCGCGGATCGAGTCGTTGAAATACGCGATGTACTTCTCGAGCTGCGCAGCGGAGCGCTTCATCGCGAGCTGCTCGTCGTCGAACAGCTTGAACGGTGCATCATTGGCCGCGGCCGCACCCGGCGGCTCGGTGGTCGGCGTCTGGAACGCGACGCCGCCGACCACGACCGAGGCCAGCGATTGAGTCGCGATCTTGACGCCGGAGCCATCGATCGTCAGGTCGATCCCGCTGGCCTGCCAGAAGCGGGTGTTCTGCGTGACGTATTTCTCGTTCGGAGAGCGGACGAAGACGCGGGCGGTGACGCCCTTGCCGTCTTCGTCGAGGTTGACGGCTGTCACCTCGCCGACCTGGAAGCGCCGGAAGAACACCGGCGTCCCGATGTCGAGCGAGCCGCTGTCGGTCGCATGCAGCAGGAACTCGCGTCCGGGTTCGTCGGTGGTGACGGACGGCTGCGTATCGAGGCCGATGAATTCGCGCTGCGACTCGGTCGACTTGCCGATATCCATCCCGATGTAAGAGCCCGACAGCAGCGTCGTCAGTCCGGAGATCTGACCGCCTGCAATGCGCGGCTTGACGATCCAGAAGCGCGTGTCCTCGACCAGCAGGTCGGTCGCGTCACGCGTCATCTGCGCAGTGACGACGACGCCTGTCTTCTCGGGCCCGAGACGGATGGTCTGGACCGTGCCGATATCGACGTTCTTGTACTTGATCTTGGTCTTGCCGGCCTCGAGACCTTCTGCCGTCTTGAACCGGATCTCGGTGATCGGACCCTTGGTCCGCATCGCATGCACCACCAGATAGAGGCCGATCACGACCGCGACGATCGGGATGATCCAGACCAGCGAGATCTGCCGACGCTTGCGGCGCGCGACGTGGGCCTTGGGGATGCCGTCCAGCGATGGCGGCGGTGAGTTTCCGGGCGGAGTGGAGACTCGCGGCGTGTTGGAATCGACCGGTTCAGTCATCTTCGAGATCCGGGTCGGAGCCGGACGCATCGATCGAGTCCCAGATCAGCCGCGGATCGAAGGCATGCGACGCGAGGATGGTCAGCACGCACACCGCGCCGAAGGCCAGCACGGCCGGACCGGCGGTCACCTCCGCGAGACTCTTCAACTGGACGAGCGCCGTCAGGATCGCGACCGCGAAGATGTCGAGCATCGACCACCGGCCGATGAACTCCACGATGCGATAGAGCTGGGTGCGCTGTGCGGGCTTGCGCAGCGAACCGCGCTGGACCGAGATGGTCAGGCCCGTCAGCACGATGAGCTTGGCCAGCGGCACCACGATGCTCGCGAAGAAGACCAGCAGCGCTAGCGGCCAAGACCCGGCCTGCCAAAGGTAGACGACGCCGGAGAAGATCGTGTCGGTCTGATCCTCGAAGAGCGTGCGCGTGTCGGTGATCGGAAAGACATTCGCGGGAATGTACAGGATGAAGGCCGAGATCAGGTAGGCCCAGGTCTTCGCGATGCTGTGCGGAGTGCGGACATGCAGCGGTTCGCCGCACCGCGGGCATTCGACGCGCTCCAAGACGTCGGCCGGGACAACGTCGGCCATCTGCGCGTCGGCGGTCGTCACCGCCACGTCGGGCTTGCGCCGTTGCTCGCACAGCAAGCCGCACGACGGACAGGCGTACAGACCGGCACTGCGCGCGGTGACGGCACCGTAGCGGAGACGTGCCTCGGCCGCCGCCGCCAGCCATTCGGCATCCTCGGGATCGACCTCGGTCGTCGTCGACTCGCCCCGTCGCCGCCATGCGTCGATGGCATCGGTCAACGCGCGCGACGTCATGCGACGACCTCGTCGTCCTTGCCGATGGGAATGCGCGACCATACGTCGCGCGGATTGAATGCCGAGTTGGCCGCCGCCAGCACCAGGATCAGCGCGCCGATCGAATACAGCGCCGGCCCGACCACCACGGCCGCCATCTGGCCGAGCTTCACGATCGAGACCAGCGCGCCGAGCATGAAGACCTCGAGCATGCCCCATGGCCTCACGATCTGCACCGCCCGCAGCACGCGCGCGGACAGCGGCGGCATCGTCGTCGCCCGACCGGAATCGACGCGCAGCACGCCGATCGTGAGATACAGCATGGCCGACAGGTCGAAGGCCGGCGCCAGAATCGTCGTGACGAAGACCAGGCCCGACACGAGGTGCATGTCCTGCTGCCACAGGTGCAGCACCGCGCCGAGCAGCGTGGTGGTCACGCCGTTGCCCTGCGCCTCCAGCGAGACCAGCGGGAAGCCGTTGCCGATGAGGAACAGGATCGCACCGGCGACGGTCAGCGAGAAGACGTAGTCGATGCCGCTGCGCGCCTCACGGATCAGCATCGTCCTGCAACGCCAGCAACGCACGCTCGTCCCGCGCGGCACACGCCGCGGCTCCTTCTGAAGCGCATCGCATTCGGGACAGGCGATCATATATGGTGCGGTTGGTTCCGTATCCTCAGCGTGCAGTCCCGGCCGATGGCTTGGGCACGGCGTCCATCGCGACCTGGGTCGGCGATGCGGCGGCGCCGGACACCGGCTGACTCGCGGGACGCGTCGCATCGACCCATCCGCCGCCCAACGCCTTGACCAGGGCGACACTGTAGTTGAGCCGCGACGCGCGGTTCTGGACCCGCGTCAGCTCGGCGAGATTGGCGGTCCGCGTCGCATCGAGCACGTCGAGATAGGCCGAATAGCCGGCGTCGTAGCGCAGTCGCGACAGGCGCAGCGTGCGGCGCGCTGCCTCGACCTGGACCATCACCTCCGACTCGGCCGTGTTGCTCTCGGCCACGTTGGTCAACGCATCGGCGACTTCCCGGAAAGCGCCTTCGACGGTGGTCTGATACGCCGCGATCTGCTGACTGCCGCGCGCCTTGGCCTCGTCGAGGCGCGCGATGTACTTGCCGCCGGCGAAGATGGGGCCGGTGATGCCGAGGCCGATGTTCCAGAAACGGAACGGCGCCTTCAGCAGGTCCGACAGCTCGAAACTCTGTCCGCCATAGGCACCGGTGAGACCGAACGTCGGGAACAATGCCGCCTTGGCGACACCGATTTCGGCGTTCGCCTGCACCAGCGTCTGTTCGTCGCGCTGCACGTCGGGTCGCCGCTCGAGCAGCGTCGACGGCAGCCCGGGCGGCGGGCTCGCCGGAACCGGCAGGCTGTCGATCGAACCCGGCGCGATGCGCAGCGACAGGTTGCTGGTGAGGTTGCCGAGCTGGTGTTCCTGCACGGATCGCAGGCGGCGGAGCTCACGCAGGTTCACCTGCGTCTGCGCGCGCAGCGACTCGGCCTGCGCGTAATCGAGCGCCGACGAGTAACCGGCCTTGAGCCGCTTCTGCGCGATGTCGAGCGACTCACCCACGGCCTTCAACGTGCCCTCGGTCACCGCGATCTGCGCGTCGAGCGAACGCAACGTGAAGTAGGCCTGCGCGGTCGTGCTGGTCAGCGCCAGCGTCGTGACGTCGCGCGCGTAGGTCGTGGACAGCAGCGCAGCGCGCGAGGCTTCGGATGCGCGACGCAGCTTGCCCCACAGGTCGAGCTCGTACGAGATGCCCGCGTCGAGACGGAAGAAGTTGCCGTAGAACACGCGGCCCGTGGCGCTGCTGGTGGTCGTGCCGCCCACCGAGCCGCCGGCCGCGCCGCTGCGTGACCGCGCGCCGACACCCGAGTAATCGACTTCGGGGAAGAAGGCCGCATTGGTCTCGCGCAATGCCGCACGCGCTTCGTCGACACGCGCGATCGCGAGCCGGATGTTCGGGTTGTTGGCGACGGCGCCGACGACGAGGTCGTTCAGCAGCGGATCGTTGTACAGCGTCCACCAGTCGTTGGGAATCGCCATCGACGCCGCCACCGGCGCGGCTGCGCCGAAGTCCGACGGCAACGCGGTGGCGGGACGCTGGTAGTCGGGACCGAGCGCGCAGCCGGCCAGTGCAAGGGCCGTGCCGAACACCGCTGCCGTGCGAATCGTCGTCGCGGTCATCATCGATCCATCGCGCTTACGCATGATCGCCCTCCGGTTTCGCACCTGAATCGCCGCTGGGATGTCTTCTGTGGGACAGCTCGTCGTCGGTCGCATGCATCGCCTTCTGTGCCTCATCCTTCGCGCACTTCGCGTCGTCGATCTCCCGCTGGCTCGGCTGACGCGCCAGCAGCGCGAAGAATAGCGGCACGAAGATCGGCGCGATGAAGGTCGCGAGGATCATTCCGCCGAACACGCCGCTGCCCATCGACTGCCGCGAACCGGCACCCGCGCCGGTCGCGATCACGAGCGGGAACACGCCGAGCACGAACGCCAGCGACGTCATCACGATCGGTCGGAAGCGCAGCCGGGCCGCCGTCATCGCCGCCTCGACCCGCGTCTGCCCTTCGAGCAACGCCTGTTCCGCGAACTCGACGATCAGGATGGCGTTCTTCGCCGCCAGTCCAATCAGCACCACCAGGCCGATCTGGAAGTAGATGTCGTTGTCCATGCCGCGCAGGAACACGAAGCCGAGTGCTCCGGCCAGCGCGAACGGCACGGCCAGCAGCACGGCGGCCGGCAGGCCCCAGCGTTCGTACAGCGCAGCCAGGATCAGGTAGACCATGATGATCGCGAGGCCGAACGCGAAGATCGACGCGTTGCCGGTGCGCTTCTCCTGGTAGGCCTGCGCCGTCCACTCGATCTGGTAGCCCGCCGGCAGCGTCTTGGCGGCGATCTCCTCCACCGCCTTGATCGCATCGCCCGACGACACCCCCGGCTTGCCGCTGCCGAAGATCTTCGCCGCGAGGAAGCCGTTGTAGCGTTCGAGCTGCTCGGCGCCGGTCACGGTCTTGACCGACACGATCGCTTTCAACGGGATCATGTTGCTGGTGATGCCGACCTGGCTCTGTCCTGCCGTGGCCTGCGTGCCCACCGTGCTGCTGCGCACGTAGACATTGCCGATGTCTTCGGGCTTGCTGCGGAACTGCGAGTCGGCCTGGAGCTGGACGCGGAACGTGCGACCCGCCAGGTTGAAGTCGTTGACGTACAACGAACCCATCGTGGCCTGCAGCGCCGCGTACGCGTCGCTCACCGACACGCCGAGCGCGATCGCCTTGTCGCGATCGACATCCACCTGGAGCTGCGGCACCGTGGGGCGGAAGAACGAGTTCTGCGCGCCCAGGCGCGGATCCTTCTGCAGTGCCCCGATGAGGTCGTTCATCACCTTGGCGAGATCGGTCGTGTTGGCGGTGCTGGTGCGGTCCTGGATGTACACCTCGTAGCCGCCCGCCGCCCCGAGGCCACGAATCGCGGGCGGGTTGAACGCGAGGACCAGGCCGTCACTGATCCGGCCGTTGGCGCCGAACACCTTGCCGACCAGTTGCTGCGCGGTGCCCTTGCGATCCGCATAGTCCTTCAGCGGAAAGAAGATCGTCGCCGCGTTGGTCTTGTTGCCGCCCGCGATGAAGTCGAAACCGTTGATCGTCAGGATGTCCTGGATCGCCTCGTCGCCGCCGATCAGGTCGCGCAACTGCCTGGTGGTGCGCTCGGTGCGCCTCAGGCTCGCGCCGTCGGGCAACTGCACCGACGAGATGATGTAGCCCTGGTCCTCGGCCGGCACGAAGCTGCCGGGCACGCGCCAGAACAGGAAACCCACGAGCACCAGCACGAGCCCGAAGATCAGCATCGCGACCACCCGAAGCTTGAGACCGCGCTCGACGAAGTGCAGATATCCGCCGGAAACCTTCTCGAAACCCTTGTTGAACCAGCGGAAGTACTTCGACGGCTCCTGCTCCTCGCGCTTCAGCAGGATTGCGCACAGCGCCGGCGTCAGCGTCAGCGCGACCACGCCGGACAGCACGACCGCGATCGCCACCGTGACCGCGAACTGCTTGTAGAGCTGCCCCGCGATGCCGCCGAGAAAGGCTACCGGGATGAACACGGCGCACAGCACGAGGATGATGGCGACGACGGCACCCTGCACCTCGCGCATCGCCTCGATCGCGGCCGCGACAGGGGTCAGCTTCTCCTCGCGCATCAGGCGCTCGACGTTCTCGAGCACCACGATCGCATCGTCCACGACGATCCCGATCGCCAGAACCATCGCGAACAGCGTCAGCGTGTTGATCGAGAAGCCGAAGATGAACAGCCCGGCGAACGTGCCGATCAGCGACACCGGCACGGCGACCGCGGGGATCAGCGTCGCCCGCCAGGTCTGCAGGAACACGAACACGACCAGCACCACCAGCACCGCGGCCTCGATGAAGGTATGGACCACCTCGGTGATCGACGCCTTGACGAACAGCGTCGTGTCGAACGGGATCGAATAGACGATCCCTTCGGGGAACGACGGCTTGAGCGCCTCGAGGCGCGCCTTGACGGCCTTGGCGACGTCGAGGGCGTTGGCGCCGCTCTGCAGGAACACGCCGATCGGCACGCCCGGACGTTCGCGCACGAAGCTCGACGCGTCGTAGCTCTGCGCACCGAGCTCGACCCGCGCGACATCCTTGACCCGCAGCGTGCCGCCGGGACCGCTGGAACGCAGCACGATGTTGCCGAACTGCTCGGCCTCGAGCAGGCGGCCTTTGGTCGTGATGGTGTACGTCAGCGCCTGGTCCTTCGGCGACGGCTCGGCACCGATGCGACCGGCCGCGTACTGGTTGTTCTGGGCCGTGACGGCGGCCTGCACGTCGGCCGGCGTCACGCCGAGCTGCGCCATCTTCTCGACGTTGAGCCAGATGCGCATCGAGTAGTCGCGTGCGACGAAGTTGATCGCGTCGGCCACGCCGGGCACCCGCTTGATCTCGTCGAGCAGGTTGATGGTGACGAAGTTCGACACCTTCAGGATGTCGGCGGGCCGATCGTCGGCATCGGACTGCAACGTGAACACGAACAGGATGTCGTTCGAGCGCTTGAGCACCGTGACGCCCTGGCGCTGCACTTCGTTCGGCAGCCGCGAATTGGCGATCTGCACGCGATTGTTGACGTCGGTCTGCGCCTTGTTGCCGTCGGAGCCGATCTCGAACGTCGCGGTGATCGTGACCTGGCCATTCGCGCTGTTCGACGTCGAGCTGAAGTACAGCAGGTTCTCGATGCCCGACAACTGTTGCTCGATCGGCGCGGCGACCGTCTTGGACAAGGTCTCGGAGCTCGCGCCCGGATAGGTCGCGGTGATCGTCACCGTCGGCGGGGCGATCTCGGGGTACTGCGCGATCGGCAGCGTCTTGAGCGCGACCAGTCCGGCGAGGACGAGAATGATCGCGATCACGCTCGCGAAGATCGGCCGCAGGATGAAAAACTTCGACATGGTCTAACCCGT
This sequence comes from Burkholderiales bacterium, assembly GCA_038245975.1. Taxonomy (GTDB): domain Bacteria; phylum Pseudomonadota; class Gammaproteobacteria; order Burkholderiales; family Burkholderiaceae_D; genus CAHJXF01. The sequence continues at coordinate 10,844 of JBBRRW010000024.1, forward strand.
CAATGTAGGTACGTGGCGCGGGACTGCGAGGTGCGGGGTCCTGCGTCCGCTTATTGCTTGGCGTCGGACTTCGGAGCGTCCTCGCCGCTCTTGGCGGACGCAGGCTGGCCGGCTGGGGGCGCGCCTGGAGCCGGCGCGCCCTGCGCCTGCGGCGGATGCGGCGCCACCTGCATGCCGGGTCTTACCTTCACGAGGTTGTCGACGATGACCTTGTCGCCCTTCTCGAGGCCCTTGCGGATGACCCACTTGTCGCCCTGCCACACGCCGGCGTCGACCGGACGCGGCGTGGCCTTGTCGTCGGGCCCGACCACCATCACGGCCTTGCCCTTGTCGCTCGTCATCACGGCGGACTGCGGCACCAGCACGCCTTCGAGTTCGCCGACGTACAGCCGCGCCTTCACGAACTGGCCCGGCAGGATGCGCAGGTTGGGGTTGGGGATTTCGGCGCGCAGCTGCACGGTGCCGAGCGTGCGATCGACCGTCGACGCCGCGTAGTTGAGCTTGCCCGACACGGCATAGGCCTTGCCGTCGGGCAGGATCAACTCGACCTTCGCGTTCTGCTCGTTGTTGTTGCGCAGGGTCGCGTACTCGGCCTCGTTGATCGAGAACCGGACCCAGATCGGATCGGTCTGCACGATGGTCGTCAGCAGGGCCGTGTCGCTGCCCGCCGTCACGAGCGAACCCTCGGACTGGATGTTGCGGCCGGAGACGCCGCTGATCGGCGCGATGACTTTCGTGTAGCTGAGGTTGAGGTCGGCGTTGCGCACCTCCGCTTCCTTGGCCATCACGTTCGCGGCCGTGGTCTTGCGCGTCGACGTGGCGTCGTCGTAGTCCTTGCCGCTGATGGCCTGTTCCGCGGCGAGCGGCTTGAGGCGAGCCTCTTCACGGACCGCCTGCTCGCTGGTGGCACGGGCCTGGGCCAGCGCGGCTTTGGCCTGCGCCAGCGCGATCTCGTACGGTGCAGGATCGATCTGATAGAGCACCGCGTTGCCCTTCACGCGATCGCCTTCGGTGAAACGCTGTTTCAGCAGGATGCCCGATACGCGCGCGCGCACCTGGACTTCCTTCGACCCTTCGCTCTGCCCGACGACCTCGACCGTGATCGGCACCCGCTGCGGCTGCGCTTCGATGACCGTGACGGGAAGCGCCTGCGGCGGACCGCCCGGTCCGCCCGGACCGCCACCCTTCTGCTCGTCCTTTTTGCCGCACGCCGTCAGCGCGAGCGCCACGGCGAGGCCGAGGATGATGCAGCGCGCGATGGAAGCACGCTGCCGGCCGGCGGTCGGATGGGAGGGTTCAGGCGTATCGGTCATGGCAGCGATAGTCGTGGCTGGTGCAGGGCGTGGGTTCATGGCGAACGATCGGAAGGGCAAGAGGACAACTGGGGCGAACGGCTGTGCCGGTCGTCTTGAAATTGAAACGATTCGATCGTGGCGGGACGACCTCGATGCGGGGTCGCAACGGTGATGCCGGAACTGCGTGGGACGCGCGAGCACGAACGCGCAGTTACAGTTTAAACACTAGAAATGGCATTCTTGCAAACGCGGATTTCGGAGCGATGGGAGTATTATACAATCACGAATGTATGTAAAGACCACGCCTTGCCGGTTCGGCGGCAGATGGCACCAACGGTTCGCACAACATGGCCCGTCGCACCAAGGAAGATTCCCTCGAAACCCGTCGCGCGATCATCGCTGCGGCGCGTGAGGTGTTCTTCGCCAACGGCGTGACCCGCACGTCGCTCGAACAGATCGCGACGGCGGCCGGCGTCACGCGCGGCGCTATCTACTGGCACTTCGCGGACAAGGCCGAGCTGTTCTACGCGATGCGCGACGAGGTCCAGATCCCGTTGATCGACCGTTCGGACCTGGCGCTCGAAGCCGGCACCCTCGAACTCGACCCGCTGCAGCGGGTCGAGCGCTTTCTCGCGGTCATCCTCGACCAGGTCACCGGCGACGAAGCGACGCAGAAGACCTTCCAGATCCTCACCTTCAAGTGCGAATACGTCGGCGAGTTCGCGAGGGACCTCGATGTCGCGTGCACGATGCACGTCGAGTTGCGCGACAAGCTCGCGAAGCTCTACCGCGAAGCGCAGCGCCTCGGGTTGCTGCGCGACGGCCTCACGCCGCTGTGTGCGGCGACCGACACGCTGATCTTCGTCTCGGGCCTGATCAAGATCTGGGTGGTCGACGAGGATGGGACGCTGGTCCGCAAGCACGCGGCGCGCCTCGTCGTCGATCACGTGGAAGGCAAGCGGAAGCGCGGCGGCGCGCCGGTCGCGAAGCGCGTGCGGCGCGCGGTCAGTCGAGCCGCAACGAAGTCATGAAGGTCTCGACCGCCTGACGCCCGCTGTTCGTCGCGAGCACGTCGGCCGGACCGATCACCAGGATCTCGACCAGGCGTCCCTGACGCTGCGCGAAACGCGCTGTCGCGCGCAGGGTCTTGCCACCGCGCTGCCCCTCGGCATCGAAGGCATCGGCGGCGACCTCGCTATGATCCGCGGCGCGGATCGCGACGCAACCCCGACGACCTTCCGTCGCGCCCACGTCGTCGAGCAGCTTGCGCTCGAACGTGGCGCGCGCAGCCCCGGCGTCGCTGCCGGGGATCAGGTCGAAGGCGCCGATCGCGAACGTCACCTCGCCGACCGACACCACGTTGAGCGCCAGCGGCAGGCGCAGAGTACCGACCGGAATGTCGCGGCTGGCCTGGGTCACGCGGCCGGGGAAGCTCGCGACGAAGCCGCACCATGCGCGCGCGCAGTCGGGACGGTAGTCGCGCCAGTCGTAGCGCGGGTAGCAGCCCGCGAGCACGCACGCGCCCACGACCCAGGCGAGCCGCCGCACCACCCGTACCGCGAAACCGTCACCGCTCGACGATCGGACCATGAACGGGATTCTCGCCGATGGACGTCTGCGACGGGTTTGCGACAATCGGCGGCTCCAACCAGCCGGGATACCGCACCATGCTCGTGACCTTCAGATCCAAAGCCGCCGCCGACGTGCCGATGTATGCCGAGAACGCGAAGATGCTGCTGTCGGTGATCGGCAAGTCGCTGGAGCCCGAGTCCGCCCCGCGCGGCATCATCACGGCCGCCGAGGTGCCCGCCGCCCTGGCCAAGCTCAAGGCCGCGGCCGATGCGTCGCGCCGGACCCAGAAGGAACAATCGGACCGGTCGCGTGACGACGAGCCGGGCCAGGCGCTGTCCGTGGGCCTGGCACAGCGGGCCTTTCCGCTGATCGACATGCTCGAGCGCGCCGCGAAGGACCAGCGCGACATCGTGTGGGGCGTGTGACGTTCAGCGCACCACCGCGCGCGTGATGAAGTAGCCGGCGGTGGCCGCGACGCCGCTCACGAAGGCCCCCCACACCATGTCGGCCAGGACGATCGACACCGGCCAACCCTTCAGCGTCGCGAGGTTGGTGAGGTCATAGGTGGCGTAGCAGAAGAAGCCGAACAGCGCGCCGTTCAGCGCCGCGCGGGTCCAGGCGTCGGCATCGAGCGCGGGCGACACCGCGAAGAACACGAGGCCGACGATAAACAGCAGGTAGAACAGAACGGCGGCGGTCCAGTTCGGCGTCTCGGCCATCAGGTGGCCGATGCCGTTGCGATAGAGATCCTTCGCGATGAAACCCAGCCAGACGAAGTCGATGATCGCGAACACGACCAGCGTCGCCAGATAGGCAACCAGGGAAACCTTCATTGCGACTCCTTCGTGATGGGGGCCGATGCGCACCGGCGCGATTGTGCGTCAACCCGGCGATCGCCCGGCCGCCCGATCGCTGATTGCACGATCGGTGGGCGGGAAATAGCGGCGGTCCGCCACACCCGCATTGTCGCCGCGCGGACCTTTCGCGCCCGGCGGAGGTCGGAGCACACTCTCGCAAGACGGAGGTATTGATCATGAAAGCGCTCGCCCTCACCCTCGCGTTGCTGCTCGGCGGCTGCGCACATCCCGATTTCCTGCAGGCCGGCATGACGCGCGACGAGCTGGCGACGCGCTTCGGTCGCCCGGCGGCCGAGCGTCACGATGCGGACGGCGACGTGCTGATCTATTCGAGTGCGCCGCTCGGCCAGCGCGCATCGGCCGCGCACCTCGACGCGCAGGGTCGCGTCGTCCGCGTGGAGCCGCTGCTGAACACCGCGCATTTCGCGACGATCCAGGTCGATCGATGGAACCAGCAGGACGTGCTGACGCACTTCGGCACCCCCGCGGAATTCAGCCGCGTCCGCAACTACGAGGTCTGGTCGTTCCGCTATCGCGAGGCCGAGACCTGGGACTCGCTGTTTCACGTGATGTTCGACGCGGCCGGTGTCGTCCGGCAGGTGCAGAACGGCCCCGATCCGATGTACGACCACAACGACAACGGTCGCATGTGAGTTGCGACCGACCCGCGGTCGTCGACGCTCAATCTTCGGACGCGCCACGCGTCAGGAAGGTCTCGAGCCGTGCGACTTCCGCATCGAAGGCGGTCCGAAACGGGACGCCGGCAGGACGCTTCTTCACGTAGCCGGCCGCAATCGCCGGACGCTTGCCGTCGGCTCGCGCCACGTTGACCCAACCCACCACCTGCGCATCGTCCTCGGTCTCCCACAGCAGCGGCAGCGCGTAATACCCGAGCCGTCGCTTGGCAGCGGGGACATAGGCCTCGAAGCGATACGACCACTGCCAGAAAAGCGAGAAGCGCCTGCGGTCCCACACCAGCGGATCGAATGGCGCGAGGAAGCGCACCCGCGACGTCGCTGCGTTCGGCTGCGTCGCCACAGCGCCATCGGGTTCGGCCGGCCACAGGTAGTCGATGCCGTCGACCCGCTGGGTCCGCAGCACGCCACGACGGATCAGCAGCGGGACGCGCGCCCGCAACGCATCGCGGGCGATCGCCCGCTCGTTGATCATCAGCGTGAGCTGCGGAACGGTGGCCATCGGCAACGGTGCATACAGGCGGACCAGCAGGTCGATGAGCCCGTCGGCACGCTGCTGCGGCGTCAGCTTCAGGTCCACGTCGTTGGTCACGAGCGCGTAGATACGGATGCCCTGCTCACGCCGCACCACCTGCAGCAGCCCGCGGTAGTGAAGGACCTCGAGCATCCGCGTGGTGGCACTCGACTGTCCACCCCACGCGTTGATGATCGATGCACGTCGATGGCGCGCCTCCAGCGCCTGCTCGATCGCGCGCGGATGACTCGCGCCATGCGCGGCGAGGTGCGCCAGAATCACGCGCCGCAGATGCGGATGTTCTTCCTCGACGTGGAACCTGCGTGCGATGCGGCGGGGGTGCAGCAGCCGTCGATGCTGGCGGCAGAGGAAACCGTAGACATGGATCATGTCCTCGACGATCGGCAGATCGGCATAGGCCCGTTCGAGGTCGCCGGCGCGAAAACCAGTGACGCGATGACGCAGGATCAGGTCCTGCGCGCGCGCCGGCGCACGGATCGGATCGGCCTGCACGAAGCCGAGTCGTTCGAGCGCGCCTTCGAGATCGAGCGGCCCGAACAGCGTGTGATCGGCCGCGGCACGGCGTAGCGCACGGAGCTCGGACGACACCATCACGATGACGCGTCAGGTCCCCGGGACGATCACGTCCGACAGGCGATTGACCTTCACGTCGATGTCCATCCCGAGATAGTCGCCGACCCGTCCGGTGAACGAGCCCTGCACCGGCGCGGCCTGGAAGGCGTCGCGCGTGACCGCGACGCGGATCAGGTCGGTGCCGCCGTAGAGCGTGTTGGTCGGGTCGAACGTGAGCCAGCCGGCGCCGGGCACGTAGACCTCGACCCACGCATGGGTCGCTCCACCGCCGACCATGCCGGTCCCGAGCCCGTCGACCGCCGGGTCGTAGATGTAGCCGGACACGAAGCGCGCGGCGAAGCCGAGCCGTCGCACGGCCTCGATCATCAGCAGCGCGAAGTCGCGGCACGAGCCGGCACGCAGGTGCAGGGTCTGCGTCGGCGTCTGCGTGCCTTCGGTGTCGCGCGACACGTAGGCGAAGTCGTTCTTGATGGTCTCGGTGATGTCGGTGAGCATGCGTCGCGTCGCGATGTCGCCGATCGACGGGATGAACATGTTGGCCCACGCCGTCACGCGACCGTCGGGGTCGCCGTGCTGCGGCACCAGGAAACCGCCGAGGTCGATGCGCTCCTCGCCGCTGTAGGCGAACGGATAGATCTCGGCATGCGGCGCCAGCGGCGACTCGATGCCGCTCGCGCCGAAGTGCTCGATGCGGAATTTGGCGACGAGCTCGAGATGGTCCGATGCCACGTACGGCTTGACCAGCGTGACCGCGTTCGAGAACACGTCCTGCACCCAGCGGATCTCGGCTTCCGGCGACACGGTCAGCGACAGGTCGAGGACCTGGACGTCATAGCCCGAGCGCGGCCGGAACATGACGCGATGCTCGCCGAACGCGACCGGCCGCGCATAGCGATAAGTCGTGGTGTGTTCGACCTGGAGAATGACGGACATGGCGTTGACGCGGGGCGTTCCGGTCGATGAAGGGCGGCACGACGCGCAGCGGTAGCGGCGCGCAAAGCGTACATGGTGCGGAAGTCACGGCGGGACGAGGTATCCCGCCGTGCCGCACGCGAGCGCTAGAGATTAGGCGCGAGTCGACGTTCTACGTCGACGATGGTTTCGTTCTGGCGTCGCGCGACATCCTCGACCTGGTCGTTGCCGATCCGGCCGACGGCGAAGTAGCGCGCGTCCAGACTGGCGAAGTAGAAGCCCGAGACCGACGACGCCGGCAGCATCGCGAAGCTCTCGGTGATCGACATGCCGATGTCGTCGGTGCCGAGCAGTTCGAACATCGGTGCCTTGACGACGTGATCGGGACACGCGGGATAGCCCGGCGCGGGCCGGATGCCGCGGTACTTTTCGGCGATCAGGTCGACGTTGTCGAGCGTCTCGTCGGCCGCATAACCCCACAGGTCGCGGCGCACGCGCGCGTGCATCGTCTCGGCGAAGGCTTCGGCCAGCCGGTCGGCGATCGCCTTCAGCATGATCGACGAGTAGTCGTCGTGTTCAGCCTCGAAACGCGCGGCCAGCTGGTCGACGCCGAAGCCGGTCGTGACGGCGAACACACCGATGTAGTCGTCGCGACCCGAGTCCTTCGGGGCGATGTAGTCGGCCAGCGCGCGGTTCGGCGTACCTGACGGCTTCTGGGTCTGCTGGCGCAGGCCGGTCCACGTCAGCACCGGCGTCGTACGCGACTCGTCCGCGTACAGCACGATGTCCTCGTCGACGCTGGCCGCGGGATAGAAGCCGACGATCGCGTTGGCGGTCAGCCAGCGGTTCGACAACACCTTTTTCAGCATCATCTGGCCGTCGCCGTAGACGCGACGCGCCGACTCGCCGACGACCTCGTCGTTGAGGATGGCCGGGAAGGCGCCGTGCAGTTCCCAGGTCTGGAAGAACGGGCCCCAGTCGATCGCCGCGGCGATCTCGCGCAGGTCGTAGTTCTTGAAGACCCGCCTGCCGATGAACTTGGGCTTCGGCAGGTCGGCCTTCGTCCAGTCGATCGCGACCCTGTTCTTCCGCGCGGCGCCGAGCGAGATCAGCGGCGACGCCTTCTTGTTCGCGTGCAGCTCGCGCAGTTTCGCGTAGTCGGCCTCGATGCCGGCAAGGTACGCGACCTTGCCGTCCTCGGTCAGCAGGCTCTGCGCGACGCGCACCGAGCGGCTGGCATCGGTGACGTGGACCACCGGGCCTTCGTAGTGGGGTGCGATCTTGACCGCGGTGTGCGCGCGCGACGTCGTGGCGCCACCGATCAGCAGCGGGATCTTCAGCATGCGGAAGTGGTCGTCGCGCTGCATCTCGCGCGCGACGTAGGCCATCTCTTCCAGGCTCGGCGTGATCAGCCCCGACAGCCCGATGATGTCGGCGCCCTCGGCCTTCGCGACCGCGAGGATCTCGGAGCACGGGACCATCACGCCCATGTTGACGACGTCGAAGTTGTTGCACTGGAGCACGACCGTGACGATGTTCTTGCCGATGTCGTGGACGTCGCCCTTGACTGTGGCGATGACGATCTTGCCCTTGGCCTTGGCCTCGCCGCCGGCTGCGACGTGCGCGGCCTTCTCGGCCTCGATGTACGGAATCAGGTGCGCGACGGCCTGCTTCATCACGCGCGCACTCTTGACCACCTGCGGCAGGAACATCTTGCCGGCGCCGAAGCGGTCGCCGACGACGTTCATGCCGTCCATCAACGGCCCTTCGATGACCTGGATCGGACGACCGCCGGCCGCCAAGATCTTCTGCCGCATCTCTTCGGTGTCTTCGACGATGAACTGCGTGATGCCGTGGACCAGCGCGTGCGACAGGCGCGACTCGACCGGTTCGGCGCGCCACTCGAGGTTGGCCTCTTCCTTCTTGCCGCCGGCCTTCAGCGTGGCGGCGAAATCGACGAAGCGCTCGGTCGCGTCGGGGCGTCGGTTCAGCACGACGTCCTCGACCTTCTCCTTGAGTTCCGGTGCGAGGTCGTCGTACACGCCGAGCATGCCGGCGTTGACGATGCCCATGTTGAGGCCCGCCTTGACCGCGTAATAGAGGAACACGGTGTGGATCGCCTCACGCGCCGGGTCGTTGCCGCGGAACGAGAAGCTGACGTTCGACACGCCGCCCGAGATCTTCGCGTGCGGCAGGTTCGCGCGGATCCACTTGCAGGCTTCGATGAAGTCGACCGCGTAGTTGTTGTGCTCCTCGATGCCGGTGGCGATCGCGAAGATGTTCGGGTCGAAGATGATGTCCTCGGCCGGGAAGCCGATCTTCTCGGTCAACAGCGTGTACGCCCGCTGGCAGATCTCGATCTTCCGCTCGAAGGTGTCGGCCTGGCCCTTTTCGTCGAAGGCCATGACGACCGCGGCCGCACCATAGCGCTTGCACAGCGTGGCCTGCTTGAGGAAGGCCTCCTCGCCCTCCTTCATCGAGATCGAGTTGACGATGGCCTTGCCCTGCACGCACTTGAGGCCGGCCTCGATCACGTCCCACTTCGACGAGTCGATCATGATCGGCACGCGCGCGATGTCGGGCTCGGACGCGATCAGGTGCAGGAAGCGGACCATCGCGGCCTTCGAGTCCAGCATCGCCTCGTCCATGTTGATGTCGATGATCTGCGCGCCGTTCTCGACCTGCTGGCGTGCGACCACCAGCGCATCCTCGAAGCGTTCCTCGAGGATCATCCGCGCGAAGGCCTTGGAGCCGGTGACGTTGGTGCGCTCGCCGACGTTCACGAACAGCGAGGTCTCGTCGATGGTGAAGGGCTCGAGGCCCGAGAGGCGCAGCGCGCGATAGGGAATGGCGGGTGATGACATGGTCGCGTTCGGTGAAGCGCTGGGCTCAGGCAGCCAGCGGCAGTTCGGACGGCAGCTTGCGCGGCGGGAGATGCTCGAGCGCCTTGGCGATCGCGGCGATGTGTTCGGGCGTGGTGCCGCAGCAGCCGCCGGCGAAGTTGATGAAGCCCGCTTCGGCGAACTCCTTCACCAGCGACGACGTGATGTCCGGCGTCTCGTCGAAGCCGGTGTCGCTCATCGGATTGGGCAGCCCCGCGTTCGGGTAGACGCTGACGCGCGCATCGGCGATGCGCGACAGCTCGGCCACGTAGGGGCGCATCAGCGCTGCGCCGAGCGCGCAGTTGAGGCCGATCGAGATCGGCTGCGCATGGCGCACCGAGTTCCAGAACGCCTCCACGGTCTGGCCCGACAGGATGCGGCCCGACGCGTCGGTCACCGTGCCCGAGATCATCAGCGGCATGCGGGCATGGCCGGTGTCCTCGTAGTACTGCTCGATCGCGAACAGCGCGGCCTTCGCGTTCAGCGTGTCGAAGATGGTCTCGACCAGCAGCACGTCGGCACCGCCGTCGACCAGGCCACGCATCTGCTCGTAGTAGGCATCCTTCAGGTCGTCGAACGTGACGTTGCGCGCGCCCGGGTCGTTGACGTCCGACGAGATCGACGCGGTCTTCGGCGTCGGGCCGAACGCGCCGGCGACGAAGCGCGGCTTGTCCGGCGTCGAGTACTTGTCGCAGGCGGCTTTCGCGATCTTGGCGGCCGCGACGTTCATCTCGTAGGCCAGGTCCGCCATGTGGTAATCGGCCTGCGCGATGCTGGTCGCGCCGAAGGTGTTGGTCTCGATCAGGTCCGCCCCGGCCGCCAGGTACTGCTCGTGGATCTCCTGGATGATCTGCGGCTGCGTCAGCGTCAGCAACTCGTTGTTGCCCTTGACGTGGACCTCGACGCCCGAGGACAGGGAGTCCGCGGCGAAGTCCGCGAAGCGCGTGCCGCGGTACGCGGCCTCGTCGAGCTTGTAGCGCTGGATCATGGTTCCCATCGCCCCATCGATGATCAGGATGCGCTGGTCGAGCAGAGCGGGAAGGATGGTGGCGGCATCGACGGACATGACGGACTCCGGAAAGGCATGAGGCGGCCGTGGAACGAGGACGTTCGACGACCGCGCTGCAATGAAGGAAGGAAGCGCCGCTCGCGAAGGCGAAAGCGGTGAACGGGCGTTCGGGCGAAGGCCCGAATTTTACAGCGGACCTTGCGTCCGCGTGCGGTGGCTCAGCGCGACGGACTCAATGCAGGACGAGCGGCTGCTGCATCATCGAGTCGAAGCGCGACAGATAGTCGTCGATCTCTTCGGTCGACGGCTCCGAATCGATCAGCGAGGTCACATCCTTGCGGAACGAATCGGCGAGCAGGCCGCCGATGAAGATCTCGCGCTTCGCGGTCTTGTCCATGATTTCGAAACCACCGGGCTCTTCGCGGCCGTCACGGGCGGCGAAGCCGGCGAATTCGACGACGCAATAGTTCGGACTGTTGTAGATCATGTTCATCGACGACTCCGATTGCGAGGGTCCGGTCCGGTTGACCGCGCCCTCCTGATTCCAAGCAAGTTCGGGGCCAAACGGTCCGAATCAAGGTGTGGCGGGCGGGGTTTCGCGGAGGCCGCGGGACCTGGCAGCGACGCCGCGCCATCCCCATTCATCGGCACGCCCCGTACGGGCTTGAGTCGCTCCGGCAAGAAAACCGACAGGACGGCGCAACGATGCGCATC
>JBBRRW010000025.1:0-21480 GCA_038245975.1 Burkholderiales bacterium
CAGCGGGCGCTAGGCGCTCTCGGCGAGGGCCGCCGGCTGCTTGGCCGTGGCCTTGGCTACCTTGATCGCGATGAGCTTCTTGTCGACGTGGTCTGAAAACACGAACCTGGCCTTGCGCTCGTTGGCGAACGACAACTCCTTCGCCATCGGGCCTGCGGTCTTCACGCCGAACAGCGCGACGCCGAGCGCGCGCAACGGATGGGCGACGGTCTCGGCGACCGCGGTGCCTTCGAAGCCGCAATGGACCATGCAGTCGGCGCACTTCTCGTACTTGCCGACGCCGTAGCCGTCCCAGTCGGTGGTGTCCATCAGTTCGGCGAACGTCCCGACGTAGCCTTCACCGAGCAGGTAGCAGGGCTTCTGCCAGCCGAACACGGTGCGGGCCGGCATCGACCACGGCGAGCACTCGTACGCGCGATTGCCAGCCAGGAAGTCCATGAACAGCGGCGAGTTGGTGAACGTCCAGGCCTTGCCGCCGCGGCCGAGCTTGAGCACGTCGCGAAAGAAGTTCTTGGTCTTCGCGCGGTTCAAGAAGTGCTGCTGGTCGGGCGCGCGCTCGTAGGCGTAGCCGGGCGAGACGGTGATGCCGTCGAGCCCGAGCGCCTTCATCTCGTCGAAGAAGGCCGCGAGGCGCCCGGGCTCGGCGCCGTCGAACACCGTGCAGTTGATCTGCGTGCGGAAGCCCTTGCTCTTGGCCAGCAGGATCGCTTCGCGCGCGGTGTCGTAGACGCCGTCGAGGCAGACCGACTGGTCGTGCATGCCCTGGTCGCCGTCGAGGTGGATGGACCACGTGAAGAACGGCGACGGCTGGTAGTCGTCGATCTTCTTCTTCATCAACAGCGCGTTGGTGCAGAGGATGACGAATTTCTTCCGGGCGATGAAGCCCTCGACGATGCGCGGCATCTCGCGATGGAGCAGCGGTTCGCCGCCGGCGATCGAGACCATCGGTGCGCCGCACTCGTCGATCGCTTGCATGCACGCGTCGAACGACAGCCGCTGGTTCAGGATGTCGTCGGGATAGTCGATCTTTCCGCAGCCCGCGCAGGCCAGGTTGCAGCGGAACAGCGGCTCGAGCATCAGGACCAGCGGGTAGCGCTTCGTGCGCGTCAGCTGCTGACGGAACAGGTAGGCGCCGACATACGCTTTCTGGATGAAGGGAATTGCCATGAATTCGGAATGCCTGAAGGAGTGGAAGGCGACAGCGTAACGCCGTCTTGCAAACGGCGCACGCTGAGGGACGCGGGGCACGCGCGAAGGTTCACGGGCAGGCCGGCGCGGAATCGTCGCCGCCCGGTTCGGCCGGCAGGCGGAACTCGACCTTTCCCGCGGGCCGGAGAGCGGGGACACCTCGACCGGCCCGAGGCGTCGCAAGGCTGCGATGACGTCCTGCACCGGCGCCTCGCGCGACCGGTGCGTCGGGCGCGATCGCGAGATTTTCGACGTCGGCCGCGGATACGGCCCAGAAGCCGCGACGCATCGCGCGCGTCCACTATCATCGCGGTTCGCGCCGTCCGGACGGCCTGGAAGGATCGCTATGCGACCCGGTCGTCGCTCGTCGACGGCCGCGAAGGTCGCGGTCCGCTCGATCTCCGCAATTCGGGCGACCGGCCGACGGATGACGTGCCTCCCGAAGAAAACCAATGCGCGTCGCGGCACCGGCCGCCGATGCGCCGATCGAGAACGGTTTGGCCACTCCGCACGACCTTCCTCCGCGACCCGACGGTGCAGCGGTCGTCTTCCTGCGACGATGGATCGTCGCGGCGACGACCGCCTGCGCCCGTCATCCGCTGCCGGTCACGCTGGTCGCCAGCGCGCTGGCGATCGCAGCCGTGGTCTATGTCGCCGGCAACATCGCTATCGACACCGACAGCGCCAAGCTGATCTCGTCGCACGTGCCGTGGCGGGAGCGCAGCGCCGTCTTCGATGCAGCCTTTCCGCAGAAGACGGACCTGATCGCGATCGTCATCGACGGCGCGACGCCCGAGATCGCCGAGCGCGCGGGCGCGGTGCTGACCGAGCTGCTCGCCGCGCGCAGCGACCTGCTGCTGCACGTCCGCCGGCCCGACGGTGGCCCCTTCTTCGACCGCAACGGACTGCTGTTCCTCGATACGGACACGTTGTCGCGAACGACCGAGCAGCTCATTGCGGCACAGCCGATTCTCGGCACGCTGGCCGTCGACCCGAGCGTCCGTGGATTGATGGACACGCTACAGCTTGCCCTCGAAGGCGTGCGCCACAAGGAGGCCATGCTCGACGTGCTGGGACCGGGCCTCGCTGCGCTGGCCGTCACGCTCGAGAACGTGCAGGGGGATCGCGCGACCGCATTGTCGTGGCGCTCGATGCTCGGCGGACGCGCGCCCGACGCGCGCGAGCTGCGGCGCTTCGTGCTCGTGCAACCGGTGCTGGACTTCAACGCGCTGCAGCCCGGACAGCGCGCGTCGCGCTTCATCCGCGAGACCGCCGCCGCCGCCGGACTCGACGCGGCACACGGCGTGCGCATCCGCCTCACCGGCAACGTGTCGATGGCCGACGAGGAGTTCGTCACGCTGCAGGAGCATGCAGGTCGCAACGCTGCGGTGATGCTGGTCGCGTTGCTGGTCATGCTGTGGTTCGCGGTGCGCTCGATCGGGGCGATGGCGGCCATCGTCGCGAGCCTCGTCGTCGGCCTCGCGCTCACCGCGGCGTGCGGGCTGTTCATCTACGGCGCGCTCAACCTCATCTCCGTCGCGTTCGCCGTCCTCTTCGTCGGGCTCGGCGTCGACTTCGGCATCCAGTTCGCGGTGTCGTATCGTGCCAACGCCCCACGCGGCATCGACCCCGTGGTCGCGCTGGGTCGCGCTGCGCTCGAGGTCGGCGCGTCACTGGCGCTGGCCGCGGTCGCGATCGCGGCCGGCTTCTTCGCGTTCGAGCCCACCGACTATCTTGGCGTCTCCGAGCTCGGCGTCATCGCCGGCATCGGCATGGTGATCGCGTTCCTGTCCAGCATCACGCTGCTGCCGGCACTGCTGAAGCTGATGCGCGTCGACGGCCTGCCGTCGGGCATGGGTTTCCGCGGCCTGGCGTTCGTCGATCGCCTGCTCGCGGTGCATCGGCGGCGCGTGCTCGCGGCCGCGGGCGCGGTGGCGCTCGTCAGCCTCGCGCTGCTGCCGTTCGTGCGCTTCGACTTCGATCCGCTCAACCTGCGCAGCAGCACCAGCGAAGCCGTCGCGACGATCCTCGATCTCTCGCGCAATCCGCAGACGACGCCCAACACGATCGACGTGCTCGCGCCTTCGCTGGACGCGGCCACGGCGCTCGGACGGAAGCTGTCCGCCCTGCCCGAGGTCTCGCAGGCGCTGACGCTCGCCAGCTTCGTCCCGGCCGACCAGGAACCCAAGCTCGCGATCATCGGCGACGCCGCGAGCCTGCTCGACCCCACGCTGAACCCGACGAGCGTCAAGCCGGCGCCGAGCGACGACGACAACGTGCAGGCCCTGCGCGCGGCCGCGCTCGTGCTCGAGCAGGCCGCGGGCGACGACGCGCATGCCGCCACGGCGGCCGATGCGGTGCGTGTCGCCAGGGCCCTGAAGTCCATCGCCGACGGCCCTCCTGCCCGCAGACGGGCGCTGGACGAAGCGCTGATCCCGGGGCTGCGGACCACGCTCGACCAGTTGCGCAAAGCGCTGCAGGCGGCACCGGTCTCGCTCGCGACGCTGCCCGCCGACCTGAAAGCCGACTGGGTCGCGAGCGACGGCCGGGCCCGCGTGGAGGTCTACCCGCGCGCGACCGGCACGCCGCAGACGGCCGCCGCCGAGGACCACCTGCTGCGGCGGTTCATCGCGGCGGTCCGCACGGTCGCGCCGGATGCGACCGGCGCGCCGATCTCGATCCAGGAGTCGGCCGGGACGATCGTGCATGCGTTCATCCAGGCCGGCATCTGGGCGCTGGTCGCGATCACCGTGCTGCTGATCGCGGTGTTGCGACGGGTCCGCGACGTCTCGGTCACGCTGGCGTCGCTGCTGCTCGGTGGGCTGGTGACGCTGGCCTTCTGCGTGCTGCTGCGCATCCCGCTCAACTACGAGAACATCATCGCGCTGCCGCTGCTGTTCGGCATCGGCGTGGCCTTCAACATCTACTTCGTGATCGCGTGGCGCCACGGCGTGAGCGACCTGTTGCAGACCAGTCTCGCGCGGGCGGTGATCTTCAGCGCGCTGACGACCGCCACCGCGTTCGGCAGCCTGTGGCTGTCGAGCCATCCCGGCACGGCCAGCATGGGCAAGCTGCTCGCGCTGTCTCTGGCGTGCACGCTCGGTGCCGCGCTGCTGGTGCTGCCCGCGCTGCTCGGACCGTCGCCGGCCGCTGCGCGAGACGGGGTCCGATGACCGGTGTTTGCTTCGGCGCAGAATCGCCCGATTCCGTAGATGTTGATTCCTCTCCAAGTTGACCCCGTACCGATGACCCCTGTCGTACCGCCGACTCCCCCGGACCCGGGACGGACGTCTTGCCCGATGCTCGTGACGCCGCTCAAGGACACACGCGTGACGCCGAACTCGCGCAGAGCGCCGACGCGCTGCTGCCCGAGGTCAAAGACGACAGCCGGCGCTACACGCTGCTCGGCGTCGGCGAGAGCCGCGTGTCGCTGACCTGCGAGTACGTCACCGACCCCGGCATGCCGCTGCGGCTGCGCGTGTTCTCGAACCTGAAGCGAGCTTTCGGCTACTGCGGCTTCGGGCAGTTGTTCCGCGGCCGCGCGCAACGACCTTTCGCCGAAAGCCGCACCATGTTCCTGCGATGGACTTCCCTCTGCGCGCTCCTGGTCGCGTCGCTGGTCGCGCTCGCGTCGGGCGGTTGCGCGAGCCTGCCGCCCGGCGGCGTGGCCGACGACACGCAGAACGATCCGCTGGAGCCATTGAACCGCCGCGTGTTCGCGGTCAACCAGGCCGTCGACCGGACCGTCATCAAGCCGGTGGCGAAGGCCTATCGCTCGGCGCTGCCCGAAGTCGTGCGGGATCGCGTGCGATCGTTCATCGACAACCTCACGGAACCACTGACGTTCGCGAACGACCTGCTGCAGGGTCGGGGCGAGGCCGCCGGCATCACCGGCCGGCGCTTCATCATCAACTCCACATGGGGCATCGGCGGGCTCTTCGACAAGGCGGCGGAAGTGGGCATGCAGCAGCAGTCCGGCGACTTCGGCCAAACGCTCTATGCATGGGGTGTCGGCGACGGTCCGTTCCTGATGCTGCCGCTGTTCGGCCCGACCAACCTCCGCGATGCGCTGGGCACCGGCGTGGACGCATACGCGTCGCCGTTCGGACGCATCGGATCGACGTCGACGCGGCGCGAGGTCTCCGGCGCGGTCGGCGTCACCGACGGCATCGACCTGCGTTCGCGCAACATCGAAACGCTCGAAACCATCGAGGCTAACGCGATCGACTTCTATGCCTACCTGCGCAGCGTCTGGCGTCAGAACCGGCAGGCGACGTTGCGCGAAGCGCGCGAGGGCGCGCCGGACGACGAACTGACCGATCCGGGCGCCGTCACGCGCCCTGCGCCCGCCGCGCCGCCGTCAAGATAACGGCGCGCGATCCCCGACGACGGTCAGCTCGGCTGCAGCAGCTTGTCGGCGCGCTGCCGCAGGCTGTCGATCAGCGCGGCCGCACCACCCGAGCGGAGCAGGGCGCCGAACTCGGAGCGTCGCGTCGCCAGTTCGCTGATCGTGCCCTTGAGGTAGATGTCGGTCGCCTTCCAGCCGTCGTCGCCCGAACGCACCAGGTAGTTGAGCGCGATCGGGTCGCCCTTCGGCAGGACCAGCGTGCTGTGCACGATGCGGTTCGCACCGCGGGTCTCGACCTGCGGGTCCACCTCGAAGCGTTCGCCCGAATAGCTGTCGAAGCGATTCGCGTAGGTGGCGATGGTCAGGCGTCCGAACTGTTCGATCAGCGCCTGCTGGTCGTCGGGGCCGATCGACGTCCACGTGGGCCCGACCGCGATGCGCGTCATGGCCGGCAGATCGAAGGTGGCGCGGACCGCGGGTTCGAGCTTCTCGTAGCGCGCCTTGACCGACAGTCGCTGTGCCTGCTTCATCGTCTCGACGAGCGCGTCGCCGAAGCTGCGGATGCGCGTGGTCGCGGGATCGACGTCGGCGGCGCGCACCGCGTGCAGCGGCGCGAGCGACAGGCACAGGGCCAGCAGGATCGCGCGGTGGCGATGGGCGAGGGTGATCATCTCGTGGGCTTCCTTGCAGGCAGGGCAGCGTAGGAGCGGCGAACGGCGACGAACGTTCCGCGCCGCCGCGCGGCGGCCCTCAATACTGCACGACGCTGCGCGCCTCGAGCGATCGCCACGTGAAGTCCGGCACGATCCGCAGGTCGATCAGCACGAGCAAGCGGGCGACCTCGTAGCCCGCCTCGACGCACAGGTCGGCCGATGCGCGCAGCGTGCCCCCGGTCGCCAGGACATCGTCGACCAGCAACGCGCGGCCGGCGCCGCGCTGCATCTCGAGGATGCCGCTGCCGTACTCGAGCGCATAGGCCAGCGCGACGACGGGCGGCGGCAGCTTGCCCTGCTTGCGCACCAGCGCGAACGCCTTGCCGTAGCGCTCGGCGAGCGCGGCGCCGAGAATGAAGCCCCGCGACTCGATGCCGATCACCACGTCGATGTCGGACCACTCGTGCGCGGTGAGCCGCTCGCCGAGCGCCGTGACGGTGGCGCCAAAATGATTGCGGAGCAGCGGAGCGATGTCCCTGAACAGGATGCCCGGCGTGGGAAAGTCGGGGACGGCGACGATGTGCGAGGCGAGGTCGGTCAACGGAGGTCCCGGTTGCGGAAGGTGCGAGAGGATTTGGCGTCGTTGACGATCGCGGAGGGTCGCGAAGTCGGGAAAGCAGCCGGGGCCGTCTCCTGATCGCGGTCGCGCCAGGTCGCATTCTAGTGTCCCGGACAGCGGGATGTCCGAGCGCGCCGAGCGCGATCGATCGAAAATTCGCCGGGGCCGATCACCGCCTCTCGGACGTTGCCGCAATCGGGGAGTAAGACGGTTGCTGATGCTGCGAAGGAGGGCGATTCCCTACGATGGCGTACCTTGCTGGTACAGCTTTTGCGTGCACGCAAGTTCACCCTGGAGAGAGCATGCAGATCCGCGTTGGTTTCGAGATGGCCTATCAGTGCCCGCAGGAGACGCCGATGCTCCTCGCGTTGAACATCCACTACTCGCGCGCTTCCGACCTGGTGCGGCCCGATCACCTGGTGACCGATCCGCCGGTGCCGATCCGCCAGTATCGCGATTCATTCGGCAACTGGTGCAGCCGCATCGTCGCGCCGGCCGGGCGCATCGTCCTCAGCGCCGACGCGATCGTCAACGACAGCGGCGCGCCCGATCCGGTACCGAAAGACGCGCCGCAGACGCCGGTCGACGAGTTGCCCGAATCGACGCTGGTGTATCTGCTCGGCAGTCGCTATTGCGAGACCGATCAGCTGTCGTCGATCGCGTGGGAGCGCTTCGGTCACGTCGCCCCGGGCTGGGCCAGGGTCCAGGCGATCTGCGATTTCGTGCACCGGCATATCCAGTTCGGCTACCAGCATGCACGCCGGACGCGCACGGCGTTCGAGGCTTTCAACGAAGGTCGGGGCGTCTGTCGCGACTACGCGCACCTGGCTGTCGCGCTGTGTCGCTGCATGAACATCCCGGCGCGCTACTGCACCGGCTACATCACCGACATCGGCGTCCCGCTGCCGTGGACGGCCATGGACTTCGCCGGCTGGTTCGAGGCCTTTCTCGGCGACCGCTGGTACACGTTCGATCCGCGCAACAACACGCCGCGCATCGGCCGCGTGCTGATGGGACGCGGGCGCGATGCCTGCGACGTGGCGCTGGCCAACACCTTCGGACCGAATTACCTCGAGAGCTTCAAGGTGTGGGCGGACGAAGTGAAGGTCGATGCCAACGCGTCGGTCGCGGTCGGGTAGGGCGACGTGTCGTCCGATCCGACGGCGGCGCCGAGAATGTCGGCGGCCTGACGAAAGCGCTGGCGAAGCGCGGCAACGGCGCAACGCGCTTGTCATCGCCGCTTACGTCTCGCCCGGACCCGCTCGGAGCACCAGGACCGCGTTGGTTCCGCCGAAGGCGAATGAATTGGAAAGCATGGTGCGGGCGCCGACGTCAGCGCGTGCGCGATTGGCCACGTAGTCCAGATCGCACTCCGCATCGGGTTGGAGCAGATGCATGGTCGGCAGCGCGATTCCCTGTTGCATCGCCAGCAGCGAGAGCGCGCCTTCCAGTGCGGCCGTGGCGCCGAGCAGGTGGCCATGCAACGCCTTGGTCGCACTGATCGGGATGTCGTGGGCGTGGGCTCCGAACACCGTCTTGATGGCAGCGGTCTCCACCGCGTCGTTGGCCTGGGTGCCGGTTCCGTGGGCGTTGATCGCATCGATGTCCGACGGTAGAAGGTCGGCCGACCGCAGTGCCAGGCGCATCGCCGACGCCTGGCCGGCGACGCTCGGTCTCGTGATGTGACCAGGGTCCGTCGACAGCCCGTAACCGAGCATTTCGCCATGGATGCGGGCGCCTCGGGCCACGGCGCGGTCCCACGGTTCGAGGACCAGCATCGCGGCGCCTTCGCCGAGGACCATGCCGCTCCGGTTTTTCGCGAACGGCTTGCACGATGTCGACGGGTCGTCGGGATCGATGGACGCGATCGTATGCATCGCCTCCCACGCCTTCATCGAGCCGAGCGTGAGCGGCGCCTCGGCCCCGCCGGCGATCGCAAGGTCCAGGCTGCCGCTCGCGAGGCGCAGCCACGCTTCACCGATCGCGACAGCCGACGAAGAACAGGCCGTCGAATAGGTCAGATTGGGACCCGAGAGACCGTATTCGATGCCGATCCAGGCGGCGGGCGCGTTGTGCATGCCGGCGAGGACGGTGAAGGGTTTGATGCGATCCGAACGGTCGCCGTAAAGCGTCCTGTAGCCGTCGTCCATCGTCGTCGAACCGCCCATGCCGCAGCCGACGAAGACGCCGACCCGATCCCGATCCACATGGCACGGCTCCTGTCCGCTGTCGGCGATCGCCTGGCGGGTGGCAACGACCGCGAACTGGCTCACCCGGTCGAGCATACGCAGCTGCGGCGGGTCGAAGTGCGCGGAGCCGTCGAATCGGACCCGCGCCGCGATCGGAACCGCGAGCCGGCTCGCGAACGACAGGTCATCGAGACGTCCGATCGCCGAGCGACCCGCTGCCGCGTTCGACGCGTTCGCGGTCGCGTCGAGACCCAGCGGCGAGACCAGACCGAGGCCGGTGATGGCGATTCGTCGCGTCAAGTGTCCGTCGCCTGTCGGGTCGGGCCGGCCTCGTCCGGAGAAGCCTGCCGCGATCTCGTGACCAGCGCGTCGATGAACCCGACGACATCGGCCACCGTCGCAAGATTCACGGGCTCCTTCGTGAGACGGATCTCGAACTCGTCTTCGATCGTGAACAGCAGTTCGGTGGCGCCGAGCGAATCGATGTTCAGGCTTTCGAGTGAGGACTCGAGGGTCACCGCGTGGGCGTCCACCTTGTAGTCACGGACCAGGATCGAACGCAGTCTTTCGAAGGTCGATGGCAATTCAGATCTCCTCTTGCAAAGGACTCGATGGCGGGCGTGCGGTGGCGCCCCGAACGCGTACGACCGATACGCCGATGGTCGTCGACAACGACGCGACAGCCTCCTTCCCGACCGCCGATGTGATCTTTCCGCCCCATCGGGCGCCGGCACCGAGCAGCCCCGGCCACTGATGGGCGATACCCATCAGCATCGTCGCTGACGCGGGGCGCATCGCAGCATGCGCGAAAACGGACGCGATGCGCAGCCGACGGCCAAAGTGGCGGCGCCACTCGGTCCGGAAGCGAGCGCCTATCGCGTGCTGGCGCGCGCCGCTCGGTGGCCGATCACGCTGTGCCGGGTCGATCAGTCGCCCGCACAGCAGCCACGCGGACTGCAAGGCCATGCTCATCCCCTCGCCGATGATGGGGTGCGCTTCGCCAGCCGCATTGCCGATCCGGAACGGCTGGTCGGCCTTGTGCACGCGGATGCCGGGTTCGATCGGCCCCGATGCAAGCCACGGTCCGTCGCGCCGCGCATCGGCCAGTGCCACCCGGACACCGCTGCACTGATGTGCGAGATACGCCTCGACCGCTTCGCCGGCATCGAGGCCGGGAAGAAGTGCGCGGCAGCTCTGGAGCCGATCGCGTCGCATGCAGCAGGCGACCGTCGTCACGCCATCACCCGCGAGCACCATGCCGCCGTAGCCGCCGTCGAAAGCCAGCAGCGCGAGCGCACCGAGGGGCAGTGTGGAACCTTGGAAGTTCGCCTTGAAGGCGAACAGGTCGGACGGGCGATGTACCGCGCGCCGTTCGCGGCGCGCCGACGACAACGCTTCCCACGATCCATGGGCATCGATGGCGACCCGCGCCTGCAGTCGCGAGCGTTCATCGGAACCGACCGCGCGCATGGTGCACGTCCAGTCGCCGGGCACGCCGTCGACCGCTTCGACGGCCCATGGCTGGAAGACCTGCACACCGGCTCCCAGTGCCGCTTCGAGCAGGCGGGTGTCGAGCGTCTCGCGGCCCACTGCGACCCCATAGCGGTGGCCATCGAACGAGGCCGCGGGAAGAGGCGCCGTCACCGATTGGTGTGCGCGCATCAGCACGACCTGCCGCAACGCCGGACCTGCGCTCGCTTCGATGTCGGCACCGATGCCGAGTGCGGCGAGTAGCGGGAGATTGCTCGCTGCGATGCACTCGCCGCACACCTTGCGGCGCGGGAAGCGCTGCTTCTCGATCAACGCCACGCGCCAGCCCGCGCGTGCCAGCAGAATGGCCGCAGACGAACCGGCCGGACCCGCGCCGATGACGACGGCATCGAACGAAGCCGGCATCACGGGATGCCGCGCCGGCGGGCGTCGAAACAATGACTGAACAGGCCGGCGCCATATTCCCGAACGGTCCAGCCGGTCTCGAACGACTTCCACGTTGCGGTCAGTTCATCGGCGTGAAAGCCGGCATGTACGCTGAGGACCGCGTCCTCGCGGGTGACCGCGTTGGCGCCGATGAGGCCGGTCAGGTGCGCAGCGACCAGGGCGAGCCGGGCACGCCGCGGCTCGCAGGCGAACAGCCGGTCGCTCCGGGTCGCGATCGCGCGAAGCACCGACTGCAGTTCGCGTCCCTGGAAGTGATGGAGGAACAGGTTGGCGATGATCAGATCCCAGCGCTTTCCGGTGGATGCGGTCGACGCACGGCCCGGCGTCGACGCTGCGGCCCATTCGAGGACATCGGCGGTAGTGGCTTCCGCCCGCCAGCCCACGCGTGCGTATCCGTCGATCGTCACCGGCTCGACCAAGGCCAGGCGATCGAGCAGCGTCAACTGGACGGCCGCATCGACGCGGCCGATCGCACGCGCGACCCGCAGCATCAGCGTCCCGTCGCCGGCTCCCAGTTCGAGAACGCGGAAGGGCTCGGGCCGGCGCAGGGCCTTGGACGCACCGATCGCATTCGCAACGATCGAGGCGGTCCGCATGATGCGATGGACGCGCCGCAAATCGCGACGTGAACGCATCGCGGCCGGGTCGTCGGCCGCCAGGTGGTCCAGCGTCTCGGGGGCGACGATGCGCGGCAGGCTCATCGGTAGACCCGCTGGGCCCGGATCACCGGCAAAGTCACGGACTCGCCCCACATCATCGGACCTCCAGCAGAGCGCCATGCGCGCTGAACCCCGCACCGAACGACGACAGCCACCACCAACCGTCGGGTGCCCCGTCTTCCAAGGCCGCTTCGAGGACGAAATAGACGAATGCGCTCGACAGGTTGCCGTACTCGCGGAGCATCGCCGCACTGTAGCGGAAGCAGTGCCGTTCGACGCCGATGCGCCCTTCGAGCGCATGCAGCACATCGCGGCCGCCCGCATGGAAGATCCAGGTGGCGATATCCGCGTTCCGCAGCCCCGCTCGCCCGAGTACCTTGCCGAGCAGCTGATCCGCGCGCTCCGCAGCGAGCGACGGCACTTCGCGGGTCAGGATGTTGCGTAACATCCCTTCGCGTTGCTCGAACATCAGCGCCGTCCGCTTCGTTGCGTCGATGACTGATTCGCTGTCGACCCACGCGATGCTGCGGCCAACGTCGCCGGGGTCGCGCGACAGGACCGCGGCTCCCGCGCCGTCACCGAACAGGCAGGCGCTGATCAGCACGCCGGGGTCGTCGTCCAGATACATCGCAGCGCTGCTGATCTCGACGCACACAGACAGCACCCGGTCGCACTCCCGAGTTGCCAGCAATGCGCGCCCGAGCTGCAGGTTCGGCAGCGCTGCGGCGCATCCCTGGCCGACGAGGTCGAACGTCTGCACGTCGTTCCGTAATCCGAGGCGCTCCACCACATAACCGGACAGCCCCGGGCACAGGTAGCCCGTGCAGGTGCTGACGACGATGGCGTCGATGTCATCGGCGAGGGTTCCGCTGGCGGACAGGGCGCGTTCGGCGGCGGCGCTGGCCAGGGCCGGCGCATGGTCGAGGAAGCGTCGTGCGAGCGTGTCCGGATCGATGGTGAACACGTCGTCGAGCGTGTCGACCGCGAGGTGCCGAGCCTCGATGCCATTGTCGCGTTGCAGAACCGTGCTCGCGATCAGGTGTGCCCTGACACTCAAGCGAGCGAACCATGCAGACCTCCGGAACGCGTCGAGGCACTCGGCCTTGGTGTAGCGGTTGGCTGGAGTGGCAGTGCTGATCCCGCGCAGATACATGATCGACCGGTCGAATGGGAATGGCTCAGGGTGGAAAACGCGACAGCGCTTCATTTATCGCCGTCCAGTAACGCACAGATGCTGGTCCGCTGCGGGCTCGCGCAGACCGCGATCGGAGCGCGACTTTGTCCGATGCGCGTCTGCGACGCCACCATCGCCGCCTGCCCGACATTACGCAGGAAAGTTGCGGTCGATCGTCGCGTCGTTGCTTCAGGACCGCGTCCATGGGCGCTCCCGTTGGTGGGGGGGCGCTTCGTCGTCGAAGGTTCAATCTCGCAGATCTGTTGCACCCGGTGCATGCGCGTGCTTCGGGCTTCGCGTGGAAGCACTGCATGCGTCTGCCGGAAGTCGGGGTGCATCACTTCGAAGCACTCCATCAGTGAGTTTACATAATACAAATTATGCGCACTCGACGAATGAGCGGAGTGGCCGGTAAAGCGGTACCTCGGTCCGTTGGTCCGGCGCCGAACCGAGATCAGTCGCTCAAACGACAACCCAGCAGATACACCGCGACGGCGATGGCCGCGGCGATGATCAGCGCCCGCGGGCTCGCGATCGGCCCGCCCAGCGCGTGCGACTGCATGACGAACCGTCCCGGACGCATGCCGTGGTCGACGCGGTGAATCGTCCGGCCGGACGCGGGTCCGGGTGCGGTTCCGACGCCGAGGTCTGGGTGCTCTATGGGTCTCATCGGCAGTTTGCGGTCATCGACGGTGCACGAGTGCGCAGGCCCGTCATGGCGTCGGTCGCGCCGGTCGTGAAGACGAAGTCCGGTATTTTGCACGCCAGACCACAGCTTGTCCGTCGAGCCATTGCCCCAGTTCGACGCTGCTGGCGCGCCTCGCGAAATCGGCCGCCGTCAGGTCGCGTTCGTTGATCGATGTCGGGTCCGCGCCGGCTTCGATCAGCTGATGACACAGCGCCTCGTAACCGCCGCGCGCGGCCATCATCAACGGCGTGGTCTTGTTCGGCGACTCGGCGTCGATGTAGGCGGCGTGTTCGAGCAACAGGCCGACGATGTCGCGGGCATCGACCGAGGCGGCGTAGTGCAAGGCCGTCCAGCCGGTGCGGTTGACCTCCGCCCCGCGCGCGATCAGCTGGTCCACCACGTCCTTCTTGTTGCGGTAGGCGGCGATCATCATCGCCGTCTCGCTGGACACGTTCGTCGCGTCGACGTCGATCGACGAGGTGCCGATCAGATAGTCCGTCACGCGCGCAGCATCGTTGCGGATGGCCGCGATCAGCAGCGTGTCGCCGCGCGCATCGAGCGCCTTCGGATCGATCACGCGGTTCTGGATCAGGCGCTGCACGTCGTGCAGGTTGTCGATGGAAGCGGCGTCAAACAAATCGTCGGTCGTCGCGGCACAGGCAACGGAGGCCCAAGCCGCCAACGCGAGACCGACGATCCACGACCGGCCGTTCATGTGCGACGGGCCGTGTGGAACAACCGGAAGAAGTTGTCCGTGGTCGCCTGGCCGACCTCCTCGACCGTGATGCCGCGCAGTTCGGCGACCTTCGCCGCCACGTGCGCGACGAAGGCCGGTTCGTTGGTTCTGCCACGGAACGGTACCGGAGCGAGATACGGGGAATCGGTCTCGATCAGCAGACGATCGAGCGGAATCCGGCGCGCGACTTCCTGCAGGTCGCGGGCGCTCTTGAACGTGACGATGCCGGACATCGAGATGTAGAAGCCCATGTCGATCGCGGCCGCCGCGACTTCCCAGGTCTCGGTGAAGCAGTGCATCACCCCGCGTGCCTCCCCTGCCCCCTCCTCGCGCATCACGCGCAGCGTGTCCTCGGCCGCCGCGCGGGTGTGGATGACCAGCGGCTTCGCAGCCTGCCGCGCGGCCCGGATGTGCACGCGGAAGCGTTCGCGCTGCCATGCCAGGTCGCCCGTCAGGCGGTAGTAGTCGAGGCCCGTCTCGCCGATCGCCACGACCTTCGGGTGGTCCGCCAGGTTCACCAGCCCGTCGACGGTGGGCTCCTCGGTGTCCTCGTAATCCGGATGCGTGCCGGTGGAGGCGAACAGGTGTGGCGCGCTTTCGGCCAGCGCGAGCACTTTCGGAAAGTCCGCCAGGTCGACCGAGATGCACAGCGCATGAGTGACCCGGCTTTCCGCCATGTTGGCCAGGACGTCGGGCATGCGTGCGGCGAAGTCGGGAAAATCGAGGTGGCAGTGCGAGTCGACGAACATGAAGGGCGTTCAGGAAGAAGCGGAGGGGGGATCGCGGCGTGGGCCGCCTTTGCGGTCAGCCCGTTGCGACCGCTGCGGGAGTCGTGCGTTCGCCGAGGCGCAAGCCGACGATGATCAGGTCGCGTTCGACGCCGTCCAGCGACGCCACGCGCGGCAGCGTGCCCCAGCGCTCGAACCCGTAGCGCTCGAAGAGCCGCAGGCTGGGTTCGTTGTGTCCGAAGATGAAGCCGAGCAGCGTCTTCACGCCGAACCGCGGTGCCTCGACGATGGCCCGCTTGAGGAAGGTCCGGCCCAGCCCCTGGCCGCGCATCGACTCCGCCAGATAGATGCTGACTTCGACGCTGGCGCCGTACGCCGGACGGCCGTAGAAGTCGGAGAAGCTCAGCCAGCCGACGATGTCCGTGCCCCGTTCGGCGACCCACAGCGGGCGTCGCACCGCGTCGTGCGCGTCGAACCACGCGACGCGACTCTGCACGCCGACCGGGTCGAGATCGGCAGTCACCTGCCGGCCGGCGATGGTCGAGTTGTAGATGGCCACGATGGCCGGCAGGTCGGCAGCGACGGCGTCGCGGAAAACGATGGCATTCATCGGGGAGCGGGTCGGCAGTGCCGACCGTGGGCAGCTAGACCGTGTGGGTCGTCCGCGAAGACTTCATCGCCGCGCCGAGGATGTCCTCGATGCGACGGCGCGCCACGTGGCCACCTTCGTCGTCGGCGAAATGGACGCCGATGCCCTGGGCCTTGTTGTTGTGCGCGCCCTGCGGCGTGACCCAGGCCACCTTGCCGGCGACCGGGAACTTGGCCGGGTCGTCCATCAGCGACAGCAGGAGGTAGACGTCGTCGCCGATCGCGTAGGGCCGTCCGGTGGGCACGAAGATGCCACCGTGCTTGAGGTAGGGCATCCACGCCGCGTAGAGCGCCGCCTTTTCCTTGATATTGAGTGACAACACGCTCGGCCGGGCTACCGGCGTCGGGGCTTTGGAGTCGTCACTCATCGCGGCATGTAGGGGTCGGGGGCCAAGCGAACGAAGTACCGGATCAGGACCTGGAGGGCGCCATCGCGTCGGCATAAGCCGTCAGCACGCCTTCCAGCAGCAGCCTTGCATTCAGTGGATGATCGATCGTCCTGCGGACTGCGTCGAGCCGCTGCATCAGGTTCATCAGCGCGTCGAGCCTTGCGGCACCTGCCAGTTGCGCGATCACTTTCGACTGCGCCGGATGATAGCGTATCCGTCCCGAAAGCCGCATCGCGATGCAATCCGACAGCCACTGCTGCAGCCAGCGCACCAGCGGCGCCGTCGGCGTCCTGGCGAAGGATTCGGCGGTGGCCAGCGCCGCCTCGATGCCCGGCTTGCTGAGGAAGCCCAGCAGGTCCCGGCGCGACGCCGTGGCCTGTTCGTCGTGCGCGAAGGCCACTGCGGCGAGCGGAGCCCCGCCGCACGCGGCCAGCACCGCTGCGGGATCGGCGACGCCCTGCTCGGCGAGCCATGCCGTCGCCACGGCTGGCGGCGGGGTCGCGACGAACACCTTCCGACAGCGCGACACGATGGTGGCGGGGATGCGGCCGAGGTGGTCGGCGACCAGGATGAAGACCGTCAGCGGCGGCGGCTCCTCGAGCATCTTCAGCAGCGCGTTCGCGGCCACGTCGTTGACGCTCTCGACCGGGTACATCAGCACCACGCGAAACCGGCTGCGGTGGGTCGCGACCGACATGAACGCGTGCAGCGAGCGGATCTGGTCGACCTTGATCTCCTTGCTCGGCGCCCGCTTGGTCCTGGCACCGCCCCCCTCGGCGCTGTCGGATCCGTCCGCGTCGCCCACCTCGTCCGCGAGTTCGAGCCCCTCGGCGACGGCCAGCGCTTCGGAAACGACTTTCCGGAAATCGGGGTGATTGCCCTGATCGAACCAGATGCAGGCGGCGCATTCCCCGCATCCGCCGACGGCGCGCCGTTCGGCGTCCGGCGATTCGCACAGCAGCCCGCGGGCCACGGCGAGGCCGAGCTGGCGCTTGCCGATGCCGCCCTGGCCGTGCAGCAGCAGCGCGTGCGCGGCGCGAGCGGGCTCGGCCAGCAGGTGGTCCAGTTCGGGGCGCAGCCACGGCGGAAGGATTGTCAAATCGAGTCCATTCAAGGAGTTATCGCGAAGATGTGCCGTTCCGCGCAATCTTTCGTGACAAACATTGTGAAACTTCCATAAAAATCATTTCGAACAAAGGTTTGCCAAGATTTCCTCCAGCATCACACGAATATCAGCAATGTTTCGTGCGCCATCGATCAGGCGAAAGCGATCCGGCTCGGCGCTCGCGAGCCGGAGGTAGCTCGTCCGCACCCGGACGAAGAAATCCCGCGCCTCGAGTTCGAACCGATCCTTGTCACGCGCGGCGTTCATCCGCTGCTGCGCGATCTCCGGCGCCAGGTCGAAGAGGATGGTGGTCGCCGGTTCCAGGCGGGGATGCACCCATTGCCGAAGCGTCTCGATCTTGTCGAGCGCGAGCCCGCGTCCTCCTCCCTGATAGGCCACGGTGGAGTCGGTGAAGCGGTCGCAGACGACCCAGGCGCCGCGTGCCAGCGCGGGTTCGATGACGTCCGCGACGACCTGTCGGCGGGCCGCGAACATCAGCAGGGCCTCGGTCTCCAGATCCATCGGCTGGTGCAGCACCAGCGCGCGCAACGCTTCGCCGAGCGGCGTTCCGCCGGGTTCGCGCGTGAGCACGACTTCGGCGCGGCAGCGCGCCGCGAGCGTGGTCGCGAACCATTCAACGTGCGTGCTTTTCCCCGCGCCGTCGACGCCTTCGAACGTAACGAAACGCGGATGCCGGACGGCCGGGCTCGACGCCGTCGTCACGGTCTGGTGCGCGACAGGCCGCCGCGCTGATAGCGGTCGACCGCACGGTTGTGATCGCCGAGGCGGTCCGAGAACTCGCTGCTGCCGTCGCCGCGCGCGACAAAATACAGCGCGTCGGTATGCGGCGGATTGACGACGGCCGCGAGTGCGGCGACGCCGACCAGCGCGATCGGCGTCGGCGGCAGCCCCGGCCGAAGGTAAGTGTTGTAAGGCGTATCGGAGGTCAGATCGGCCTTGCGCAGGTTGCCGTCGAAACGGGCGCCCATGCCGTAGATCACCGTCGGATCGGTCTGCAGCAGCATGCCCTTGCGCAGCCGGTTGATGAAGACCGCCGCAACCTGCGGTCGGTCTTCCGGCCGGCCGGTCTCCTTCTCGACCACGGACGCGAGCGTCAGCGCCTCGTAGGGCGTGGCCAGCGGCAGGTTCGGCGCGCGCGAGGCCCAGGCGTCGTCGAGCCGCTTCTGCATCGCCCGGTAGGCGCGCTTGTAGATCTCGAGATCGGCGGTGCCACGGGTGAAGAAGTACGTGTCCGGGAAGAACTGCCCTTCGGGCATGTTGATCGTCGCGCCGACGGCCGCCATCAGCTGGGCATCGTCGAGCGCGCGCACGGTCTGCTTCAGGCCCGGATGGTTCGCGATGACGTTGCGCATCTGCGCGAAGGTCCACCCCTCGGGGATCACGAGTGCGATCCGGACGACGTCTCCGGCCTCCATCTTGTCGAGCAGAGTCTCCGGCGTCAGCGACGCCGCGATCGCGTAGGTGCCGGCCTGCAGTCGCGTGGCCCGGCGCTCCACGCGCGCAAGCACCGCGAACAGCAGCGGATCGAGGGGCACGCCGGCTGCGTCGATCTGCGCGCCGATCGAGCGGACCGACGAACCCGGCGCGATCGTGACCTCGATGGCGCCACCCTTCGCGGGATCGGGTGCGAAGCTCCGGTGCGCCCACCAGTAGACGCCGAGGCCGGACGCCGCGACGGCGAGCAGCATCAGGAGCAGCAGGCGCGCAAGGAATTTCAACGGCGGCGGGTCGTTAGGTGTGGGGACATAATGATAACCGCCGCCCCCCCAGGACCTGCCGCCCCTCCCATGAACGACACGCCCCCTTCCGCTCTGCTCGATCGACCCGAAGCTTCGACTGCGCTCGACCACCTGGCCCTGCTGGTCGTGCGCGGCGCGGACGCACGCAGCTTTCTCGACAGCCAGCTGACGCGCAACGTGCCGGAGGCCTTCCCTGCCGGCGCCGCGGCGCCGGCGTCGCTGGCGGGCTACTGCTCGCCGAAGGGCCGCCTGCTCGCGAGTGTCGTGCTGTGGAGCGAAGGCGACGCGATCTCGATGCTCCTGTCGCGCGACATCGCCGACACGATCGCGAAGCGACTGCGCATGTACGTGCTGCGTGCCAAGGTCACGCTCGACGACGTCTCCGCGTCGTCCGCCTTCCGGGGAACGATGGACCCACCCGACCTGCCGGCAGCGGTCGCCGCGCTGGCGCCGTGGACGGCGCTGCGCAGCGGCGATCGCACATGGGTCCGTTATCCCGACGTGTCCACGCAGAAGCGCTACCTGCGGATCGGACCTTCCGACCCGGCCGCCGACGAGCCGGACGGCGTCGTCGAGGCCGCGTTCTGGCGCTGGCTCGACATCCGTTCGGGCCTGCCGCGGATCACGACGGGGACGCAGGATCGCTTCGTGCCGCAGATGTTGAACCTCGAAGCGCTCGGGGCCGTCGACTTCAGGAAGGGGTGCTTCCCCGGCCAGGAAATCGTCGCGCGCAGCCAGTACCTCGGCAAGCTGAAGCGGCGCATGGCGCTCGCGTCCACCGCCGGGTCGATCACCCCGCCCGCGCCGGGCACCGACGTGTGGACGGCGGGCGAGCGCGAAGCGAGCGGTCTCGTCGTCAACGCCGAACGCGGCCTCGACGGCCGCATCGCGCTGCTCGTCGAGTTGCCGCTCGCGCTGTTCGCGTCGACCGAACTGCGCGTCGGATCGATAGCCGGCGCACCGCTGACCCTCGAGCCGCTGCCTTACGCGCTGCCCGACAACGAGGTGTTCGTGCGGCCGAAGCTCTGATTCACAGCCTCAGAGTCGCCGTGCACCTCTACATCTATTACGACGTGCCGCATGCCGGGCTGGGGCGGACGAGCGAGCGCGTGCGCGCGATGCAGCGCGCGCTGGGCAGCGATGCGACGGCGATGCGGCTGCTGCGCCGTGCGGACAGTGGCACGGCTTCCGAGACCTGGATGGAAATCTACGAGGACGTGACGCCCGGCTTCGAGGCGCGTCTCGCCGCGGCGGCGGAAGCGCACGAACTGGCCCTCGTCGCGGGTCCGCGGCACGTCGAGCGCTTCGTGGACATCGCCTGACGTGTGCCTGATCGCGTTCGCCTGGCAGGCCCATGCCGACTATCCGCTGGTGGTCGCCGCCAATCGCGACGAGTTCTTCGCGCGGCCGACCGCCTCGGCGCGGTGGTGGCCGGACGACGACCTGCTCGCCGGCCGTGACCTGCGCGCGGGCGGCACCTGGATGGGCGTCACGCGCGGCGGCCGCTTCGCCGCGCTGACCAACTTCCGCGATCCGTCGTCGCAGCGGCCGGACGCGCCGTCGCGCGGCGCGCTGGTCGGCGATTTCCTGACCGATGCCGGCCCGGCCGGGCCAGCCCTGGCGCGCATCGCCGCAGGCGCCGCGCGCTTCAACGGCTTCAACCTGCTGGCCGCGCAATGGCATGCCGACGACGGACCCGTCGGCGCGTGGGCCCTCTCCGGTCCGGAGGCGTCGATGGTCGTTCCCGTCGCGCCGGGCGTGCATGCGCTGTCGAATGCGCGCCTCGGCGTGTCGTGGCCCAAGGTCGACTACGTGGTCGAGCAGACGCGCGAAGCACTGGCAACGGCCACGGACACCGCCACGCTCGTCGAGCGGCTGATGACGATGCTCGGCGACCGGACCGTCGCCAGCGACGATCGCCTGCCCGGCACCGGCATCCCTCTCGAGGTCGAACGCGCGCTCTCCGCGCCGTTCATCCGCATGCCCGGCTACGGCACGCGTGCCTCGACCGTCTTCGTCGTCGATCGCCGCGGCCGCACGACGTTCGTCGAGCGGCGCTTCGAACCCGATGCGGCGGTCGAGGAAAGCCGCTTCGCGTTCGAGACCGCGGTCAGCGGCGGGCGCAGCGCCGGGCTCAGCGTAGTTCGCGGGCCATGAACGTGTATTCAAGCGCGCCCATCCGTGCCTGCTGAGGGTTGTTGGCCGCGCCCGCGTGGCCGCCTTCGGTGTTCTCGAAATACAGCAGGTCGTGCTTCTGCTCGAGCATCTTCGCGGCCATCTTGCGCGCGTGGCCGGGGTGCACACGGTCGTCGCGGGTCGACGTCGTGAACAGGAAGCGCGGGTACTTCTGGTCGGCGAACACGTTCTGGTACGGCGAGTACTTGGCGATGTACTCCCACTCGGCCGGCACGTCCGGATTGCCGTACTCGCCCATCCACGACGCGCCCGCCAGCAGCTTGTTGTAGTGGCGCATGTCGAGCAGCGGCACCTGGCAGACGACCGCCTTGAACAGCTCGGGTCGCTGCATCGCGACCGCGCCCACCAGCAGGCCGCCGTTGCTGCCGCCCATGATGCCGAGGTGCGAGGGCGACGAGATGCGGTTCTTGATCAGGTCCTCCGCCACAGCGATGAAGTCGTCGAACGCGCGCTGGTGCCCGG
>JBBRRW010000026.1:0-21339 GCA_038245975.1 Burkholderiales bacterium
GATCGTGGTCGACGGCAAGGAGGCTGCCTTTGCTTCGTGCTGGATCATGGATTCGGGGGACTTTGCGAGTGGCTCATGAGGGCTGACCGGTTCGGTGAGGAGCGCTGCTCGACGATGACCATCGCCATTGTGACCGATCCTTGCGCCGGAGGTTCTCCGGCCTGGATCATCGGCCACGAACCCGCAGGTTGCCGTAATAGACTCCGCCCTTTCAATCGGATCAACTCGCATTGCTCGATGTTCGCCCAAGCCAGAAATCCCGCGCCCCACGCGTCCGCCGCCCCGTACGTCCCTGTCTTCGTACGGCTGCTCGCGCGCCTCGCGATCGCCGGCCTGGTCACGGCCGCGCTGCTCGCCGCCGGCTGCTCGACCCTCCCGCGCAATGTCGATCGCGTCCCGTCGACCGCGCTGGAGGACAAGGGCGACACGCAACTGGGTCGCGTCGCCGCCGCTTCGCTCGCAGCGCGTGACGGGCGGGCCGGCGTCACGGCCGGGTCGAACATCTCCGGCTTCCAGGTCGTCTCGGCGGGTGAGGAAGCGTTCGGGACGCTCTACACGCTGATCACGCATGCGCAGCGCTCGCTGGACCTGCAGTATTACATCGTGGCGGACGATCCCTATGCACGCACGCTGCTGCGCGCCGCGCGCGAGGCGGCGGAACGCGGGGTCCGGGTCCGCCTGCTGATCGACGACTTCTACACCACGGGCAAGGACGAGCGCATCGCATGGTATTCGGCGCACCCGAACATCGAGGTGCGGGTGTTCAATCCCTTCACCGGCGGCCGTGCGTGGTTCGCGACGCGTGTGATGACCTCGATCACCGACATCGGCCGCGTCAACCGGCGCATGCACAACAAGCTGTTCATCGCCGACAGCGCGATGGCCATCACCGGCGGCCGCAACATCGGCGCCGAGTACTACCAGCATTCCGATCGCACCAACTTCCTCGACGTCGATGCGCTGGCCGTCGGCCCGATCGTGAAGGATCTTGCCGACGCCTTCGATCTCTACTGGAACAGCGGCTTCGCCTACCCGATCGAGGCGCTCGCGCGGCCAACCGAGGCGACCACCGACACGATCGACCAGCGTGCGCTCAGCGATCCGCAGGATCCGGTCATCCAGGCCACCGAAGAAGCCCGCCAGCTCGGCCGGACGTTCGCGGCAAAGCTCGACAGCGGACGGATCGCGATGAACGCGGCGCCCGCGGCGCTGATCGCCGATCGGCCCAGCAAGGTCGGCCGGTCCCGGCCGCAGCTCGGATCGGACGGCCTGGTCGCCGGCGCGACGATCGCGACCGACATCCTGTCGATCATCGGCGCCGCGCAACAGGAACTGATGGTCGTCTCGCCGTACTTCGTGCCGGGCGAACGCGGCATGCAGGCGTTCCGCGCCCTCGTCGACCGCGGCGTGAAGGTCCGCGTGTTGACCAACTCGCTGGCCGCGACCGACGCCGCGATCGTGCACATCGGCTACTCGAAATATCGTCGCCGGCTGATCGAGATGGGCGTCGAGATCTACGAACTGCGCCCCGAGCCGGGCGAGGAGAAGGCCCGCCTCGGCGTGCTCGGTTCGTCGAAGTCCAGCCTGCATGCGAAAGTCCTGATCGTCGACCGCAAGACCCTGTTCATCGGCTCGTTCAACGTCGACCCCCGCTCTTCGCTCGAGAACACCGAGATGGGACTCGAGATCGAAAGCGAGGCGCTGGCCGCGCAGGTTGCCGGCATCCTGCAGGACCGCGGCGAAGAGAGTCGCTACCGCGTCACCCTCGCGGCCGACGGCGGTCTTCAATGGACCACGAGGACGAACGGCGTCGAGCAGATCTTTGACGACGAACCCGGCGCCGGGACAGGCCTTAAGCTCGCGCTGAAGCTGCTGGCGCCGTTCGCGCCCGAGCAGATGCTGTAGGCCTGTCGGTCCCGGGCTCCCGGACATCCGGACCGCGCTGACGGCAATGCCCGCGATCGGCTGACCGACACCCGTCACTCCGCGCGCTCCAAACAAGAACCGCGTGAGCGCGAACCGCGCGGCGTTCGCGAACGGAACCCTGGCCCTTTGAGGTCGCGACGGCCGTATGGCCCGGTGTTCGTCGGCAGCGCGCGAAGAGCACCGGTCGCCCACCCGGGAAACAGGGTAAATTGGCAGCCGAACCGGTTCGACGTCGCATCGTCGGCGCCGCGATGCGGGTGTAGTTCAATGGCAGAACGGCAGCTTCCCAAGCTGCATACGCGAGTTCGATTCTCGTCACCCGCTCCATGGTTCGGCCGCGCGGCCCGCTGGCGTCGACAGGCGCGTCACAACAGCTTCGCATCGAGCAGTTCCGACTTGAGATAGGCGTAGTAGATCGGCGCCGCAACCAGCCCGGCGACCCCGAAGCAGGCCTGCATCACGAGCATCGCGATCAACAGCTCCCAGACCCGCGCATTGATCTTCGAGCCGACGATGCGCGCGTCGAGGAAGTACTCGAGCTTGTGGATCGCGATCAGGAATGCCAGCGACGCGATCGCGGTGGACGTCGACTGGCCCAGACTGACCACGACGATGATGCTGTTCGACACCAGGTTGCCGATCACCGGCAGCAGACCCACGACGAAGGTGATCGCGATGATCGTCTTCGTGAAGGGCAGGTGCGTGCCGAACAACGGCAGCACGAACAGCAGATAGATCGCGGTGAACGCGGTGTTGACGAGCGAGATCCGCAACTGCGAGATCGCGACGTGATGGAAGGCGCCGGCGAAGCGTCGCGTGCGTTCGATCAGGTAGAAGCCCAGCGGGCCGGGCGTCGGTCGATTGACGACGTCCTGGAGCGACAGGGCGGCGCCGATGACCAGCGCGATCAGCGTCTCCGCGAACAGCAGCGCGGTGTGCGCGCCGACGGTCTGCAGATCGTTCAGGTGATCGCGCAGCCATTCGGCGATCGCGTCCTGCAGTTCGACCGCGTCGACGGGCAGATAGCCGACGAGCGCTTCCGGCAGCTCGGCGCGCGCCCGCTCCAGCACCATCGAGATCTTTCCCAGCAGACCGCCGAGATTGCCGGCGCTGCTGCGAAAGTAGGCGATCAGCGCCAGAACGGCGGTGACGAACAGCACGATCATCAGGATGGCGAACAGCGCGACGACGATCAGCTTGCCGCGACGCGTGGACAGGTAGCGCTGGGCGTACGGCGTGAACAGGTGGACGAGTTCGTAGAGCAGCAGTCCCGCGAGCAGCGGCACCAGCAGGTTGACCACGAGGACACCGACCAGCGCGATGCCGGTCAGCACGAAGGCCGTCGCCCGGATCCACCGGTCGCTCGCGACCGCGTGCTTGGATGCGGGCCCGGACCGCGGCGGCAGTGGGTTTAACGCGTTCAGGATGGTTCCTCCGTCGATACCGCGGTTGCCCCGGCGCATGGCG
This sequence comes from Burkholderiales bacterium, assembly GCA_038245975.1. Classification (GTDB taxonomy): domain Bacteria; phylum Pseudomonadota; class Gammaproteobacteria; order Burkholderiales; family Burkholderiaceae_D; genus CAHJXF01. Next base: position 3,394 of record JBBRRW010000026.1, read on the forward strand.
CCGCGTCCGGTCCGTGGAGGCCGCGTCGTCCGCAACAGCCGCAGGATAGCCGCCGCCGGTGGCCTATGCGCTTCGGGGCTGCATGCTGCGACTCACGGGACTCGTCGCTGCTTCTGCTATTCGCACGCGGCGCGAATGAACGGCGGGATCGGCACTGCCTTCAGGCGTCCCTCGTCATCGCGCACGCAGAACGCACGCGTCTCGCGCCCTTCGCAGACGAGATCGTCGCCGCGCATGACCCGGTGATGCTGGATGAACACCTTCGCCCGCCACGCCTCGATCCGCGTGTGCACCTCGACGGTTTCGCCATAGGTCACCGATTTGATGAACCGGGTATGGATCTCGAGCAGCGGCGCGCCGACCGAGCCGGGCAGCTCGGTCATCGCGTGCCATGGCGGCAGGCCTCGGTCGCGGAAGAAAAACGCCGATGCGGCGTCCATCCAGCGCGAGAAGTTGGGAAAGAAGACGATGCCCGCCGGATCGCAGTCGCCGAAGTGGACATCGATGGCGTAGACCGAGGTCTTGCTCACGTCGACCGCGCCCGGTCAGACCAGGCGGACGCTCAGTGTGCCGAGGCCGTCGATGCCGCCGCGCATCGTCTGGCCCCGCTCGACCTTGCCGACGCCTTCGGGCGTGCCCGTGTAGATCAGGTCGCCGGGCTTCAGCGCGAAGTAGGTCGACAGATTGGCGATCACTTCCGGCACCGACCAGATCAGTTGCGAGACATCGCTGCGCTGGCGGTCCGCCCCGTCGACCTGGACCCAGATCGCCTGCGTGGATGGATGTCCGAATGCGGCGGCCGTGTGCAGCGGCGCGATCGGCGCCGACTCGTCGAAGGCCTTGCCGATCTCCCACGGACGACCCTTGTCGCGCATCGCGAACTGCAGGTCGCGCCGCGTCATGTCCAGCCCGACGCCGTAACCGAAGACATGGTCGTTGGCCGACTCGACGGCGATGTCGCGCCCGGCCTTGCCGATCGCGACGACGAGTTCAATCTCGTGCTGCAGGTTGGTCGTGAGGCTCGGGAAGTGCACGTCGATGGTTCGATCGGCAGGGACGACGACGATCGCGTTGTTCGGCTTGCAGAAGAAGAACGGCGGTTCGCGGTCGGGATCGAAGCCCATCTCGCGCGTATGCGCGGCGTAGTTGCGACCGACGCAGTAGATGCGGCGCACGGGGAACAGGGCTGCGCTACCGACGACGGGTACGCCGACGACGGCTTCGGGTTCGAATGTGTAGGTCATGGAGGTTCGGTTGGAAGAAGGAGGACGGCGGCGGACTCAGGTCGCCAGGCAATGCTCGACACGCCAATCGTATAACCACTGCAGCGCGTCGTAGTAGCGCTCCGGCGGTCGATCGCGCCACAGGTCGTTGCGGACGAGGCGCTCGACGCCCTTCGCATGATAGATGCGACCCATCTCGCGGGCCGACAGCACGACCCGCGCCGTGCGGGCGACCCGCGACCGCTGATAGAGCGCGAACGCGGCGTCGAAGTCGCCGCGCCGCACCCGGACCGCTTCGCCGAGCGTGACCGCGTCCTCCATCGCCATGCACGCGCCCTGCGCCATGTATTGCAGCATCGGATGTGCCGCATCGCCGAGCAGCGTCGAGCGGCCGTGCGTCCATCGCGCGATCGGCTCGCGGTCCGCGGTGGACCACCGGGTCCACGACCTGGGCAGCGCCAGCAGTTGTCGGGGCCGTTCGCCGATGCCTTGGAAATACGACTGCACTTCGGCGCTGCTGCCTTCGGTCACGCCCCACACTTCCGGTTGCTTGCTGTGGAACGTGACGACGATGTTGAACTGCGCGCCGCTGCGCAGCGGGTAGTGGACCAGGTGGCAGTCGGGGCCGGCCCACACGACCGGCGCATTCCACCGCAGGTCGGCAGGGAAGTCGGCTGCGTCGACCACCGCGCGGTAGACGACGTGACCCGAGACGCGCACCGGGTCGCCGACCAGTTGCTCCCGGACCGCCGAGCGGACGCCGTCGCAGCCGATCAGCGCGGCACCCACGTGGCGCTGCCCGTGGCTGTCGACTACCGCCACGCCGTCGGCCAGCGCCTCGATGCGCATGACCCGCGTGCCGGTGACGAACTCGATGCGGTCGGTCGCCTCGACGCCTTCGAGCAGCGAGCGGTGCACGTCCGCGCGGTGGATGACCGCGTAGGGATTGCCGAAGCGCCGGCGGAACGCCTCGCCGACCGGGAGGCTGGCGACCTCGGACCCGTCGACCGCGTCCATCAGCACCATCCGCTCGATGAGGACCGCCCGCGCGCGCGCCCGATCGCCGACCCCCAACGCATCGAAGGCCGCGAACGCGTTCGGTCCGAGCTGGATGCCGGCGCCGATCTCGCCGATGGTCGCCGCCTGTTCGAGCACCTTCACGCACAGGCCCTGGCGCGCCAGCGCGAGGGCGGCGGCCAGTCCACCGATGCCGCCACCGGCGACCAGTACGGGCTTCGTTCCAGATGCGGTCATGGGGTCCCGCCTCCTTCCGGCCGGGCAGGCCGCACTATCGTCGCCGGCGTGCACGGCGTCAAAAGGGCCGGACCCATACGGCGCATTCGGATGCGCAATGGGACGGCAAGTCCCGGTTCCCGGGACCGCCAGAACCCGCAATTCTCAATATTCCCAAACGCTTGCCGATAGCACATCTACGACCCATCCGACAGGCGCGTCCCGACGACGCGTCCGCCTCACTCGCATCATGGCGTACCTGATTCCCACCACCGACCTCTGGACCCTCGCGTTTTCGATCGCGATCGGGATCCTGACGGCGTATGTCCTGCTGGATCTCTCCAGGCGCGTACACGGGGCCGACCCGGGGATCGCGCACGTCTGGTGGGGTGGCGGCGCGATCGCCGCCGGGACCGGGCTCTGGGCCACGCACTTCCTCGGGCTGTATTCGCGGGTGCTGCCGATCCCGATCGGCTACGCGGCGCCGATGACCTTCGTGTCCTGGCTGTGCGCGGTCGGCGTCGCCGGCCTCGCTCTGTTGTTCGCGATGCGCCGCAGTTTGCGGCGCGGCCAACTGGTGACGGGGACGATCGTGATCGGCGTGGTCCTGTGCATCCTGCATCTGACCGGCATGGCCGCCATCGAACTCGCGCCGGGGATCGTGTACGACGGGCCTTTGACCGCACTGGCCGGGGTGCTGGGCTTCGTCTTGGCGGGCGCGCTACTGGTGGCGATGCGCCGGCTGCGCAAGATCGCGGGCCCGCGGGGCGCCCTGCTCCAGCTGCTCGTCGCGACCGGCCTCAGCGTCGCGCTGAGCGGGGTGCATCTGCTGGCGATGGCCGCTGCCGCGATCCCCGCCGACGCTGTGTGTTTCACCGCGTCCGGCCTCGAAGGCAGCCATCTGAGCGACCTGACGATGATCACCGTGCCGTTGTTGCTCACGTGCACGCTGCTCAGTTCGCTCGTCTACGGCTGGGTCGACAAGCGCCGCACGGTGCTCGCCGGTTCGCTCGAGAACGTCGCGGCCCGGCTGGTCTCGGCCAACGACGAACTGCGTCAGCGCGCCATGCTCGATCCGCTCACCGGCCTGCCGAACCGCCTGCTGTTCGAGGACCGGCTGGCACAGGCGCTGTTGCGGACCGATCGCGCGAAGAAGTCGGTGCGCGGCCTGCGCGAGAAGCTCGCCGTCCTGTTCATCGACATCGACGGCTTCAAGCCGATCAACGACTCCTTCGGCCACGCGGTTGGCGACGACGTGATCCGGCAGGTCGCGCAGCGCCTGCGCACCGAAGCCCGCACCGAGGACACGGTATCGCGCGTCGGCAGCGACCAGTACCTGGTGCTGATGGAGGGCGCGACCACGAGCAACGATTGCCTGGCCCTCGCGTCCCGCATCATCGACGCGGTCAAGGTGCCGTTCCGCATCGCCGACCGGAAGATCCAGATCACGGTGTCGATCGGCATCGTCGTATTCCCGGACCACGGCGAGCGGACGAAGCTGCTCGCACAGGCCGATGCGGCGATGCAGGCCGCCAAGCGCGCCGGTCGCGGGACCTATGCGCTGTTCGAGACGCACATGCACAAGGGTGTCGCCGACCAGCTCGACCTCATCAACGACCTGCGCCAGTCGATCGAGCTCAAACAGCTCGAACTGCATTACCAGCCCAAGATCGACGGGCGGCGCCACGTCATCTGCGGCGTCGAGGCGCTGCTACGCTGGCACCATCCGGTCCGCGGTTCGGTCAGCCCCGGTCTCTTCATCCCGATCGCCGAGCGCTTCGGCTTCATCAATGCGCTGGGCGCATGGGTGATCGAGGACGCCTGTCGGCAGATGGCCGCCTGGTCGAAGGAAGGGCTGCAGATGCGCGTCGCGATCAATCTTTCGGTCCATCAGTTGCGCGAGCCCGACCTCGTCGCACGGATCCAGTCCGCGCTCGAGCGCCACAGCGTCAAGTCGTCGCACCTGCTTTGCGAGATCACGGAGTCGGTCGCGATGCAGGACATCGCGGCCACGCAGCGCACGCTCGACGAACTCGGCAAGATCGGCGTGTACCTGTCGATCGACGACTTCGGCACCGGCTATTCGAGCCTCAGCTACCTGCGCCAGTTGCCGGCCCGCCAGTTGAAGATCGACCGCACGTTCATCAACGACCTCGACACCAGCGACGACGCCAAGGCCGTGGTCGACGGCGTCGTGCGACTGGCGCACGCTCTCGGGTTGCGGGTCGTGGCCGAAGGCGTCGAGACCGCGAGCCAGCGCGACATCCTGCTGGCCCTGGGCTGCGACGAACTGCAGGGCTACTTCTTCGCGCACCCGATGTCGGCCGACAAGCTGCTGGCCTGGACCCACGGCCACAAGCCGAAGGGCACCGTCGACTTCGCGCAGTCGATGATGCATCGCTCGATCGCGGCGTGACCTGCGGTGCCTGACCCGATCGAGGTGTGCGGTTAGAAGCCGCCCATGCAGATGTACTTCATCTCCAGGTATTCATCGATGCCGTGCACCGATCCTTCGCGGCCCAGTCCCGATTGCTTGACGCCGCCGAACGGCGCGACCTCGTTCGAGATCAGTCCGGTGTTGACGCCGACGATGCCGCTCTCCAATGCTTCGGCGACGCGCCACACCCGCACGACGTCGCGACTGTAGAAGTAGGCCGACAGGCCGAACTCGGTATCGTTGGCCTGCGCGATCGCATCGGCCTCGTCGGTGAAGCGGAACACCGCGGCGACCGGCCCGAAGGTCTCTTCGTGCGCGACCATCATCGCGGCCGTGGCGTCGGCCAGCACCGTCGGTTCGTAGAAGCGCCCGCCGTTCGCGTGGCGGCGGCCGCCGGTGACGACCCGCGCGCCGTGCGCCTGCGCATCGGCCACATGGTCCTCGACCTTCTTGAGTGCCGCATCGTCGATCAGCGGGCCCTGTACCACACCCGCCTCGGTGCCGACGCCGACCTTCAGCGCGCTGCTCTTGGCGGCCAGCTTCGCGACGAAGTCGTCGTAGACGGCGCCCTGCACGTAGAAGCGATTGGTGCAGACGCAGGTCTGGCCGGTGTTGCGGTACTTCGACGCAATTGCGCCATCGACCGCCGCATCGATATCCGCGTCGTCGAACACGATGAACGGCGCGTTGCCACCCAGCTCGAGCGACAGTTTCTTGATCGTCGGGGCGCATTGGGCCATCAGGATGCGGCCGACCGCGGTCGAGCCGGTGAACGACAGCTTGCGGACGATGGGGCTCGCGCACAGCACCTTGCCGACCTCGATGGAACGCTCGCCGTCGCACGGCAGCACGTTGATGACACCGGGCGGGAAGCCCGCGCGATGCGCGAGTTCGGCGAGCGCCAGCGCGGTCAGCGGCGTCTGCTCGGCCGGCTTGATGACGATCGAGCAACCGGCCGCGATCGCCGGCGCGACCTTGCGCGTGATCATCGCCATCGGGAAGTTCCACGGCGTGATCGCGGCGCACACGCCGATCGGCTGCTGGATCACGAAGAGCCGCTTGGTCGGATCGGGCGAGGCCAGAGTCTCGCCGGCGACTCGCTTGGCCTCTTCGGCGAACCATTCGATGAACGACGCGCCGTAGATCACCTCGCCCTTCGCTTCGGCCAGCGGCTTGCCCTGCTCGGCAGTCATCAGCGTGGCCAGATCGTCCTGGTTCGCGATCATCAGGTCGAACCAGCGACGCATCACCGCGGCGCGCTCCTTGCCGGTCTTCCTCGCCCATGCCGGAAAAGCTTGCGCGGCGGCCGCGATCGCGCGCTCCGCCTCGGCCGCGCCGAGGTTGGCGACGTGGGCGATGTCGTGACCACTCGCCGGGTCGTCGACGGCGAACAGCGCGTCGGCATCGGCGTTGATCCATCGCCCGTCGATGTAAGCGCTGGTGCGAAACAGATCGGGGTCCTTCAGCGGAATGCGTTGATCGACTCGTTGCAGCATGACCGGGGTCTCCATCGAAAACAGGACGCGAGCTTAGCGCAGACCCGGCCAGGGTCACCCTGCGGAGCCCGTGCTCCGCAGTCGATCGCAAGAATGCGGTGTCGATAACCCTTACACAACGTTTCGAACACGATCGAACGATCGGTTACGGTTCAGTGACTTGCCGGCACGGTACGGAACGTGCATAGCCCCTACGGGCACGAAGATGCCGCAGTTCCATCAATTCGAGGAGCAGTCTTGAATATCTTCACCACGTCGCGAGCACTCGCCGTCGTTTCCGCATGTGCATTCGCGACCACCGCCATGGCTTCGGCGGTCACCCTCTACCCGTCCAGCCCAGGCGTCTCCGCGATCTCGGGCAACAGCAGCACCGCCGCGCCGGGCTTCGGCGGGGGTTCCTTCCAGGAGTCGAGCAGCACCAAGGGCGAGATCTACGTCAGCTCGGTGTCGCTCTTCGGTCGCAGGGTGAGCTTCGGCGACATCGCATCGGTCAGCTACTGGACCAACAAGCCCGGCACGTCAGGCAGCGTCGACTGGAGCTTCTATTTCTACACCGCCACGCAGGCCTCTGGCGACACCGGCAGCTTCTATCACACGCGTCTGGTCTCGGAGCCGCTGTACAGCAACGCCGCGCCGGTGGCCGCGAACACCTGGCACCAGTGGTCGAGCGGCGGTACCGAGGCGATGCGCTTCTACGACGTAGCCCGTGACGGCAACATCTTCGGCGTCAACTCGGATCCGACCCTCGCCACGCTGGAAAGCGGTCCCTACACGTGGCCGAGTTCGGGCACGACCGTCGACTATCGCGGCGAGCTGATCAACCTGTTCAGCCTGCAGACCGGCTCGGCATGGTCGGCCGGCTTCCTCGGACTGGTCGATGGCCTGACGATCACGCTGCGCAGCGGCGAGATCGGCACCGTCAATCTCGAAGCGACGGCGGCCGCGGTCCCGGAGCCGGAGTCGATCGCACTGCTGGGCATCGGCATGCTCGGCCTGTTCGCCGCGGTCGGTCGCCAGAAGCGCAAGGCCTGATCGAGCGACTGCGAAGCGCGCGAGGTCCGCGCGGCTTCGCCGTCACAACACGAAGCCCGGCACCCGCCGGGCTTTTTCGTTGGCGCACGCGGTTCGGGCATAGTCACGGGCTGCTTGCGCCGCCACCCCATTCCCGCGACATCCGACCCCGACATGGCCGCCATCCAACCCCGCGCGCGCGCCGTTCCGCAGCGCGCGCCCGCGCGCTCGTCGTCCCGCAGCGGCGGGCCCCCGGCGATCGCGCGCGTCGCCGCGATGGCCGTCGCGTTGCCGTGCGCCGCCGTCGGCCTCGTGATGGCGAGCGCCTATCCGATCGCGCCGCTGGCGGTCGTCGCGCTGTTCGTCGCGTGGACCATCTTCGCGTTTGCCCGCTTCTCGTTCGCGCTGCCGGCGACACTGGCGCTGATGCCCGTCGTGGGCTTCGCGCCGATCACCGGCTGGTTCACATTCGAGGAGCTGGACCTGCTGGTCCTCGCCGGCTGTGCGGGCGGCTACGCGGCCCTCGCCATCCGCGCGTCGCCGTCGCCGGACCCGATCACGCGACGGCACGGCCCGAGGCTGTCGATCTTCTCGATCGCGCTGATGGGCCTCTTCTTCGTGTCGACCGCCATCGCGCTCCAGCGCGGCATCGCGGCGGCAGGCGGCTTCCACTTCGACTGGTACCAGGGCTACGACGACCCGCTCAACAGCCTGCGGATCTTCAAGAGCTTCGCGTGGGTGCTGCTAATCACGCCGTTGCTGCTCGTCGAGTTGCGCAAGCCCGGCGGTCTCGATCGCATCGGCCTCGGCATGACGGCGGCGCTCGGCCTCGAGTCCGTCGCGGTGCTGCAGGAAAGGCTCGCATTCACCGGCCTCCTCGACTTCACCGACGACTATCGCGTGACCGGGTCGTTCTGGGAGATGCACGTGGGCGGCGCCGCGCTCGACGGCTTCCTCGCGCTGACCATCCCGTTCGCGGTCCGCGAGGCCGTGCGCAACGCGAGCCGCGCCCGCCTCGTCGGCGCGTGGATCGTGCTCGCGCTCGCGGCCTATGCCTGCCTCGTGACGTTCTCGCGCGGCGTGTACGCAGCCGTGCCGCTGTCGTCGCTGCTGCTCGTCGTGCTCGTGTTCCGCCAGCGCCTGCGGCTCGACCGCGGCGCGCTGTGGTCGCTGATGGCCAGGGGTGCGCTGTTCACCGTGCTGGTGGCCGGGTGCGGCTTCGTCGTGTTCCGCAGCGGCGGCTATCGCGCCGTGCTCGCGACCTATCTCGTGCTCGCCGTCACCATCCTGGTCGAGCCGTCGCTCCGCCGTACCGGCATCACCGCGTGGCTCGCGGCGGCGATCGCGGCGCTGATCCTCGGCGCGATCGGCACCGTCGTCGGCGGCGTGTTGCCGAAAGGTCCGTACCTGATCTTCGCGCTCGCACTCGCTGCTGCGCTCGCGGCAACGGTCCATGCCGAGAACCGGGGAACGCGTTCGCCGGCCGTCGTCGCGGTCGCGGCGTGGATGTGGCTCGCGCTGTGCGCCACGCTCGTCGCCAACCACTGGGGCGGCCTGAAGGCCTTCGTCGATTCCACCGCGGTCGTCGGCACGCTGGTCGCGCTCGCACTCGTCGCATCGCGGCTGCCGGTATCGATGTGGCCGCAGAAGCGCCACGAGCAGGTCGCGACGATCGGCTTCGCGGCGGTCGTGATGGGATCGGTCGCGGTGTTCACGGCCGGTGCCTACATGGGCGGGCGCTTCGCCACCACCGGGTCCGACCTCGACCTGCGCATCGCGCACTGGACCGAAGGGATCGGCCGCCTGCACGACGTCGACGACTGGCTCTTCGGCAAGGGACTCGGCCGCTTCCCGGCGACGTCGCAGTTCGAGTCGCCGGGTGCGATCGCGCCCGGCAGCTACCGCATGGCCTATCGCAACGGCGAAGGCTTCCTCGCGCTGACGGGGCCGCGTCTCAAGTATCTCGGCTACGACGAGCTGTTCCGCTTCTCGCAACGCGTGACCGTCCGGCCACAGACCACCTACCTCGTCACGATGCGCGCGCGATCGGCGCAGCAGACTCCCGTACAGGTCGAGCTGTGCGAGAAGCAGCTGCTGTATCACGGCGCGTGCGTCGGCGCCGGCCCCGTCGTCCCCGCCGGCCTCGACGGCTGGCAGCGCCTCACCTTCCCGCTGCAGAGCGGTTCGATCGGCGGGTCTCACGCGTTCGCGCCGCGTCCGGTCTACTTCGCGATCGCGAACGGCAATCCGGGTGCGGTGCTCGAGGTCCGCAGCCTGCAGATGATCGGACCGGACGGCGTCGACGTCATCGCCAATGGCGACTTCGCCGTGCGCACGGCCCGCTGGTTCTCGTCGAGCGACAAGTGGCACCTACCGTGGCACATCAAGAACATCGTGCTCGACGTGCTGTTCGACCAGGGCGCGATCGGTCTCGCGCTGTTCGCGCTGCTGGTCGGCGGCGCCTTCCTGCGCACCGCCGTCGGCCGCACCTTCCGCCATCCCGACGCGCCCTACGTGGCCGCGGCCATCGCCGGCTATCTCGTCGTCGGCGCGTTCGACAGCCTGCTCGACGTGCCGCGCGTCGCGTTCGCGTTCTACCTGGTCGTCGTCGTAGGGCTGATGCTGCGCAACCCCCGCGCGGCGTCCGCGGGCAGCGCACCGGTGGCGGTGGCGCCACGTCCCGTCGTCCCCGACGTCGAGGTCCTCGACGAGGCAGCCGCGCGTGCGAAGCGCCGTCAGCAGGCCTTCGGCGTGCGCCGATGACGGTCGGCGACGTCGACGACTAAGGCAGCAACGCCTTCGCGATCATCGCGTGCACGCCGCGATGCGTGTTGACGGTCTGCGTGACCCGGAAGTCCACCGCGAGGCTGCACAGCGTGTACGCGTCCTCGCGCGACAGTCCGGCGCGTTCGCCGAGCAGCACGATCATGTCGCGCAACGCGATCGCCAGGCACTGGTCGAGGTCGGGATCCATCCCCATCGTGATCAGGTGGGTCGGCGTCTCGGCGCGCGGATAGGCAAGACCCGTCCGCTTGTGCACGATCAGGTCGAAGGTGCCTTCGAGCGCCGTTTCGATCGCCGTCGTGCAGACTTCGCCGTCGCCCTGCGCGCCGTGTCCGTCGCCGCACGAGAACAGCGCGCCCGGCACGTGCACCGGCAGGAACAGCGACGCGCCCGGTCGCAACTCCTTGTTGTCGAGGTTGCCGCCGTGCGCACGCGGCACGATCGACGTGATGCGGCCCCAGCCCGCGGGCGGCGCCACACCGAGGATGCCGAAGAACGGATGCAGCGGCAGGTCCAGTCCCCACGGCATGCGCGCGACCATGCGCTCCGCGTCGAGCGGCAGAGTCAGCATCCGCGAGACGTCGAACTCCAGCGGCAGCGTACCGGCGAGCGGACGGATCACGTTGTAGCCCCAGTCCTGCCGCAGACGGACATCGACGATGCGGACCTCGAGCGTGTCGCCGGGTTCGGCGCCTGCGACGAAGACCGGCCCGGTGAGGATGTGTCCCGGCATCAGCCGCACGCTGCGCGCGTGGATGTCCAGCAGTTCGGGTGGGACGTGGAAGCCCGCGGGCGGCAGCGCCTCGGGGCCGCCGCTGACGGTATCGACGACGAGCCGGTCGCCGTCGGCGATGCGCAGCACCGCCGGCAGCGCTGCGTCGAACGCGCCCCAGTGACAGGTTTCAACCGAAGCGGAGAGATGGTGCGTGGTCATCGTGGCAGGCCCTTTCGTTCGCGCATCATGCCTCGCCCGGCGCATCGACGATGCGCGTCCCTCCGCTGGGCCATGCCGCGCGGCCCGCCGATCGTGCTGCACGCACCGCATCCGGCAAGCGCCAGACGAGCAGATTCACGCGCAGTCGTGCAACGTAGCGGACCGCATCGCGATCACGAAGGAAACGCTCATGACGGCCCATCAAGCCCGCGTCGTACTGCCCGAAACGGCGCGCACGACACTGCCCGACGCGCAGCGCATGGGGCCGGTCTCGCCCGACGAACGCTTCGAAGTCACGGTGCGCCGGCGCCAGGCGATCGACGCGCTGCGCACGGTCACGCGGCGATGCGGCGCGGGTCGACGGGCAGGGCTTCGTGATCGGCGGGAGCAGCGCGGTCGCGCCGCTGTGGGCCGGCCTGGTCGCGCTGGCCAAGGAGAAGCCGGGCAATCCGGTGGGATGGGATGCGGGTACCGGCCGGGGCGTGCGGCAATGCCAGAAGCTGATCGTTGCGTTGAAGGCGCCGTGACGATAGGGCAGCGACTCAGGACTCGATCTTGAACTTCGGGCTCGCGACATAGAAGCGGATCGCCGCCGTCATCGGTCCGATCATCTCGATCACTTCGCGCAGGCGTCCTTCGGGCAGTTCGAGCTCCTCGCTCCACGCGGCCATCTCATCCGCATTGTTGATGTCGATGCGCTTCGCCGCCAATACATCGCACAAACCTTGTTCTTCAAGCATGGTCGCCTCCCGGTGAGAAGCGGCGATGATGCATCAAGATCGCAAACGATCGGTCCGAATCCCTTGTAAGACTTTGCGAAAAGCACGCACCCGGGAAACGGCCGGTGGACTTCGATGGCTCGCACCGACAGCGATACCGCAGAGCCGCCGATAGGTCCCGCCGTCGCGTCCTGCTTCACTCGATGGGTCACGACCAGGGGAAGGCTCCATGCAACGCGTCACGTCGGACAACACGGCGGTGCTGATTCTCGACCTTCAGGACCATGTCATCTCGGGCGCGAAGACGATCGGCCGGCACAAGCTGCGACGAGCGGCCGGCGCGCTGGCGAAGCTCGCGTCGCTGCACCGGCTGCCGACGTTCCTGTCGGCGGTCCCGCCCGGCGGTCCCTTCCTGAAAGGCGTGCTCGAAGCGCTCGGCGACCCCATCGTGCGACCGCGAACCTTCACGACCGCCTTCGCCGATCCCGGCCTGGTCTTCGACCTGTCGGCCAGCGGCTGCAAGATCCTGGTGCTTGCCGGCGTCGCGTCGGAGATCGTCGTGCTGCGCACCGCGCTCGATGCGATCGCCTCCGGCTACGAAGTGCAGATCGCGATCGACGCGTGTGGCGGCTACTCGGAACGCACCGAGGCGGCCGCGTGGAACCGGGCGACCGCCGCCGGCGCCGTCATGACCTCGGTCGTGACCTTCGCGGCGGAACTGGCCGGCGACTTCACGAGCGTGAAGGGTGCGCAGACCATGGCCGTCGTCCACGAAGCGGCCGGCAAGTAGCGAGTCGCCAGGCACGACGCGACGGTGGGCGCAGGCGAAGCACGGGGATGTCGACGCGCACACCCTGCTGCACGGACGCGCCGCTCGCAGGGTGCGACGATCACCCAGCAGCCCATGGGATCCGCATCGACGGTCGCCTGGTCGAGCGCGGCAACCGCTTGGCGGCCAGCTTCAACGTGCTGACGGATGGTTCGGCGTCGATGAACTCGCGACTGCCCGATCACTACTGGTGAACATGACCGGCACGTCCGACGACGCATGGTTCGCGCTGATCGGCGCGGGACCGCTGGGCGTGATCGTGGACCTCGATTGCACCTGGACGAGTCCGCTCGACAAGGGTGCAGACTGATGTCGCGCCGTTTGCTTCCCGTTCAGGCCTGCGTGGCCGGCAGGTCCGGGCGCTTCCACTGCAGGAGTTCGGCGACCCGCACGATGACCCACCCGGCCTCGGCCGGCGAGACCACATCGCCACCGTGCAGGCTCGCATGGCAGCGACGCAGCACCTCGTCTTCCGACAGGTCTTCCTTGAACTGCAGCGTATGGCACACGTCGCTGGTCTGCACCGCGAGGTCTTCGCAGAGGTCGTAGCGTTCCTCGATCGTGCGGCGCGTCTCGATCGGCCGGCCGTTGCGCGCGTAGATCGCCATGAAGGATTGCGGAATCTCGATCTGGTTCTGCTCGTCCATCAACATCCCTCCCGGCCGGCGGACACCACCGCGGCACGATCACGACAGGCTCGCACGGCGGACACGATCGTCAGGAAGACGATGGAGCGATCGCAGCGGACGCCCACAGCCCGGGTCCGCAGGCGCCGCATACTAACCCTCCTTCGCACGCAGCGCCCGGGACCGGGCCGCGACCCATCACTCCGATCGCTCCGATGACCGACAAGCGCCGAGGCCATTGATGGCCGCTTCCTCCGCCGTGGTGGTGTGGACGGCCCTCGCGGGCAACCTGCTCGTCGCGCTGTCGAAGTTCGCGGCCGCTGCGGTCACCGGTTCGTCGGCGATGCTGTCCGAGGCCATCCACAGCCTGATCGACACGGTCGACGAAGCGCTGCTGCTGTACGGCCTGCGCCAGGCGAAGAAGAAGCCCGACCGCGACTTCCCGTTCGGATACGGACGCGAGATCTACTTCTGGAGCTTCGTCGTCGCCATCCTGATCTTCATGCTCGGGGCCGGCGTCACCGTGTGGGAAGGCGTGTTGCACATTCTCGACCCCGAGCCGCTCACGAAGCCATACGTGATCTACGCGGTGCTTGCCGTGTCGGCCGTTTTCGAAAGCATCTCCTGGGTCGTGGCGTTGCGCGCGTTCAAGAAGGCCTGCAACACGACCAGCATCTGGCAGGCCGTCCAGCGCAGCAAGGACCCGCCGAAGTTCATGGTGCTGCTGGAGGACACCGCTGCGCTCCTCGGACTCGCGATCGCTGGGCTGGGCGTATGGCTCTCGGTCTACTTCGACGAGCCGCGCTACGACGGCGCCGCGTCGATCCTCATCGGCGTGCTGCTGGCCGGCGTCGCCGTGGTGCTCGCGCGCGAGAGCAAGGGCCTGCTGATCGGCGAGCGCGCCGACCCCGAGATGGGCGCCGACGTGAAGCGGATGATCGGCGCGTTCAAAGGGGTCGAATGCGCCAACGGCCTGCTGACCGCACAGCTCGCGCCGGATCAGGTGATCGCGATTGCCAGCGTGGCGTTCCAGGACGACCTGAACGTGCGCGACGTCGAGCAGCTCATCGAGGAGATCGAGACGGCCGTCGTCGAACGCCATCCCGAGATCGGCCGGCTGTTCGTCAAACCGCAGACGCCGGAGGCGTACGAGCGGGCGCGGCGCACCTTGTTCGAACAGGGGTATTCGCCGGGCGTGAATCGCGAAGGGGAAGACTAGCTAGCAGCGCGGCACACAAAAACGCCAGAGCCAGTGCGACGAGCGCAACGCGCTGCGTCGGCGCCGTCATAACTGCTTCACATCGAGAACTCGTAGACCAACGAAGTAAGGTCGCCGACAAAATACGGCTTGCCTCCTTTGCCGACACCGCCGCACGTCGGCACCAGCATGCTGCAGCGCAGTTGGTAGTTGGAGACGGTGCAGTCCCAAGGGAGCATAACCATCTCCTTGCCCACAACTGCGCCACGCGCGTCGGCATGGACCGACGTGATCAGTCCGGCGTCATCGAACCCAAACAGCAAGGTCACGCTGATCGGACCGTCTTCCAGCGTGGCGTTCGCTGAGTGATCGTCCACCGCTGCCCAGTGCACGCCCTGACTGGGCAGCAGCGCGGTGGGGTACCACACCATTTCGGCGAAGTAGCGCATCAGTTCGCCGCGGGCGATCTCGCCGTCACCCTGCACCTCAGCCACCGTGAACAGTCCCAGCATCGTCGCGTGCAGCGTGCCCACGCCAAGGATGTAGCTGTCATGGACGTGCGCGACTAAGCCCGGGAACATGATCACCCGCCCGTTCCAGAGGAAGCCCGGGCGGTGAACGATCGCCCGCTGCCAGGAGGTGAAGGTTTTCCATTGCTCACCGCCGGTCGCCGACATGTTGATCGTGCCGGCAAGCTCGAAAGTGGCGGCGGCGATGAGTGGCTGTCCGTCCTTCAGCACCGCGCGGAAGTACCGTTGGACCGGCGCAGGCAGATCTTCAATGTCGTTTACGCGATAAACGCTTGTAGGGCCCGCGGACGCCGGCTGCTTGGCGATTTCGAGAAATGCCAGCTTCACCTTCGTCGCGCTGGCCCAGCGTAACCTTCCCAAAGCGACCAGCGCCGCGCCCGCGGCCATCAACACGCCAATCCCTGAAGCAGTCCTTCCGATCCAGTCCACGACCTTCCTTTCTTTGGTGTGAACTGCGGGCCTTCAGACTAGGACTGCCTGAACAGTCCGCCGCATCGACAGCGGCATGGCGGGGCCACGCCCGAAGCGCACGACAAGGTCAGGGCGTTCGTCGGGTCCGATGCCCAGCCAGCTCGCGAACTGAGGGCGGATGGCGCCGACTTCGACAGGTTGGTTCAGAAACGCATTCCGGATACCCAGCGCCGTGGCCTGCAACGCAAAGCGCTCGTAACAGCGGCCGGCCTCGACCCAATGGGCAGTGTCGTTGCGCTCGGAGGCGAATACGGCGATGCCGGCCGAGTTGCGAATCTGCCGCACGTAGCGTTCGTTCTCGGACTTCGGCGTGAAAAACAGGCCCATCATCCGGCTCCCCAACCACCGAGGCAGCGCGGGGTTGCCCGAGGTACCGGCGAACAAGCCATCGCCCGTGCGCAGCGCTTCGCCGGCACTGAAGCGAATCCATGCCGTGAGTTCTGCGACGAACGCAGCGTCATTCATCTGCGCCGTGTTGCCCGCGACAACGTACTCAATCACGCTCTCCATCGCAGGGCGGGCGGTCAGCAGCCGCACGCTAACGCCGTCCCCGGTGCCCGCCTGTTCTAGCTGGCGCAGCTCGGCCGGTGAAATCGGTTGGCCGTCGTAGTCGCCGCGGGTGC
This sequence comes from Burkholderiales bacterium, assembly GCA_038245975.1. Classification (GTDB taxonomy): domain Bacteria; phylum Pseudomonadota; class Gammaproteobacteria; order Burkholderiales; family Burkholderiaceae_D; genus CAHJXF01. Next base: position 19,508 of record JBBRRW010000026.1, read on the forward strand.
ATTGCCGCGCTGAGATGGCATGGAACAGCGGCGAGACGCCCTTTTTCGTGGCCTCCAGGTTCACTACGATGACTCCGTCGCCACGGGTATCGAACCGCGGGTCGGCATGGAGTCCCGTGGCCAGCGCGGCATGCACCATGTTCTCTGTCGCGCAACCAAGCGAGACGAAAAGGTGGTGGTCGTCGGGATCGACGGCTGGGCAGCGACGCGTGAAGTCGGGCGCGATGGAGATCGACTTCTCGGCGATCTGGAAGCGCCAGCATTGAGTGTTGTGGCTCGAAGGGGCTAGAACGGCATGGCGCACCAGGTCATACATCGGGGACGCCGGCGTGACAGGGGGCGGCTCCCCCAAACTTCTCAGCGCACGAGCAGCGCTCTGTTCGGCGTCGCCCGATGAACAAGCCATCAACGAGGGCGCGCCAGTGGCAAAGGCAGCGGCCAGAAGCAATTGCCGTCTGGAAATCATCTGACGAGGAGTGGTGCGATGTCCGGCCATGGGTCGTTCCATGCCAACAATGCCCGCTCTAGCCAAACCAGTCTGTTCGCGACCGCACGCTCCGGGAACGCTACGCAAAGTCCAATCGCGGTTTGATGCGGAGGGGCAGCCGCGTATTTTGACTGTCGCCACTGTCGGCAGATGGCCCGGGAAGTGGACTGTCCCTAGAACGGTAGACAAATCCCAGCCTCACGCCGCGGCGCGTTCGAACGCCTCGGGACTGATGCCGCCCAAATGGCTGTGGCGGCGGGTTCGGTTGTAGAAGACCTCGATATAATCGAAGACATCGGCACGAGCAAGCTCGCGGGTTTTATAAATGCGTTTACGAATGCGTTCCTTCTTCAAGCTGCTGAAGAAGGATTCGGCGACCGCATTGTCCCAGCAGTTGCCGCGCCTGCTCATGCTGGGCTCGAGGTTGTGGGCTACGCAGAAGCGCTTGAAGTCATCGCTGCCGTACTGGCTGCCCTGGTCGGAATGTACGATCACTCGATCAATGGGTTGGCGTCGCCAGACGGCCATCAGAAGCGCATCCAGGGCCAGCTCTCGGCTCAGCGTCGCCTTCATCGACCAGCCCACGACGTTGCGTGCGTAGAGGTCAACAACCACGGCCAGATAGAGCCATCCCTGCCACGTTTCCAAGATACAAAGTGATGTCAGTGACCCAGACCTTGTTGGCCGAGCTGACGGTAAATTCGCGCTGTAGATGATTGGGCGCGATCAGCGATGGGCGTTCAGCGATCCGACGTGGCGATTTGTAGCCACGTACGGCCTTGATCTTGTGCTTGGACATTAGGCGCTCGACACGATGCAGGCCGCAGCTCTCGCCGGCTTCCCGGAGATCACCGAACACGCGCCGCGCGCCGTAGACCCCATGACTGCCAACATACGAATGGCGGATCAATTCGAGCAGCTGCTCATCTTCCTTGGCGTGGTCCGACAAAGGCCGGTGTAACCACTCGTAGAAGCCGGCACGTGCGACCTGCAGCACACGACACATCAAACTGATCGCGTGTTCGTGCCGATGCTCGTTCATGAAGCGGTACTTCACTCGGGCTCCCTTGCAAAGTACCGCGCGGCTTTTTTTAGTAGGTCTCGCTCCTCTTCGATGCGCCGCATCTGCGACCGCAAGCGAAGGATCTCGCTCTTGGCCTCGAGCAACTCTTTGGATTGCTGCTCCGAATTGGAAGGCGAAACGGCCTTGACCCACTTGTAAAGGCTGTGGGCCGATACACCGAGCCTGGCTGCCACTTCCGGGACGCCGTATCCACGCTCGGCGACCTGCTTGACGGCCTCTTCCTTGAATTCCGGTGTAAACCTCTGTCTGCTCACTGGCTGC
>JBBRRW010000027.1:0-21190 GCA_038245975.1 Burkholderiales bacterium
GAGGAACGCAACCGCTTCAACAACCTGTTGTCCGAGATCGGCGAGAACGTCGTCGTCATCCTGTCGACGCACATCGTCGAAGACGTCACCGACCTCTGCCCGCGGATGGCGATCCTGGTCGGCGGACGCATCGTCGAGACCGGCACGCCGTCGGTGCTGATCGAGAGCCTGCGCGGCCGCATCTGGCAGGCGAGCATCGAGAAGGGCCAGCTCGAGTCCGCGAAGGCGACGATGCCGGTCATCGCGACGCGCCTGCGCGGCGGGGTGACCGTGATCCGTGTGCTGGCCGATGCATCGCCGGGCACAGGCTTCTCCGCCGTCGAGGCCGGCCTCGAAGATGTCTATTTCGCGACGCTGCATCGACATCGCACCGCCCCGGCCGACCTCGCGATGGCGGCCTGATCATGCTGCGATCGATCGCCGCGTTCGAGTGGCGCTATCAACTGAAGAGCCCCGTCTTCTGGGTCGGCTTCCTGCTGTTCTTCCTGCTAGCGTTCGGCGCGACGACGATCGACACGATCCAGATCGGCAGCCGCGGCAACGTCAACGTCAACGCGCCGTTCGCGATCGTGCAGACGACCGCGATCATGGGCGTGTTCGGCATCTTCATCCTCGTCGCGATGGTCGCCGGCACGGTGATCCGCGACGACGAGACCGGCTTCGCGCCGATCCTGCGCAGCACGCGGCTGTCGAAGGGCGCCTATCTGGTCGGGCGCTTCGGCGGTTCGATCGCGGCCGCGCTGGTGGTGATGGCGTCGGTGCCGCTGGCGATCGCGATCGGCTCCGCGATGCCATGGCAGGACGCCGAGAAGGTCGGGGCGTTCGTGCCGTGGCACTACCTGTATGCGCTGTTCGTGTTCTCGCTGCCGACGCTGCTGATCATGGGTGCAGCGTTCTTCGCGCTCGCCACGATGACCCGCTCGCTGATGTGGACCTATGTCGGCGCCGTCTCGATGCTGGTGCTGTTTACGGCAGCCCGGCTGTGGGCGCGCGACGTCGCGAAGGACACGTTCTCCGCGCTGATCGATCCGTTCGGGCTGTCGGCGCTGGGGATCGTCACGAAGTACTGGACCGCAGCCGAGCGCAATGCACAGGTGCCGCCGCTGTCTGGCCTCCTGCTCGAGAACCGGCTGCTGTGGCTGGCCGTCGCCGTCGCCCTGTTCGCCGTCGCGTGGCGCCTGTTCCACTTCGAGACGCGGTCGCGGCGCGCGGACGCGAAGGCGTCACCCGTCGAGGAAGTCGTGGCGGTCCGCTCCCGACCGCTGCCGATGCCGCGTGCCGATGCGGCGACCGGGTTCGCGCAGCTGTTCGCGCTGGTGCGCTTCGACATGGCCGCAGTGTTCCGCAGCCCGGCGTTCTTCGTGCTGCTGTTCATCGGCGTGATCAATTCCGGCTTCTCGCTGTGGTTCGTCGGCGAGTGGTACGGCAGCGCCTCGTATCCGGCGACGCGTCTGATGGTGCAGGCGCTGCAGGGTGCGTTCACGATCATGCCGGTCATCATCGCGATCTACTACGGCGGCGAACTGGTGTGGCGCGACCGCGACCGGCGCATGCACGAGATCGTCGACGCGACCGCGGCGCCGGACTGGACCCATCTCGTGCCGAAGATCGTCGCGATCGCGCTGGTCCTGACCGCGACCTCGCTGGTCGCGGTGCTGACCGGGATGGCGATCCAGCTGTTCAAGGGCTATATGCACTTCGAGCTCGGCGCTTACCTGCTGTGGTTCGTGCTGCCCACGGTGATCGGGGCGCTGCAACTGGCAGTGCTGTCGGTGTTCGTGCAGGTCCTGGTGCCGCAGAAGTTCATCGGCTGGGGGGTGTTGCTGGTCTACATCGTCGCGTCGGTCGCGCTGGCGACCGCGGGCTTCGAACACAACCTCTACAACTACGGGTCGGCGGCGAGTGTCCCGCTGTCGGACATGAACGGCATGGCGCGCTTCTGGATCGGGCACGCGTGGTTCGAGTTCTACTGGAGCGCGTTCGCGTTGATCCTCGCGGTCTGCGCGTTCGCGCTGTGGCGGCGCGGTACGGCGACCGCGCTGCGTCCGAGGCTGGCCGCATTCCCGCGGCGGATGCACGGCGGCGCGCTCGCGCTGCTGGTGATCGGGGTCGTCGCATGGGCCGGCAGCGGTGCATTCATCTTCTACAACACGAACATTCTGAACCACTACCGCACGCAGCCGGACCGCGAACGGCTGCAGGCGGATGCCGAGAAGGAGCTGCTGCAGTTCGAGAAGATCACGGTGCCGCGCATCATCGGTGCGACGTTGAACGTGCAGCTCTATCCGAACCAGGTGCGGGCCGTCACGACCGGCAGTTACCGGATCATCAACCGCAGCGACGCGCCGATCGACCAGGTCCACTTCGCATGGATCGAGCGCCTCGCGATGGACGAGCTGGCGGTCGATGGCGGGATGCTGGAGAAGGAGTATCCCGACGATCACTACCGGATCTATCGGCTCCAGCCGGCGATGCAGCCCGGCGAGACGCGCGAGGTCCGCTTCAGGACGACGCTCGAGGAGCGCGGCTTTCCGAACAGGAGTCCGCTGACGCGGATCGTCGACAACGGCAGCTTCATCGACAACAGCGAGATCACACCCGCCATCGGCGTCTCGCGCGAGATGTTCCTGAAGGACCGCGCGAAGCGCCGGAAGTACGGACTGCCATCCGACCTGCGGTCGCCGACGCTGGAGGACGAGTCGGGGCGCGTGCGCAACCTGTTCAGTCCGGCGAGCGACTGGGTCGACGCGGACATCACCGTCACGACCGACGCGGACCAGACGCCGGTCGCGCCGGGGTACACGCTGTCGGACACTGTCGCCGACGGACGTCGCACGGTGCACTTCAAGCCCGACGCGCCGATCAACAATTTCTTCTCGATCCAGTCGGCCCGTTATGCGATCAAGCGCGACCACATCGGCGCCATCGACCTCGCGGTCTATTACCTGCCGGGCCACGAGTACAACGTCGACCGTATCCTCAGCGCGATGAAGATCTCGCTGACGATGTTCGGCGAGCGGTTCTCGCCGTACCAGTTCCACCAGGTGCGCATCCTCGAGTTTCCGAGCTACGCGTCGTTCGCGCAATCGTTCGCGAACACGATCCCGTACTCGGAGGACATCGGCTTCCTGACGAAGCTCGGCGATCCGGAGAAGATCGATGTCGCCACCTATGTGACGGCCCATGAGATCGCCCATCAGTGGTGGGGCCATCAGCTGGTGCCGAGCAACCAGCAGGGCGCGACGATGCTCGTCGAGAGCTTCGCGCAGTACTCGGCGCTGCTGGTGATGGAGAAGATGTACGGGAAGGAGCAGATGCGCAAGTTCCTGAAGTACGAACTCGATCGCTACCTGCGCGGTCGCGGCGGCGAGGTCGTCGAGGAACTGCCGCTCGCGCGCGTCGAGAACCAGCAGTACATCCATTACCAGAAGGGTTCGCTGGTGATGTACTGGCTGAAGGAAGTGATCGGCGAGGACAAGGTCGATCGCGCGCTGTCGAAGATGCTCGCGCAGCACGCGTTCAAGAACGCGCCGTATCCGAACACGCGCGACTTCCTGACCCTCCTGCGGGCCGAGGCCGGACCCGAGAACGACGCGCTGATTACCGACCTGTTCGAGAAGATCACGCTGCTCGACATGAAGGCCGCGAACGCCAAGGCGGTCAAGCGTGCGGACGGCAAGTACGAGGTCAGCTTCGAGGTCACCGGCAAGAAGCTGTACGCCGACGGCAGCGGCAAGGAGACCGAGGCGCCGCTCGACGAGCCGTTCGACATCGGCGTGTTCTCCGCCGAACCGGGGCGGCCCGGCTACAGCGCGTCGTCGGTCCTGTCCTTCGATCGGCGGCGCATGAAGACCGGCAAGCAGACCGTGACGGTGATCGTCGATGGCGTTCCGAAGTTCGTCGGCGTCGACCCGTACAACAAGCGGATCGATCGCAACTCGGAGGACAACATCGCGAAGGTCGAAGGGGCGTAGCGGCGCATGAGCCGCGCCACGAAACGACAAGGGCCGCGACGCGGCCCTTGTCGTGATCGGCAGTACGTGGTTCAGCTGGCCTTGTAGATCGCCGGGAACATCGTCTTCAGCGCCTCGACCTTCGGCTTGTCGTTGATGACGATGTACGGCTGCATCGGATGCAGCTGCAGGTAGTTCTGGTGATAGTCCTCGGCCGGGTAGAACGCCACCAGCGGCGTGACCTGCGTGACGATCGGCGCGGTGTAGATCTTCGTATTCTGCAGCTGTGCGATGTACGCGTCGACGACGCGCTTCTGGTCGTCGCCGTTGTAGAAGATGGCCGACCGGTACTGCGTGCCGTGATCCGGACCCTGACGATTCAACTCGGTCGGATTGTGTGCGACCGAGAAGAACACGCGCAGCAGTTGCCCCACTGTCACCTGCGACGGGTCGTAGACGATGCTGACGGCCTCGGCATGGCCGGTGCGACCGGTGCTCACGGTGTCGTAGTCGGCCGTCTTCTTCTCGCCGCCCGAATAGCCGGACGTGACCGAGGTCACGCCCTTGACGTGCTTGAACACGGCATCGACGCCCCAGAAGCAGCCGCCGGCCAGGACGAGGGTCTGCGATCCCTTGGCTGGTGCGAGCGGCAGGTCGACGGCCGCGGCCGGGACGTTGAAGGTCGTGTCGGCGGCGCCGGCGAGGCCGCAGGCGGCGAGCGTGACGACGACGGAGGCGGTGGCGGCGCGCGAAAGGCGTTTCATCAGGTCGAGACGGTTCATGGCAATCCTCTTCTGTTCGTTGGGGTTCAGGCGCGCTTGACGAACTTCATCGCGGCCGAGTTCATGCAGTAGCGCAGGCCGGTCGGCTTGGGGCCGTCGTCGAACACGTGACCGAGGTGGGCGTCGCAGCGTCGGCACGAAACCGCCGTACGCGTCATCAGCAGCGACCGGTCGGTGGTCTCGACGATGTTCTCACTGGCGATCGCCTGCCAGAAGCTGGGCCAGCCCGTGCCCGACTCGAACTTGGTCTCCGAGTCGTACACCGGCGTCGCACAGCACACGCAGCGATAAATGCCGCGGTCGTGCAGGTTCCAGGTGCTGCCGGTGTACGGCACTTCGGTGCCTTCCCGGCGCGCGACCTTGAACTCGATGGCCGCGAGCTGCTTCTGCCATTCGGCATCCGACTTGACGACCTTCGGGACCGTCACCGGCGCGAGGCGCGCGCCCGCGTCGCTGAACGGCACGATCGTGACCGGCCCGTTCGACGTCGCATTGGCAGCGGCCGCGGCAGGCTTGCGCGTGGCGCCCCAGGCGAGCGCGGCGAGTGCGGCGACCGCCGTCGCGATGAAGCCGCGACGACGCGAGACCGGGGTGGGGGTGGGCGCGGTCGTCGCGCCTGCCGGGGTGTTCTTGGCCATCTGATGCTCCAACGGTTGTGCAGGACAGTTCTTACGTGGTGGCCGCCGCAGCGGATTCGTTCGAGGTCGGCGATGAGTCGCGGCGGGGCCGCCATCATTACATCGCCGCAGCGTGTCGCCGCGCGGTTCGACCATGCACGACCGCTCGCGCGTGAACGTCTGTGACAGCAGATTCTTCCAAAGGCTCCCGACGATCGTCTTGCGTGGTCGAATCCTGCGCCCGGCACGAGAGGCGTAGGCTGGGCGTCCGGCTTGAAACAGGGGCCGATCGCCCCACATGCGCACCAGACTTTTTCAGGGGATTCCGCAATGCGTCTCGACAAACTCACCACCAAGTTCCAGGAAGCCCTGGCCGACGCGCAGAGCCTGGCGGTGGGCCACGACAACCAGTACATCGAACCCGTCCACGTGCTGTCGGCCCTGCTGGCCCAGCAGGACGGTTCGGCGCGGTCGCTGCTGCAGCGCGCGGGCGTCAACGTCCAGCGCCTCGCTACCGCGCTCGACCAGGCCATCGAACGGCTGCCGCGCGTCGAAGGCACCGGCGGTCAGGTGCAGATCGGCCGCGACCTCGCCGGCCTGCTGAACATCGCCGACAAGGCAGCCCAGAAGGGCGGTGACGAATACATCGCCAGCGAGATGCTGCTGCTGGCCATCGCCGACGACAAGGGCGAGGCCGGTCGTGCCGCGAAGGAGGCAGGGTTGTCCAAGACCGCGCTGTCGTCGGCGATCGAAGGCGTGCGCGGCGGTGCGACCGTCAACAGCGCCGAGGCCGAGTCGCAGCGCGAGGCGCTCAAGAAGTACACGATCGATCTCACCGATCGCGCGCGCCAGGGCAAGCTCGATCCGGTCATCGGCCGCGACGACGAGATCCGCCGCACTATCCAGATCCTGCAGCGCCGGACCAAGAACAACCCGGTGCTGATCGGCGAGCCGGGCGTCGGCAAGACCGCCATCGTCGAAGGCCTCGCACAGCGCATCGTCAACGGGGAGGTGCCCGAGTCGCTGAAGGGAAAGCGCGTGCTGGTGCTCGACATGGCCCTGCTGCTCGCGGGTGCCAAGTACCGCGGCGAGTTCGAGGAGCGCCTGAAGGCCGTGCTGTCCGACATCGCGAAGGACGAAGGCCAGACCATCGTCTTCATCGACGAGATCCACACGATGGTCGGCGCCGGCAAGGCCGAAGGCTCGATCGACGCCGGCAACATGCTCAAGCCGGCGCTCGCGCGCGGCGAACTGCATTGCATCGGCGCGACCACGCTCGACGAGTACCGCAAGTACGTCGAGAAGGAAGCCGCGCTCGAACGCCGCTTCCAGAAGGTGCTGGTCGGCGAGCCGTCGGTCGAGAGCACCATCGCCATCCTCCGCGGACTGCAAGAGAAGTACGAGGTCCACCATGGCGTGCAGATCACCGACCCCGCGATCGTCGCGGCGGCCGAGCTCAGCCACCGCTACATCACCGACCGCTTCCTGCCCGACAAGGCGATCGACCTGATCGACGAGGCCGCCTCGCGCGTCAAGATGGAGATCGACTCGAAGCCTGAGGTGATGGACCGCCTCGACCGCCGCCTGATCCAGCTGAAGATCGAGCGCGAGGCGGTGCGGAAGGAGAAGGACGAGTCGTCGCAGCGTCGCTTCGAGCTGATCGAGCAGGAGATCGAGCGCCTGCAGAAGGAGTACTCGGACCTCGAGGAGATCTGGAAGTCCGAGAAGGCCGCGGTGCAGGGCTCCGCGCACATCATGGAAGAGATCGATCGGGTCAAGGCCGAGATCGTCAAGCTGCAGCGCGAAGGCAAGTTCGGCGAGGTCGCCGAACTGCAGTACGGCAAGCTGCCGCCGCTGGAAGCGCAGGCGCGTGCCGCTGAAGCGTCGCAGGGCGAGCAGAAGCCCAACCAGTTGCTGCGCACGCAGGTCGGCGCCGAAGAGATCGCCGAGGTGGTCTCACGCGCGACCGGCATCCCGGTCAGCAAGATGATGCAGGGCGAGCGCGACAAGCTGCTGTTCATGGAGGACGCGTTGCACAAGCGCGTCGTCGGCCAGGACGAGGCGGTGCGTCTCGTGTCGGACGCGATCCGTCGCTCGCGCGCCGGCCTGTCGGACCCCGACCGTCCCTACGGCTCCTTCCTGTTCCTCGGCCCCACCGGCGTCGGCAAGACCGAGCTGTGCAAGGCGCTCGCGAACTTCCTGTTCGACTCCGAGGACCATCTCGTGCGCATCGACATGAGCGAGTTCATGGAGAAGCACAGCGTGGCCCGCCTGATCGGCGCGCCGCCGGGCTACGTCGGCTACGAGGAGGGCGGCTACTTGACCGAACTCGTGCGCCGCAAGCCGTACAGCGTGATCCTCCTCGACGAGATCGAGAAGGCACATCCGGACGTGTTCAACGTGCTGCTGCAGGTGCTCGACGACGGCCGGCTCACCGACGGGCAGGGGCGCACGGTCGACTTCAAGAACACGGTGATCGTGATGACGTCGAACATCGGCTCGCAACTGATCCTCGCCGAGAGCGCGGGTCTGAGTGCGGACCCGACGACGGCGGCCGCGGTCTACGAGCGCATCAAGGGCCTGGTGTGGCAGGAGGTCAAGCAGGAGTTCCGGCCCGAGTTCCTCAACCGCATCGACGAGGTCGTGGTGTTCCACGGGCTCGACCAGGCGAACATCGCGTCGATCGCGAAGATCCAGTTGAACGGCCTCGAGAAGCGGCTGGCGAAGCTGGAGATCGAACTCGACGTCAGCGACACGGCGCTGGACAAGCTCGCGACCGCCGGCTTCGATCCGCTGTTCGGCGCGCGGCCGTTGAAGCGCGCCATCCAGCAGCAGATCGAGAACCCGCTGTCGCGCATGCTGCTCGAAGGCAAGTTCGGTCCGAAGGACAAGGTGCATGTCGACTTCGGCGAGCGTGGCTTCACCTTTGACGCGGGCGAGGTGCGGCTGGCGGCCTGATGCGGGCCCGAGGTCGGCGGTCCGCGATGGACCACCGCCCTCGCTGTCGAAGTTCCTGGAGGCGTCGCTACTCTTCGACCGCCCGCACGATCGCCGCGAGCCGCTCCTGCTTGCCCCAGTGCCTCCGCCGCGTCAGGAACGTGACCCAGCCGAGCGTCGCGCCCACGTGCCTCAGGATCTGGAAGCTGAACGGCTCGGCCAGTGCGGCGAGCAACGCGAGGCCGAAGCGCGCTTCGGTCTTCTCGCCGATCCAGCGGCGATAGAGATGCACGGACCACAGATGGAAACCGAGGTCGATCGCGATCTTGGCGAGGATCCATGCCGAGACCGGGATCAGCACGGTCAGCCGGCCTTCGGCGATCGACACCAGCAGGATCGCCAGCGCGGTGAGCCCGAAGATCGGCTGCATCGTGTCGACGGCCTTGACCGGCAGCATCCAGCGGCCGACGTTGCCGTAGCGGCGGCCGTCTCCGACCATGCCGCGATACCAGTACTGCGTCTGCAGGAAACCGCCGAACCAGCGGCGCCGCTGGCGCAGGAACGCGGCGATCGTGCTCGGCGCTTCGGTCTGCGCCCGTGCGCCGCCGACCACGCGTGACCGCCAGCCCAGCCGGTTGAGCGACGAGTAGCGGGCCAGGCGGTGGATCAGCTCGTAGTCCTCGACCAGGCAGTGCGGATCGAAGCCGCCGACGGTGACCACGGCCTCGCGACGGAAGCCGGCGAATGCGCCAGAGATCAGCAGCAGGCTGTCGATGCGCATCCACGCGTAGCGCGACAGGAAGTTGCGGATGTACTCGTAGGTCTGGAACCATTCGAACAGGCGGCCGGTCAGCGATGGTCCGCAGACCGGCGTCAGTACGCCGGTCGCCGCGACCAGCGACGGCTCGTTCGAGAACGCGTGGCGCATCGCGCGGATCGCGCCCGGCGCGAGATGCGTGTCGGCATCGACCGTCATCACGACCGCGGTGCAGCAGGCTTCGATCGGCGAGACCAGCGCGGCGTTGAGCGCGCGCGCCTTGCCGCCGTGCGGTACGCGCAGCCAGTGCAGCGACGGGATCGTCGCGCTGGTCGCCCAGGCACCGAGCGCGGGCTCCGTGAAGCCGAAGCGCTCGACCAGCAGCGCACTGGTGTCGTCGCCGGAGCCGTCGTCGGCGATCACGATCGCGTCGGGCGGATCGTCCTGCGTCAGCAGCGATGACACGGTCTGCGGCAGCACCTTCGCTTCGTTGTGCGCGGCGACGATGACCGTCAGGCGCTCCACGCGACCGGGCTGCGCCGGCGCGACCGCCGGCCGCAGCAGCACCCAGGTCTGCCAGCCGACGAAGGCCAGCAGCAGTGTGTCGTAGAGGATGTAGGCGATGCCGGTGGACCACGCGTAGACCCCGCCGAGCGAGAACGCGCTCGCGAACAGCAGCAGCCACACGAGCCCGACCGAGCCGTGCACCAGCAGGCTCGCCAACGGGGTTACGCGTGGCTGGTAACGCGGAGAGTTGAGGACGAGGGCGTCCTCGAGGCTGACCATCGGTGGCAGGGCACAGTCGGAGGGAGACGAATGATCCCATGTACGTGCCGGGTGCTTCGTCGGATGCGGTGACGGAAAGTCACCACCCGCCCGCGACGCGTCGAAGCGCAGGGGTGTCGACGCGCGTACTTCTTGCGATACTGCGGCTCTCGACACTGCGGCGGCCGCACGGCCGGCACCCGACCATGCGCATCCCAGCGCGCTATACCCGCACTGCCATCCTGTTCCACTGGCTCATCGCGGCGCTGATCATCGTCAACGTCTGCCTGGCGCTGTTCGTCGACGATCTGCCCGAAGCCTGGGTGCGTCCGGTGATCGATACCCACAAGTCGATCGGGATCAGCGTGCTGGGGCTCGCGCTGATGCGCCTGCTGTGGCGGTTCACGCATCGTCCGCCGCCGTTGCCGATGGGCTATGCCGGCTGGGAACGGGTCGGCGCTCATGCGGCGCACGGATTGCTGTACGTGCTGATCTTGGCGCTGCCGCTGTCCGGCTGGCTGCAAGATTCGGCCTGGAAGGATGCCGCGACCCATCCGATGAGCCTGTTCGGGCTGATCCCGTGGCCGCGCATCGGCTGGGTGATGCAGACCGAGCCGGGTCTCCGAGAATCGCTGCACGATCGCTTCGGCGCGCTGCATACCTGGCTCGGTTATGTCCTGTACGTGATGTTCGCGGTGCATGTCGTGGGGGCACTGAAGCATCAGTGGATGGACCGCGAGCCCGAACTCCAGCGCATGTTGCCGTGAGGTCTGCACGGCAACGCCGCTGCGGTATTGTCGATAATAAATAACTATCAATTTTATGTTTATTTAAATCTTGTCCTATTTCGAAGTGCGCTGCACAATCCGCATCCTGAATTCCAGCCCGAGGAGCGTTTCCCATGAGTGAACTAAAGAATATCGAGGGCCATTCGGTACCCGACGTGAAGCTGATGATCCGCAAGGACGGCGACTGGGCTTCGGTCACCACCGACGACCTGTTCGCGAACAAGACGGTCGTCGTGTTCTCGTTGCCGGGCGCCTTCACGCCGACCTGCTCGTCGACCCACCTGCCGCGGTACAACGAACTGGCCCCGATCTTCAAGCAGCACGGCGTCGACGCGATCGTCTGCGTCTCGGTCAACGATCCGTTCGTGATGGAAGAGTGGGCGCGCGATCAGGAATCCGATAACGTCATGCTGCTGCCCGACGGCAACGGGGCGTTCACCGAAGGCATGGGCATGCTGGTCGACAAGAGCGCGATCAACTTCGGCAAGCGTTCGTGGCGCTATTCGATGCTCGTCAAGAACAAGAAGATCGTGAAGATGTTCATCGAGCCGGACAAGGAAGGCGATCCGTTCGAAGTGTCCGATGCCGACACGATGCTGAATTTCATCGATCCGAGTGCCAAGGGTCCGGACCAGATCGCGATCCTCACGCGCATCGGCTGCCCGCATTGCGCGCGCGCCAAGAAGGCCCTGACCGAAGCGGGCCTCGAGTACGTCGAAGTGCCGCTCGGCCACACGATCCGCACCAAGGCGGTCGGCGCCATCTCGGGCGGCAAGACGGTGCCGCAGGTGTTCATCAACGGCGAGTTGATCGGCAGCGCGGACGACCTCGACGCGTACCTGAAGAAGGCGGCCTGAACGGCGCTGCAAGCAGTCCAGGAAACTGCCCCTCGCGGGGCGGTTTTTTCCACAGTCCTCCGCTGATCACCCGTATTCGAGAATGACCATGGACCGTATCGACACCGACGTCGCCGTCATCGGCGCAGGTACTGCCGGCCTTGCAGCCTATCGTGCGGCCAAGGCCGCGGGCAAGAGCGCCCTGCTGATCGAGGGCACCGTCTACGGAACGACCTGTGCGCGCGTCGGATGCATGCCGAGCAAGCTGCTGATCGCGCCGGCCGAAGCCGCGCACCAGCTCGACAAGTTCGCCGCGCTCGGCCTGTCGGTCGATGCGCCGCTGAAGGTTGACGGCAAGGCGGTCATGGCGCGCGTCCAGCGCGAGCGCGATCGCTTCGTCGGATTCGTCACGCGCGGGGTCGACGAGATTCCGGCCGCCGACAAGGTGTTCGGTCGCGCGACCTTCGTCGACGACCACACGCTGGCGATCGACAATGGCGTGACCATCGTCGCCAAGGCGATCGTCATCGCCACCGGCTCCATCCCGAGCTTCCCGCCGGTCTGGACAGCGCTCGGCGATCGGCTCGTCACCAACGACCAGATCTTCGAGTTCGACGACCTGCCGAAGAGCGTCGCCGTGTTCGGTCCCGGCGTCATCGGCCTCGAACTCGGCCAGGCGCTGCACCGACTCGGCGTCCGCGTGAAGGTGTTCGGTCGCGGCGGCGGTGTCGGCCCGATCGGCGATCCGGCCATCCTGACCGAGGCGCGCAAGGTCTTCGGGAGCGAGTTCTATCTCGACACCAACGCGCATGCCGACGTGCATCGCGACGGCGACGAGGTGGTCGTCGAGTTCAAGGCGCTGGACGGCACCGACCAGGTCGAGCGCTTCGACTACCTGCTGGCCGCGACCGGCCGTTCCGCCAACGTCCGCCATCTCGGGCTGGAGAACACCAGCCTCGAGTGCAACGCACACGCCGTGCCGCTGTTCGATCGCGAGACGCTCCAGTGCGGCGGCTCGTCGATCTTCATCGCGGGCGACGTCAACAACGACGTGCCGGTCCTGCACGAGGCCGCGGACGAGGGCCGCATCGCCGGCGACAACGCGGCACGCTTCCCGGCCGTGAGGAAAGGACTGCGTCGTGCCGCGCTCGGCGTAATGTTCACCGACCCGCAGATCGCGATCGTCGGCGGCGGCTATCGCGCCGTCCAGCATCTGCCGCACGTCGTCGGGACCGTCTCCTTCGAGGATCAGGGGCGCGCGCGCGTGTTCCTGCGCAACCAGGGCCTGCTGCACATCTATGCCGAGACCGGTACCGGCCTCTTCCTCGGTGCCGAGATGCTCGGCCCGGATGCCGAGCACATCGGCCATCTGCTCGCATGGTCGCTGCAGATGCGGTGCACGGTCGCGCAGATGCTCGAGATGCCGTTCTATCATCCGGCGGTCCAAGAAGGCCTGCGGACCGCATTGCGCGACACGCAGGCGAAGCTCGATGCGGCCGAGACGCTCGCTGCCGAGGAGCCGGTGCGGCGCGCCGCCTGACGCGCCACTGCTCGCACGACGGCCGCTTTCAGCGGCCGTTTTTTTGGTTCCGCGAACGACCGCGTTGAGCGCCCACGCGATGCGCGGTGGTGAAGCCCGCGACCGCGGGATGCAGGATTTCTTGCTGCAACGCACTAGAAAATTCCATATCGTGAAAAATGCAATTCACATTGCAGAATGAAATACACAAATTGTTGATTAATAAACACATAATAAATGGTCTTATATAAGATAGAGCTCTTGTTGCCACATGGCAAGTTGGGTACGATTCTCCGATCGCAGTTGGCCGGGTCTTCTTCACGACGCCGCCGCGCGGTCCTTCCGGAAACGACCACCTAACGACGGAGTCCCTCATGAGCGCACGCGAACTCGAGATTCAAAAGCTGCAGAAGGATTGGGACACCAATCCCCGCTGGAAGAACATCAAGCGCGGCTACACCGCGGCCGACGTGATCCGCCTGCGCGGCTCGCTGCAGGTCGAGCACACGCTGGCCAAGCGCGGTGCCGAAAAACTGTGGAACCTGGTCAACAACGAGCCCTTCGTCAACACGCTCGGCGCGCTGACCGGCAACCAGGCGATGCAGCAGGTCAAGGCCGGCCTGAAGGCCATCTACCTGTCGGGCTGGCAGGTCGCGGGCGATGCCAACCTCGCCGGCGAGATGTATCCCGACCAATCGCTGTACCCGGCGAACTCGGTGCCGATGGTGGTCCGCCGCATCAACAACGCGTTCACCCGCGCCGACCAGATCCAGTGGTCCGAAGGCAAGAACGACGTCGACTTCTTCGCACCGATCGTGGCCGATGCCGAAGCCGGCTTCGGCGGTGTGCTCAACGCGTTCGAACTGATGAAGTCGATGATCGAAGCGGGCGCCGCCGGCGTCCACTTCGAGGACCAGCTCGCGTCCGTCAAGAAGTGCGGCCACATGGGTGGCAAGGTGCTCGTGCCCACGCGTGAAGCCGTGGCCAAGCTGGTCGCCGCGCGCCTCGCGGCCGACGTGATGGGCACGCCGACGCTGGTCATCGCGCGCACCGATGCCGAAGCCGCCGACCTCGTCACCAGCGACATCGACGACAACGACAAGGACTTTCTGACTGGCGAACGCACGATCGAAGGTTTCTACCGGACCAATGCCGGGCTCGACCAGGCGATCTCGCGCGGCATCGCCTACGCCGAGTACGCCGACATGGTGTGGTGCGAGACCGGCAAGCCCGACCTCGCGTACGCGAAGAAATTCGCCGACGCCGTGCATGCCGTGCATCCGGGCAAGCTGCTGGCCTACAACTGCTCGCCCAGCTTCAACTGGAAGAAGAACCTCGACGACGCCACCATCGCGACTTTCCAGACCGAGCTCGGCAAGATGGGCTACAAGTTCCAGTTCATCACGCTGGCCGGCTTCCACAGCCTCAACTACTCGATGTTCAACCTGGCGCACGGCTATGCCCGCAACCAGATGAGCGCGTTCGTCGAGTTGCAGGAAGCCGAGTTCGCGGCGGCATCGAAGGGCTTCACGGCCGTCAAGCACCAGCGCGAGGTCGGCACCGGCTACTTCGACGCCGTCACGCAGACCATCGAGCGCGATGCATCGACCACGGCATTGAAGGGGTCGACCGAGGACGAACAGTTCTTCGGTGGCCACGGGCACGACGAAAAAAAGGTCGCGTAATCCATCTGCTGTCATCCCGGCGAAGGCCGGGACCCAATGTCGTTACTGAAACAATTGGGCTCCGGCCGCTGCCGGGGTGACGGAGTTGGCGCGTCAGCTCGGCGTGTACGCCAGCTTCACGTAGATCGGCGCGTACGCCTCGCCCTGCGTCACCTCGACGAGGAACTCGCGCGCCAGTTCGAGCAGCGCCAGGAAGTTGACGATCGCGACCGGGATGCCGCGCGACGCGTCGAACAGGTCGCCGAATTCCACGAAGCGCGTCTCGCGCAGCCGTCGCAGGATCTGCGTCATGTGCTCGCGCACCGACAGCTCCTCGCGCGAGATGCGATGGTGCTGGATCAGCTTGGCCCGGCGCAGCACGTCGAGCCACGCGGACTGCAGGTCGGCGACGTGGACGTCGGGCCAGGTCTTCTCGACGGTCTCGTCGATGGTGGCGGCGGCCGAGATGAAGTCGCGTCCGATCACCGGCAGCGCATCGACCTGCTGCGCCGCGAGCTTCATGCGCTCGTATTCGATCAGACGGCGGACCAGTTCCGCGCGCGGATCGTCGACCTCGCCCTTGCCGTCCTGCTTCCTGACCGGCAGCAGCATCCGCGACTTGATCTCGATCAGCATCGCGGCCATCAGCAGGTATTCGCCGGCCAGTTCGAGGTTGCTCTTGCGGATCTGCTCGATGTAGCCGAGGTACTGGCGCGTGACCTCGGCCATCGGGATGTCGAGCACGTTGAAGTTCTGCTTGCGGATCAGGTACAGCAGCAGGTCGAGCGGCCCTTCGAAGGCCTCGAGGAAGACCTCGAGCGCGTCGGGCGGGATGTACAGGTCCTGCGGCACCTTGAACAGCGGCTCGCCGTACAGGCGGGCCAGCGCCATGCCGTCGGTGGTGCCCGGCGTGGTGTCGATCGACGCGGGCGGCGGCAGCGTGTCGTGCGCCGATGCCCGATGCAACTGGCTCATCGGCTAGAGCTTGGTCTGGTAGACGTAGCCGCCCTGGCGGACACGCGACTCGGCGAGGTACTCGCGCTCTTCGGCGCTCTGCGGCTTCTTGTCCCACCAGATCGCGCGACCCGTGTTCTGGTCGACGGCGATGTGCGGGTTCTTTTCCTTCAGGTCCTGCAGGAAATGGGTGACTTCGGAGACGTACATGACACTCGATCGCGGTGGGTGCGGCTGAAAGCCGGAGTGCGAATCTTATCGCGTCGCCTTCCGCTTCGCCGGGCCCTTGCCGTCGGGCGCGATCCCCCGGCGCAGCAGGGCCTCGCGCAGCAGGTACTCGATCTGTGCGTTGATGCTGCGCAACTCGCAGCCGGCCAGGCGCTCGAGCTCGACCCACAGGACCGGATTGATGCGCAGCAGGAAGGATTTCTTGTCCGGACTCGCCATGCCCGAAGCCGGTCAGTGCGTCGCGGCGACGCGCCCGCGACGGTCCTCGAGCGCCCGGGCGATGGCGGCGGCGAGACGATTCGCCTCGTCGCTGCCGATGATCATCGCCTTGCCGCCCGTAAGCCGCAGGCGCACCGCGTCGAAGCCGGCGACGTTGTACAGCATGCCGCGACGGGTCCAGCGCACGCCCCAGCCCTGGTACCAGCGCGTGCGGACGACCTCGGCCGCAACGACGTCCTGCAGCGCCACGGCCTTGCGGAACGGCCCGATGCCGAAGCGCACGACCAGGTAGTCGGCCGTGAGCTGGATCGACAGCGACGAGAAGCCGATCAGCACGGCCAGCGTGACGATGCACAGTACCGGTAACAGCGGCGCGGGCAGCATGCGGTCGGCTGCCGGCGTCAGCGCGAGCAGGGTGCCCAGGCACAGGGCGGGGAGGCAGGCGAGGCCCAGCATGGCCCAGCCGGTCTGGCGATGTTCGTAGCGCAGGCGTTGCAGTGAGTGGACCATGATGTTCAATCGACCTCGCGTTGGAGAAGGACGCTGCGCAGCGGCACCACGCTCGGCTGATGCGTGGTCACCAGTTGCCAGCCGCTGCGGCCTTCGCGGTTGAGCATTTCGAGAAAGGCGTCCTGCGACCGGGCCGACTGCATCGACCAGGCGCTCGCCTTCACTTCGACGATCTTGTATTCGTAGCGTTTCATCGCCGCCCTCCGTCAGTTGTAGAGGGTGCCGGCGTTGATGATCGGCTGCGTCTCGCTCTCCGAGCACAGCACCACCAGCAGGTTGCTGACCATCGCCGCCTTGCGTTCGTCGTCGAGCTCGATGATGTTGCGCTCCGACAGGCCCTTGAGCGCCATCTCCACCATCGTCACCGCGCCGAGCACGATCTTCTGGCGGGCCGCGATGATTGCCTCGGCCTGCTGGCGACGCAGCATCACGCCGGCGATCTCGGACGCATACGCGAGGTGCGTGAGCTTCGCGTCGTCGATGGCGATGCCCGCGACATCGAGGCGATCGGCCAGTTCGGTCATCAGGCTCTCGGTGACCTGCGCCATGCTCGAACGCAGCGTCAGCTCGGTCGTGCGCTTCGGGCTGTGCGGCTCGACGGCACCGTCCTCGATGTCGGCGATCCCTTCGTCGTACGGGTAGCTCGATGCGAGGTGACGGATCGCCGTCTCGGCCTGCACGCGCAGGAAGGCCTCGTAGTCCTCGACGTCGAACAGCGCCTGCGCCGCGTCGCGGACCCGCCACACGATGGCCGCGGCGATCTCGATCGGGTTGCCGCGCGCGTCGTTGACCTTGATGCGGTCCGACACGAAGTTGTGCGCGCGCATGCTGACCTTGGTCTTGCGGAACAGCGGATTGGCCCAGCGCAGGCCGTTGCTGCGGTCGGTGCCGGCATACTTGCCGAACAGCGTCAGCACCGCGCTCTGGTTGGGCTGCAGCATGTACAGCCCGGCAAGCACGAGGATGCCAACCGCGACCATCAGCGGCCCGATGGCGATCTGCCAGCCTCTGACCTGCTGCTGCACCAGCATCGCGACGAGAGCCGAACCGGCGAGGACCAGCACCAGCCCGATCACCGTCATCAGATAGCCATTCATCGTTCTCTTCGTCCTGTCCTGCGAACGGATGGAACTCATTTTTCTCTCCCTGCGTGTTGGTCGAGCGTCCCTGCGGACGCCTGTTCGATGCCCTTCGATCGCGGTTCCCTTCGATTGAGAGCGATTAAAAAGTGATATCACTTTAATACTGCCTCGGAAAATGTCAAGCATCGTTTTATGATCGCGGCTGGACTATCCCTTCCGAGGAGAAGACCCGATACGCTTCGTCCATGCTGCAAGGGTCGTGTTGCTATCCGGTGTGGCGCTCGCGCGGCCAGTCCTGGCACGGTCCTTCGCGATCGGGCGCGTGAAGCACAGCGGTGAACTGCGGGTCTGCCTGACAGGCGACTACGGGCCGCGTTCCCGACGCGCCGCTCGCCGCCATTCCTCCACCCGCCGTCCCAGGCGGCCACCAGGCAACTCCTTCATGCGCATCGCGATCACGTCGTCCGTCCGTCTCTTCGTCGATGTCGAGGGTCCGGGTCTCGTACCCGAAGGCCCGGGCCTGAAGGCCAAGCCCTCCCTCGTGCTGCTGCACGGCGGCCCCGGCTTCGACCACAGCGGCTTCAAGCCGGCGTTCTCGCGGCTGGCCGACGTGGCGCAGGTCGTCTACTACGATCACCGCCGCCATGGCCGCAGCGACCGTTGCACACCCGAAGAGCGGACGCTCGACGTGCTCGCCGACGATGTCGTGCGCCTGTGCGACGCCCTCGGCATCGAGAAGCCGATCGTGCTCGGCCAGTCGTTCGGCGGCTTCGTCGCGCAGCGCTACCTGGCGCGGCATCCGCAGCATCCGGCGAAGGTGATCCTTTCGAGCACGTTACCGGCGATCCGCCTCGATCGGGCGATCGCGATGTTCGACCGCCTCGGCGGTCCCGCGGCCGCGAGCGCGTGGTGGAACACACCCACCGTCGACACCCGGGCCATGTACGCGACGCTGTGCCTGCCGCTGTACAACCAGAGGCCGCCGACCGACCCCTACGCGGCGAAGCGCACGCTGTTCGACCTCGACATTTTGATCGGCTTCGTGCGCGGAGAATGCCGCACGATGGACCTGCTGCCCGGACTCGCACACGTCCGCTGCCCGGTCCTCGTGATGGCCGGCGAACTCGATCCCGTGTGTTCGGCCGTGGGCGCGCGCGAGATCGCGGCGGCCATCCTCGCACCCTGGTCGCGACTCGCGGTCTTCGACCGGTCCGGCCACGGTGCGTGGCGCGACGAGCCCGAAGCGGCGTTCGCCGTCCTGCGCGACTTCATCGTGAACGCGACGTGAGTTTCAACGCGGATTGCGGCCGGTGCCCGACGCAAGCGGATTGCTTGCGCAGGCCGCCTCCATGAGTCGAATCGGCGCCCGCTCTTTTTTCTCTCGATCGTCTGATGAGACCACGCTGCTGCGCGCGAGCGACGCGTGGCGGGCGCGCGAACCCTAGCCGAACGCGTCGTGTTGCGGCAGGTCGTCGGTGATCGTGAACCACAGCGCTTTCGAACCGACGAAGATGTGGGCCGTGGGACGGATCGATGGTGTATCGATCAACGTCCCCATCGTGACGCGGAAGAAGCGCCCGTCGCGCACCACCGAGTACAGCAGCGACCCGCAGAGTCGGCAATGTGCGTCGTGGGCATCGTCGCTGCCGAAGATCGACAGCGCGTCGTCGTCGTGCGTGACCTGCAGCTTCGCGCGCGCGATACCCGCGAACGGTTTGAACGCGGAGCCGGTCGCTCGACGACAGTTGGAACAAGGGCAGTTCAACGCGTAGCCGAACGCGTCCGGGAACGCATACCGGACCGCGCCGCAAAGACAGGAGCCGTTCGGCAAGCGGTCGGTGCCAGGTCCGTTCTGCGCGATCGTCTGCTCGGACTGCATTCGCATCCCTTAGCGCAGCCGCTTGCCGGCCGCGCTCGCTTCCAAGAGCGTCGCCAGCCTCGAAGCGCGCGTCTCGGCTCTCTTGGCCGTCGTAATCCAGTGCAGCAGAACCTTCCGGTAGCCGGGCGGGGTGCTTTCGAAGAATTTCCACGCCTGCTTTTCGCGCATGAACGCGCGCAGCTCCTGCGGCGACAGTTCCGCCGTGGTCTCCTACTCGTAGGCGTAGATCACCGATCGGTCGTCCTTGCGGTGTGCATAGGCCTGTTGGCCGGCCGCCGTCATCCGTCCATCGCTCCGCAGCCGCTCGAACTTGGCGATGTTGATCGCACTCCAGATCAACGTGGTCTTTCGCGGCGTGAAGCGGATCGAATACGACCCGTCGTCGATGCGCTTCCGTACGCCGTCGATCCATCCGAAGCACAGCGCCTCGTCGCCGGACTCCGGCCACGTCATGCTCGGCCTGCCGCTGCCGATCTTGTGGAAGCCGACCAGCAACGCCGACTCGTCCGCGCCGTGCATCGTTAGCCACGTGCGGAAGTCGTCGGCAGTTTGGAAGAAGGTAGGCATGGCGAGAGTCTGGCCGGATGCGCGCGATCGGTGTTCGTGCTGCGTGACGGATTCAGGCGAGAGGGTCGGGGCAGGACGCTGCAGCATCACCAGTTCGAGCGGCTCGTCGCCGACGCGCCATCTTCGCATTTCGGTGAAGCCGCACCGACGATAGAGCGCGAGGGCGGGGACGTTGCGCGCGGCCGTCCGAACCGAAAGCCGGTGGCACCCGAACAGGCCGATCAGGTGGCGCAACAGGCCCACGCCGATCGCTCGTCGCTGCCGGCGAGGAAGGACGACCAGCGACGCGATGCAGGTGTGCCAGTCGTGCACGACCTCGACGCTCGCAACACCCGCCAGCTCTTCGTCCAGGAAGGCTCCGAAGAATCGCTCGTTGCTCGTGCGCACGTCTTCGACCGTGCGAAGCAGGGGCGGGAAGTGAGTGGCGCCGATGAGGCGTGCCTCCTGCGCATACGCAGCCATCTGCACCGTGTGGATGCGAGCTGCGACCGAAAGCGACGCGTGGTCCAGTAATTCGATCTGCATCTGCTCGTTCATATCGGCTTGCGAATCAGCCTGGCGGTGGCGCAGTCGCCCGGGTTCTGCTTCGCCATTCACTCAGGCGGCCAACAGAAAGTTGCGAGTGAAGCGGGTCCGCTGATTCCGTTGCCGGTGCAACAGCCGAGCTGTTGCTGAACAGGCGGGCACTTCACCGACCCGAACGAGCAGAAGACGCAGCAATGACCCGAATTTGGCCGAAGCACCGTATGGCAACTGGTGCACTCGTAGAAGAAAAGGCATGCATCCGTTGGCATGGTTTCGAGTGAGGCAAAGCCGCAATGCGGGCACGTTAGAACGGATTCGAGGGCAGGCGACGACTGCATGGAGAGGGGCCTCACGTTTGACATTGGCGGCAGTGAAAGGGGCGCGACGCGGGCCTTGCCACGTCCGCTCAATGGAAAGGTTAGGCACTATCACGCAAGCCGTCGCCATTGAAGCGTAAGCACCCATTCGATGCCGCGTGCCAGCGTGAGCGGCGTTGTCAGGATGAGCTCATCACCCTTGAACTGGAAGTACCGGACTTGATCCGTCCCGGTCATGTTGGGCCAGTTGCTCAGCGTTACGTGGTGTATGACCTTGGTGTGAACAGCATC
>JBBRRW010000028.1:0-21007 GCA_038245975.1 Burkholderiales bacterium
ACCGAACTGACGATCGATGCCGAAGTGGATGCTCGGGGCCTTGCGTGCCCGCTGCCGATCCTGCGCGCCAAGAAGGCGCTGTCCACGCTGGCCAGCGGCAAGCTGCTGCGCGTGCTGGCCACCGACGCGGGGTCGGTCAAGGACTTCCAGGCGTTTGCGCGTCAGACCGGCAACGAGCTGGTCGCCCAGACCCAGGTCGGGACCGTCTGGTCCCACGTGATGCGGCGGCGCTGAGCCGCGACCTCAGTTCGCGCTGGCCCGCACGGCCGTCTTCCGCTGCGGCGCCGGCTTGACCTGATCGGGTGTGTCGGTGTTCTTGACCGGTGCGTTCTTGATCTTCGCCAGGAGCGCCGCGCAGTCGCTGTCCTGCCCGGGGCCGGTCTCGATCAACGGGATCAGCGCAGCCAGCGGATTGAGCAGCCCAAGCGCCACCACACCACCTACTCGCGCCGCCACCGTGCCGAGATCCGGACGCACGCTGGGATTGACGAAAGTCCCGGTCACGTAGAACGGCGTGCGCAGCACGACGATGCTCTTCTGCTTCGGCAGCGGGCTGATCTTGAAGTCCATCTTCTCGGTCTTGAAGTCCGCGTCGCCGACGAACGTGATCACGTTGAGGTCGGTGTCCACCAGCGACGTGGTCGTCGCCATGTCGCCGTTGGTGATCGCGAAGTCGCCGATCGCGCAGCCGATCTTCGACTTCTGGTCGCCGAGCAGGTAGCGCACCACTTGCGGACCCTGCAGCCCGATCAGTTCGAGCAGCAGCGAACTGGATTCGCCGCGACCCATCGCGATCTGCGCGGTGCCGTTGGACGTCGCCAGCATCGTGCCGATCGAGTTGCCGCGCCCGTCGATCTTCACCGCGCCGTTCAGGCGACCGAGCGACGCCTTCGCGGTCTGCGTGACCTTGGGCGTGAGGCGGGCGAGCGACAGGTCCGAGAACTTCGCGTCGACAGTCGCCCGCATCGGCGACACGCTGCCGTCGAAGCGGAAGTTGCCGCCCATCTTGCCGTCGGCGAACCCGAACGAAAGCGGCGTGAACGCCAGCACACGATCCTGCATCGTCGCGTGGATATCGAGGTTGTCGAACGGGATGGCCCCGGCGTTCTTGATGCTCTTGCCGGTGAAGTGGATGTCGGCATCGACCGTGTTCCACTTCTCCGTATTGAAGGTTTCCTGCGGCATCAGCTTCTGCGGCTTGGTCGCGTCGACGACCCGCGGTGCGACCGCGGGCTCGAGCTTCTTGCCGGCCAACGGGGCCAGGTCGTTGAGGTCGAGCTGGTTGGACACCAGCGTGCCCGATACGAAGGGACGCGGCTCACGCTTCTCGAACTTCACCGAGCCGCCGATGTCGCTGGACCCGAGCTTGCCGGTGAAGTCCTCGTAGTGGTAAACGCCGTCGGCGATCCGCACGTGGCCCGAGGTCTGGTACGGGGGGGTTTCCGGCAGACCGATGCCGATGATGCGATACCAGTCCGCGAGGTTCGCGCCGGCGAGCGTGACCTTCAGGTCGGCTGCCTTGACCTTCGGGACGCCGGTCACGGTGCCGCTGGCCGAAACGCGGCTCGCGCCGATCGAGGCCTTCACGTCGAGCGGGAACGGCGTGTCGGTGTTCTTCAGCGTCAGCAGGTCGCCGGCCTTGGCATCGACGTCGAGCTTCAACCCGTTCCACAGGCCGGTGGCCTTGGCGCCGATGCCGTTGGTGGCACCGCCACCCTTCGTGTCCACCTCGGCGCCGGTCAGCGTCGCCAGATCCGCCTGCACGTCGGTGTTCCTGCTCTTGACCACGTAGCCGACGTGACCCTGATCGATGGCCATCTGCTCGACGACGATCGCCGTGCTCGAGTCGCTCTGTTGCTTGTCGAAGTACCAGTTGCGCTTCCCGTCAGCGCCTTCTTCGAGATTGGCGATCGGTCGGACGACCGACAGCTTCGGCAGCACGACGCGCTTGTGCAGCAGGCTGCCGAGCGAGACCGTGGTGTCCACGTGATCGACCGACACCATCTGCGGTGTCGAGGCCCACGCCGGGTTGCCGAGCTGCAGTCCGTCGATCGTGACGCGCGGACCCTGCAGCCAGTACAGCCAGACGTCGCCGCTGATCGCGAAGCTGCGACCGGTGCCGTCCTCGACCTTCTTCGCGATCGTGTCGCGCAGGAAGTTGAGCTTCCACGGGAACAGCAACGAGATCAGGACCAGGACGAGCACCGCCAGCGGCGCCCACCACCAGCGGAAGCGCCGACGTGTGGGCGTTGTCGTGTTGTTGTTGTCGATGGCAGGCATGGGCGATGTGACGGAATGCGGTGGGCAAGGTTCCTAGGCCAAAGCCCTATGTCCGTCCCGAGCTGCCGAAGCCGCCGTGCCCGCGATCCGACGTCTCGAACTGCTCGACGATCTCGAAGGTGGCCTGCACGACGGGGACGATGACGAGCTGGGCGATGCGTTCGAAGGGCTCGAGCGTGAACGCGTGGTCGCCGCGATTCCACACGCTGACCATCAGCTGGCCCTGGTAGTCCGAGTCGATCAGGCCAACCAGGTTGCCCAGCACGATGCCGTGCTTGTGGCCCAGCCCCGAGCGCGGAAGGATCAGCGCGGCATAGCCACTGTCCTCGATATGGATCGCGAGGCCGGTCGGGACCAGCACGGCCTGGCCGGGTTCGATCGTCATCGCGGCGTCGAGCACGGCGCGCAGGTCCAGGCCCGCGCTGCCCGGCGTGGCGTAGTGCGGCAGGCGGTCGGCGATGCGGGGGTCGAGGATGCGGACGGCGAGTTTCATGGTCGAGGCGTGCAGGCGTGGTCGGGACGATCCGCGGACGGATCGCAGGGAAACGAAGAGCGAGGGTGACTAAAGACGCGTGGACGACGCGCGCGACGAGGTGTCGCGCATCATGCGGACCGCCCACGCCACCAGTCCGGCGCCGCCCGCGATCAGCAGCACGTTCAGCGGCTGCAGGAAAAAGCCGACGAGCCCGAGCACCAGGCCGAGCGTGATCGCGCCGAGGCCGATCTTCGTGTTCGTCGCCAGCGCGGCCCGGTTGCCCATCTGTCCGCTCATCAGCGCCGACGCGATGGCGGCCGCGGCCGTGGCGCCCGGCGTGGCCACGGTCGCTGCGGCGAACCCCGTGCCCTGCGCGTTGTCCGCCATCGCCTGACGGCCACCCGCACCCGGCATCGGGGTCCATTGCGTGGTCTCCGCCGACGACCCCATCCGCGACGCCTGCGACGCGATCTGTGCGGCGGCCCGTGGGGCCAGCTGGTCACGCGCGCGCCCGACCGTGGCGCCCGATCCCTCCGTGCTGGTCAGCACGCCGGCCGAAGCCGCGATCGCCGCGCGCTTCATCAGGTCGTCGATGTAGCGCACGTAGTCGCCGTTGGCCGGCCCGTTGTCGAATGCGATCATCGTGATCCCCGCCGTGTCATGCGTTGCGCGATCTCGGCGATCAGCTGCCGCGCGAGGACCAGCTTGTCGGCGCGCGCCAGCGTCGTGCGCCCGTCGGCGTCGTACAACGTCAGGGCGTTGTCGTCGTGACCGAAGGCTTCGCTCGCCTGGTTGCCGACCATCATCTGTACTTTCTTCCGCGCGAGCTTGGCTTCGGCATTGGCGTGCAGGTCCTCGGTCTCGGCGGCGAAGCCGACGCAGTACGGCGGCAGCGGCAGCGCGGCAACCGCGGCCAGGATGTCGGGGTTCTGCGCGAACTGCAGCTCGAGCCCCTGGACCGCGGTGGCGCCGTCGGCCCCGCTGGTCGACTTCTTGAGTTTCTGCTCCGACGCGTTCAGCACGTGCCAGTCGGCGACGGCCGCGACCGCGATGAAGCAGTCGGCGTCGCGCGCCTGATGGAGCACGACGTCGTGCATCTGGCGTGCGGTCTCGACGTCGATGCGCAGGACGCCGCGCGGCGTGGGCAGCGCGGTGGGTCCCGAGACCAGGGTCACCGTGGCGCCCGCCTCGTGCGCGGCACGCGCGATCGCGTAGCCCATCTTGCCGGACGAATGGTTGGTGATCGCGCGGACCGGGTCGATCGGCTCGCGCGTGGGGCCGGCCGTGACGAGGACGCTGCGGCCGGCGAGCCGCTTCGGCTGGAAGAAGGCGATCAGGTCATCGAGGATCTCGTGCGGCTCGAGCATGCGACCGCTGCCGATCTCGCCACAGGCCTGGTCGCCCGATGCCGGGCCGAGGACGACCACGCCGTCGGCCGCGATGCGCGCCACGTTGCGCTGCGTGGCGGGGTGCGCCCACATCTGCAGGTTCATCGCGGGCGCGACCAGCAGCGGACAGGCGCGCGCGATGCACATCGTCGTCAGCAGGTCGTCGCACAGGCCGTGGGCCAGCTTCGCGATGAAGTCGGCCGAAGCCGGCACCACGACGATCGCATCGGCCTCGCGCGACAGGTCGATGTGGGCCATGTTGTTGGGCTGGCGCGCATCCCACTGATCGGTGAACACGGGACGGCCGGTCAGCGCCTGCATCGTCACCGGCGTGATGAAGTGCGTCGCACCTTCGGTCATCACGACCTGGACGGTGGCGCCGTGGTCCTGCATGCGGCGCGCGAGCTCGGCCGTCTTGTACGCGGCGATGCCGCCGCTCAAGCCGAGTACGAGATGCCTGCCTGCGAGATCGTCCATCGTGCCGCTTGCTCCTGCGTGCGCCGGGGTGCGCAAGCGCGCGATGCTACGCGATTCGTCGTCCCGTCGATCAGCGCGCGCGGCGCACCCGGATCAGTTCGTCGATCACCAGCAGCACGACGCCGACGGTGATCGCGCTGTCCGCGACGTTGAACGCCGGAAAGCTCCAGTCGCGGTGATAGAACAGCAGGAAGTCGACGACGTGGCCGTGGATCAGGCGATCGACGACGTTGCCGAGCGCGCCACCGGCGATCAGCGCCAGCGCGGCACTGAACAGCTTCTGCGACGCATGGCGGGCGAGCATGAAGACGATGAACAGCGCGGCCACGACGCCGATGCCGGTGAAGAACCAGCGTTGCCAGCCACCGGCGCCCGACAGGAAGCTGAAGGCCGCGCCCTTGTTGAAGAGCAGCGTGAGGTCGAAGAAGCCGTGGACGACTTCCTTGCGCTCGCCGTATGTGAAGAGGCGTCCGACCGCGACCTTGGTGAGTTGGTCGATCACGATCACGGCGGCGATCAGGAACAACCAGGGCAGCAGACCGCGACGGCTGGAACGAAAGGCTTTGGCCATTGAGCGAAGAGGGGAGTGGGGTCCGGCGCAACGCAGGCCGGCATCGGACAGCGGCGGATGATAACCGAGCGACTCCGCCGTCTGCCCCTCGCACACGTCGAGCGTGCGCCGCGTCCGGCAGAATACCGCGATGACGCGCGAGACCACCGTTCCTCCTTCCTCCGTCGCCGTTGTCCCGGCGCTGCCGCCACCGCTGCGCGAGAGCGTCGCGGCGATCGACGCGTTCTGCGACGCCGTCTGGCTCGAGGACGGCCTGGCGAAGAACACGCTCGACGCCTACCGGCGCGATCTCACGCTGTTCGCACGCTGGCTCGCGCAGCGCACGGTCGCGATCGACGCGGCCGACGAGAGCGACCTCGCCGCGTATGTCAGCGAGCGTCATCCGACCACGCAGGCGAGCACCGCCAACCGGCGGCTCGCGGTGTTGCGGCGCTACTACCGGCACCTGCTGCGCAACGACCCGGCCCGCGTCGATCCGACGCGACGCATGCGCACCGCGAAGCGGCCGCCGCGCTTTCCGAAGACCTTGTCGGAAGCGCAGGTCGAGGCCCTGATCGCGGCGCCGGACGCCACGACGCCGCTCGGCCTGCGCGACCGCGCGATGCTCGAGCTGATGTATGCGAGCGGCCTGCGGGTGTCCGAACTGGTCGGGCTGCGCACCGTGATGGTCGGGCTCGACGAAGGCGTCGTGCGCATCGTCGGCAAGGGCGACAAGGAAAGGCTCGTGCCGATGGGCGACGCCGCACGCGAGGCGATCGCCGCCTACCTGCGCGACGCGCGGCCGGCGCTGTCGAACGGGCGCGCGCTCGATGCGCTCTTCATCACCGCGCGCAGCGGTGGCGACGGCGGCATGACGCGGCAGATGTTCTGGAAGCTGATCAAGCGGCATGCGCTCATCGCGGGCGTCGATGCGCCGCTGTCGCCGCATACCTTGCGCCACGCCTTCGCGACCCACCTGCTCAATCACGGCGCCGACCTGCGCGTCGTGCAGCTGCTGCTCGGCCACGCCGACATCTCGACGACGCAGATCTATACCCACGTCGCGCGAGAGCGGCTGAAGGCGCTGCACACGAAGCATCACCCGCGCGGGTAGCGGCGGCGCAGTTGCGCGACCTGCGCCCGTGCGCTACGGTCGGCTCTCGCGTCTTCGATGGAGCTCGCAATGAACGCACGCATTCCCGGAACCGCCGCCTCCGGCGACACGATCGACGCCGCCGCGCTGCAGTCCTTCGTCGATGCGCAGTGGGACGACACCATCGTCGGCCGGCTGACCGACTACATCGCGATCCCAGCGAAGAGCCCGGCCTTCGACAAGGACTGGGCCGAGCACGGCTACATCGAGCGCGTGATCACCGACGCGGCGCGGTGGGTCGAGGCCCGGAAGGTGCGGGGACTGAAGCTCGAGATCGTGCGGCTCGCGGGCCGCACGCCGGTGCTGTTCTTCGAGATTCCCGCGACCGACGGCGACCAGCGCGAACCCGACGCGGAGAAGGACAAGACCGATCGCACCGTGCTGCTCTACGGCCATCTCGACAAGCAGCCCGAGTTCAGCGGCTGGCGCGCCGACCTCGGCCCGTGGACGCCGAAGCTGGAGGACGGCCGGCTCTACGGCCGTGGCGGCGCCGACGACGGCTACGCGGTGTACGCGGCCATCACGGCGATCCAGGGTCTCGACCGCCAGGGCATCGCGCATCCGCGCTGCGTCGGCCTGATCGAGACCTGCGAGGAGTCGGGCAGCTACGACCTGCTGCCGTACATCAATGCGCTGAAGGACCGCCTCGGCGACGTGTCGCTGGTGGTCTGCCTCGATTCGGGCTGCGGCAACTACGACCAGTTGTGGCTGACGACCTCGCTGCGCGGCAACGTCACCGGCGTGCTCGAGGTGCAGGTGCTCGACGAAGGCGTGCACTCGGGCGATGCCAGCGGCGTCGTGCCGTCGTCGTTCCGCATCATGCGGCAGCTGTTCGACCGCATCGAGGACTCGAACAACGGCCGGCTGCTGCCGCAGAGCTTCCACTGCGACGTGCCGGCCGAGCGCATCGAACAGGCGCACAGGACCGCGCAGATCCTCGGCGACCTGGTGTGGAAGCGCTTCCCGTGGTCGTGCGGCGACCACGGTGAGAGCGTGCAGCCGACGACCAAGGATCCGATCCAGGCGCTGCTCAATCGCACGTGGGAACCGACGCTGTCGGTCACCGGCGCCGAAGGGCTGCCGCCGCTCGCCGATGCCGGCAACGTGCTGCGCCCGCGCACCGCGTTCAAGATCTCGCTGCGGCTGCCGCCGCTGGTCGACGGACCGATGGCGCTCGCGGAGCTGAAAAGCGTGCTCGAAGTCGATGCGCCGTACCAGGCCAGGGTGGCCTTCCGCGCGGACCGCGGCATCGCCACCGGATGGAACGCGCCGAACCTCGAACCGTGGCTTGCGCAGGCGCTCGACGACGCGTCGAACGCGGCCTTCGGCGCACCCTGCGGCTTCCTCGGTCAGGGTGGGACCATCCCGTTGATGAGCATGCTCGAGACCGGTTTTCCGAAGGCGCAGTTCATGGTCTGCGGCGTACTGGGTCCGCACTCGAACGCGCACGGGCCGAACGAGTTCCTGCATGTGCCGTATGCCCGCAAGCTGACGGCGGCGGTGTCGCGGGTGATCGCGGCCAGCGCGACCTGAGCGGTTCGGCCCCCACGATCGAGGCAGGACCTTCGAATGGCCCGAAGCGGAGCGCGACGGCACACGGCTGATGCGCGCCCCCGCCGTCACCGCGCGCGGTGGTAGTCCTTCTTGCCGACCGCGCGCGCCAGTGCGCTGCCGAAGTCCTCGTCGCGCGCCAGTCTGGCGATCCACGCGGCGAAGTCGTGACGTGGTTGCCATCCCAGCGCGGCGCGCGCGCGCGCGTTGACGTAGACCCGGTCGATGTCGTCGGGCATCGTCCATGCACGGCGCGCGTACTGGTCCCGGAAGGCGGGCACGCGCGACGCGACGACCGCCGACGGGTCGCGACGCAATGCGGTCAGGTCGTCGCGCGTGAACGGCGTCGTCGCGCTGACGATGTAGCGATCGAAGCCGATGGCCGGTGCGCGTTGCAGGGCCAGCAGGTGGGCCTCGACGATGTCCTCGAGATCGGCCCGTCGATACAGCAGCTCGTTGAGCTTCAGGTTCGCGTCGACGTGCGCGGACGCGCGCTCGGGCCGGTCGTCGTCCTCGGGAAAGAAGCGCGACGTGCGCAGCACGATGCACGGCAGGCGATGCAGCCGGTATATCAGCGCACACAGGTCCTCGGCCGCCAGCTTCGTGATGCCGTAGATGTTCTTCGGGATCGGCACGACGTCTTCGGTGATCCATGCGGCGGGCGCATCGGGGGCCGGCGACAACGCGTCGCCGAACGTGCTGGTGGTGCTGGTGAAGACGAAGGCGCCCACCCGCGTGGCGACCGCCTCCTCGAGCAGGTTGAGCGTGCCCGTCACGTTGACGTCGATGAACGCCTGGCGCGGATGAGTCTCGACATGCGGCTTGTGCAGGGTGGCCGCATGCAGCACCGCATCGACGCCGCGCATCGCGTTCGCGACGAAAGCCCGGTCGACGATCGAGCCGACCGCGTCCGTGTACGGCGACGGCAGGACGTCGATGCCGACCGCGTCGTGGGTCGACGCGCGCAACGTGCGCATCAGCGCTTCGCCGAGATGGCCGGCACTGCCGGTGACGAGGATCTTCATGGTTGATTGCGCCGCGCTGGTCTTCTTCATCTGCTCGCCACTCGATGGCGTTCTCACGGCGGCCGGGGGATTCGAGCGACGAGCAATATAATGCGCGCCATGACGAAGAGCGTGCATGTCTCCGAGACGCCGGCGACGCGCTGGTTGCGAGACCGCCACGTTCCGTTCAGCGAACACCCTTACGACTACGAAGAACACGGTGGCACGACCGTGTCGGCGCGCGAACTGGGCGTCGACGAGCACGCGGTGGTGAAGACACTGGTGATGGAGGACGACGGCGCGAAGCCGTTGATCGTGCTGATGCACGGCGACCGCAAGGTGTCGACCAAGGCGCTGGCGCGCGAGATCGGCGTCAAGCGCATTGCGCCGTGCAAACCCGACGTGGCGCAGCGGCACAGCGGCTACCTGGTGGGCGGCACGTCGCCGTTCGGCGTGAAGAAGGCGCTGCGCACGTACGTCGAGCAAAGTGTCCTGGCTCTGCCGACGATCTACATCAACGGCGGCCGACGCGGCTATCTCGTCGGCCTCGCGCCGCAGGTGCTGATCGATGCGCTGGGTGCGACGCCGGTGCACTGCGCGCTGGCCGAGAACGACTGACCGACGGCTTTCGAAAGAAGAGGGAACACACGATGAATGCGAACAAACGATGACTACATGGGTGGCGACGGGGATCGCGGTGCTGCTGGCCTACCTGCTGGGTTCGGTCTCGTTCGCGATCGTCGTCAGTCGCGTCGCGGGCGTGCCCGACCCGCGCAGCTTCGGCTCGAAGAATCCGGGCGCGACCAACGTGCTGCGCAGCGGCAATCAGCTCGCGGCCGCTGCGACGCTGTTCCTCGATGCGTTCAAGGGCTGGCTGGCCGTGTGGCTGGCCGAGACCGTCGGCTTTCGCTATGGCATCAGCGACAGCGGCGTCGCACTCGTCGCGCTGGCCGTCTTCCTCGGCCATCTCTATCCAGTGTTCTTCGCGTTCAAGGGCGGCAAGGGCGTGGCTACCGCGTTAGGCATCCTGTTCGCGCTCGAATGGTGGCTGGGCCTGGCGACCGCGATGACCTGGCTGGTCGTCGTCTTCTTCTTTCGCTACTCGTCGCTCGCGGCGCTGGTGGCCGCGCTCTTCGCGCCGTTCTACTACGCGCTGCTGTTGGGCTTCGATGCGATCGTCGCGGCGATCGCGGTGATGAGCGCGCTGATCTTTTACCGCCATCGCAGGAACATCGCCAGCCTCCTCGCCGGCAAGGAGCCCCGCATCGGCGCGAAGAAGAAGGGACGTCCTGGCCGTTGATCGCGATGGGCCGCTCAGCGCATCAGTTCGTAGGGACCGCCGACTTCCAGCGCCTTCAGGTAGGCAGGGCGCGCGTGGATGCTCTGCAACCAGGTCCACAACGCCGGCTTGCCCGCATCGAGTCCGCCGCGCGCGGCGAACGCCTCGAGCGGGAAACTCATCTGGATGTCGGCCGCGCTGAAGCGGTCGCCGGCGAACCACGAGCGGCCCGTCATCTCGCCTTCCATGAAGGCGAGATGGTTCTTCAACTGCGGCTCGATGAAGCCTTCGCGGGCCTTCTGCGCCACTTGCCGGACGATCGGCTTGGCGAAGAACGGCATCGGACTCTTCGGCAGACGACCGAAGATCAGGCTGAGCAGCAGCGGCAGCATCGCCGACCCTTCCGCGTAGTGCAGCCAGTACGTGAAGCGGCGCCGGTCGGCCGTTCCGACCGGCGGACGCAGCGTGTTCGCGGTGTCGTAGGTATCGAGCAGGTACTCGACGATCGCACCCGACTCGGCCACCGTGACGTCGCCGTCGGTGATGACCGGCGACTTGCCCAGCGGATGCACCTGGCGCAGTTCGGGCGGCGCCAGCATGGACTTCGGGTCGCGCTGGTAACGCTTCACCTCGTAGGGGATCGCGAGCTCTTCCAGCAGCCAGAGGACGCGCTGCGAACGCGAGTTGTTCAGATGGTGGACGGTGATCATCGCGTTCTTTCGGTTCGTGGGGTCCACGCGCGGGGCGCGGGCGCGGGGGAGCGGAAGAATAAAGGAGATCGAAGCGGCAGCGGCGATAATCGCCAGCCCGTCCGACTATCGTCCATGTCCCTTCTCGTCATCGCTTCCAACAACCCCGGCAAGCTGCGTGAGTTCCGCGCGCTACTGGAGCCACTCGGGTTCGACGCGGTCGCGCAGGGCGACCTCGGCATCGGCGAGGCCGAAGAGCCGCATCCGACCTTCATCGAGAACGCGCTGGCCAAGGCGCGCCATGCGAGCGCCGCGTCGGGTCTCGCGGCGCTAGCCGACGATTCGGGTCTCTGCGTCGATGCGCTGGACGGCCTGCCGGGCGTGCGTTCGGCGCGCTATGCCGCAGCCGTTGACGGCCACCGCGACGCGCAGGACCGACACAACAACGCGAAGCTCGTCGCCGCGCTGCACGGCGAGGCGCGGCGGTCCGCGCACTACGTGTGCGTGCTGGCCTTCATGCGCACCGCCGACGACCCCGAACCGATCGTGGCCGTGGGTCGCTGGGCCGGCGAGATCGTCGCGGTGCCGGCGGGCGTCGGCGGCTTCGGCTACGACGCGCACTTCCTGCTGCCCGCGCTCGGCAGGACGGCCGCCGAACTCGAGCCGGCGACGAAGAACCGCATCAGTCATCGCGCCATCGCGATGCGACGGCTGGTCGAGCAGCTGCGCGAGCAGGGTGCTGCGACGACCGCGCCGCGGGTCGCGCGATGATCCCGATCTTTCCCGCGGGACCGGCCACGGGCGTGCGTACCATCGCCCGCGTGCGGAACCCGACGCAGCGGACCCGGCTCGTCGCGCTGCCGCCGCTGACGCTGTACATCCACTTCCCGTGGTGCGTGAAGAAGTGCCCGTACTGCGACTTCAATTCGCACGAGCGCCCCGGCGGCGTCGCGTCGATCCCGGAAGCGGCCTACGTCGATGCGCTCGTCGCCGACCTCGACCGTGTGTTGCCGCAGGTCTGGGGACGTCGTGTCCACGCGGTGTTCATCGGCGGCGGGACGCCGAGCCTGATCTCGCCGAAAGCCATCGACCGGCTGCTGTCCGAGGTCCGCGCGCGGGTCGTGCTCGAGGCCGACGCCGAGATCACGCTCGAGGCCAATCCCGGGACGGTCGAGGCCGGACGCTTCGCCGACTATCGCGCGCTCGGCATCAATCGGCTGTCGCTGGGCATCCAGAGCTTCGACGACCGCTTCCTCGCGGCGCTCGGCCGCATCCACGACGGGCGCGAAGCGCGCGCGGCGGTGGAGATCGCGCTGTCCTGCTTCGACAACGTCAACATCGACCTGATGTATGCGCTGCCCGGGCAGGACGCGAGCGAAGCCGCGCGCGACGTGGCGACCGCGCGGGCCTACGCGCCGTCGCACCTGTCGCTCTACCAGTTGACGCTCGAGCCCAATACGCTGTTCGCGAAGTACCCGCCGCGACTGCCGGACGAGGACATGGCCGAGGCCATCGACACCGCCATCGCGGTCGAGGTGGCCGAAGGTGGATGGCAACGCTACGAAGTCTCGGCCTATGCGCAACCGGGCCGCGAGTCGCGGCACAACCTCAACTACTGGAACTTCGGCGACTACCTCGGCATCGGCGCGGGCGCGCACGGCAAGCTGTCGTTTCCCGATCGCATCGTCCGGCAGACGCGGATCCGCAACCCGGACCTGTATCTCGACCGGCACGCCAGGGCGCTCGCCGCTTACGACGAGGAAGAGGTCGCGTCCGAGGCGCTGCCGTTCGAGTTCATGCTGAACGCGCTGCGCCTGATCGACGGCGTCCCGCTGCGTCGCTTCGAGGAAAGGACCGGCCTCGCGGTCACCACCATCGAGGGGCCGCTCGCCGTCGCCGAAGCGAGGGGGCTGGTCGATCGCGACGCCTTCCGCCTGCGACCGAGTGCGAAGGGCCTGCTGTTCCTGAACGACCTGCAGAGCCTGTTCTTGCCGTCTGCCATCCAGCCGGTCCGATAGCACCGATTCAGGGCGCGATGCACTGCTAGAGACCGCCGCGCGCGCATGCGCACGAATCCGGTGAAACGGTTTCTTGTCTTCGGTGGCCGATCTCACCCAAGGCAATGCGCCGGCAGTCTTTTTTCGCGGCCTGCGGCGGTCCGGACGGTGGCATGGAAGGTGCTATATTTTCGGGCGGCCGCGACTCCCGACCTCGGTGATTGATCCCTTCTTGCGGCGCCGCGCCCCTTTTCCTCCCTTCCCAAAACGATTTTCAGGAGAGTTGTTGATGAGCATGACCGCGTCAGACGTGTTGAAGATGGTCAAGGACAACGAAGCGAAGTTCATCGACTTCCGTTTCACCGACACCAAGGGCAAGGAGCAGCACGTCTCGGTTCCGGTCTCGCAGATGGGCCAGCACAAGTTCGACGACGGCCACGCGTTCGACGGCTCGTCGGTCGCCGGCTGGAAGGGCATCGAAGCGTCCGACATGCTGCTGTACCCGGATCCGAACAGCGCGTTCATCGACCCGTTCCGCGAAGAGACCACGATCTGCATCAGCTGCGACGTGATCGAGCCGTCCGACGGCAAGGGCTACGAGCGCGACCCCCGCTCGCTGGCCCGCCGCGCGGAGGCCTACCTCAAGTCGTCGGGCCTCGGCGACGCGGCTTATTTCGGTCCGGAACCCGAGTTCTTCATCTTCGACCAGGTCCGCTGGGGCGTGGACATGTCGGGCTGCTTCGTCAAGATCGACTCCGAAGAGGCGTCGTGGTCCACCGGTCTCAAGATCGAAGGCGGCAACCTGGGCCATCGTCCGGCGGTCAAGGGCGGCTACTTCCCGGTGCCGCCGGTCGACTCGCTGCAGGACATGCGCTCCGAGATGTGCCTGATTCTCGAGGCGATCGGCGTGCCGGTCGAGGTCCATCATCACGAAGTGGCCGGCGCCGGGCAGTGCGAGATCGGCACCAAGTTCTCGACGCTGGTCGAGCGGGCCGACTGGATCCAGAAGATGAAGTACGTGATCATGAACGTCGCGCATTCGTACGGGAAGACGGCGACCTTCATGCCGAAGCCGGTGGTCGGCGACAACGGCTCGGGCATGCACGTCCACATGTCGGTCTGGAAGGACGGCACCAACCTGTTCGCCGGCGACGGCTATGCAGGGCTTTCCGAATTCGCGCTGTACTACATCGGCGGCGTCATCAAGCACGCCCGCGCGCTCAACGCCATCACCAACCCCGGCACCAACTCGTACAAGCGCCTGGTCCCGGGCTTCGAGGCGCCGGTCAAGCTGGCCTACTCGGCCCGCAACCGCTCGGCATCGATCCGCATCCCGTACGTGCAGAGCCCGAAGGCCCGGCGCATCGAGGTCCGCTTCCCGGACCCGACCGCCAATCCGTACCTGGCCTTTTCTGCGCTGATGATGGCCGGCCTCGACGGCGTCGAGAACAAGATCCATCCGGGCGAGGCCGCCGACAAGAACCTCTACGACCTGCCGCCGGAAGAAGACGCGAAGATCCCGACCGTCTGCTCCAGCCTCGACCAGGCGCTCGAGCATCTCGACAAGGATCGCGCGTTCCTGACCAAGGGCGGCGTGTTCACCGACGGCATGATCGACGCGTACATGGATCTCAAGCTCGAAGAGGTCACGCGCTTCCGCATGACGACCCACCCGGTCGAGTTCGACATGTACTACTCGCTGTAAAGGGTTCGGGCCTTCGTTGCGTAACGCGGCGCTTCGGCGCCGCGTTCGTTTGGTGCACCGGAACCGCGGGTCGCACGTTGGATGGCCCAGGGGCCGACACGTCGGCCCTCGGCCGGTTTCCCGCATCGTTGGCGTTATGATGCCGGTCGCCGTTCCGCCATCCCCGGTATCACTGGAAAGACCATGTCCGGTCGTCGTATCGAGATCCTTCCGCTGTTCCTCGTCGTCGCCGGGCTGCTCGCGAGCGGCGCCGCGCACGGCCAGCAGGACGTCTACAAGTGTGTCGACGAGCGCGGCAACGTCACCTTCCTCAACACCGGCAACACCAAGGGCTGCACCCGGTTGTCGATCGATCCGGTCGTCATCCCCAAGTCGATTAACGCGCCCAGGAGCACGAGTCCGACGCCGGCCGGCTTCCCGAAGGTCGACAGTCCCACGCAGAAGGTTCGCGACAACGATCGCAGGCGCATCCTCGAGGACGAGCTGCGCGACAAGGAAGCGAAGCTGACCGGTCTCAAGCGCGAGTACAACAACGGCGAGCCGGAGCGGCAGGGCGGCGAACGCAACTACCAGCGCTATCTGGACCGCACCGAACGCCTGAAGGAAGACATTGCCCGCGCGGAGAGCGACATCGCATCGATCCGCAGCGAAATCGGCAAGGTGCAGTAGCCGGGCGACCGGCGACGCCGGTGTCGCCGGTCTGCAGCGTGTCCGGTGCCGCGCTTTCGCGCCGTCGTCGGTTCGACGGTCCTTGATGCAACCCATGCAGGAAACTGTCCTTGTCGTCCCCTCTCGATTCAGGCCGGCCCGACGCAGCGCGCTACGCAGGCCTCGACCTGCTGACCTCGGCGGTCGTCATCCTCGACCACGAGGGCCGCATGACCTTCGCCAACACGGCCGCGGAGACGCTGCTCGACTTCTCGCTGCGCACGATGCGCGGTCAGCGCCTGTCGTCGATGCTCGTCAACGGTTCGCTGATCGACGAGCTGTTCACCGATGCGCGGCGGCTCGAGTACAGCAACAAGCGTCTCGACTTCCAGTTGCACCGCCCCGGTCGCGAGGCATTGCAGGTGCACGGCATCGTGACGGTGCTCCACGACGAGCCGCGCACGCCGGTCGTGTTCGAGATGCAGGAGACCGATCAGCAGCGGCGCGTCGATCGCGAGGAACGGCTGCACGACCAGAGCCAGATCAATCGCGAGCTGATCCGCAACCTGGCTCACGAGATCAAGAACCCGCTCGGCGGCATCCGCGGCGCGGCGCAACTGCTGCAGATGGAGGTGTCGACACCGGAGTTCGCGGCCGAGATGTCCGAATACACGAAGGTCATCATCAAGGAGGCCGATCGCCTGCAGACGCTGGTCGACCGGCTGCTGGCGCCGCATCGCAAGGCGCGCATCGTCGGCGACGTCAACATCCACGAGGTCTGCGAGCGCGTCCGCAGCGTGATGATGGCGGAGTACTCGCGCGGGCTTGTGATCGCCCGCGACTACGACGCGAGCCTGCCGGAATTTCGGGGTGACAAGGAACAGCTGATCCAGGCGCTGCTCAACATCGCGCACAACGCATCGCAGGCCCTCGGTTCGCGGATCGCCCAGGGCGATGCGGAGATCGTCCTGCGCACCCGGGTGGTCCGGCAGGTCACCGTGGCGCGGACCCGTCACCGCTTGGCACTGGAATTGCATGTGCTCGACAACGGCCCGGGGATCGACCCGGATATCCGCGAACGCATCTTCCTGCCACTGGTGTCCGGCCGGGAGGGCGGGACGGGTCTGGGCCTGACGCTGGCGCAGACATTTGTCGAAGAACACCTCGGAACCATCGATTTCGAAAGTCGACCCGGCCGCACCGACTTCCGCATCCTGCTGCCCCTGACATGAAGTTCTACGACTTCCGGATTCAGTGACCTCCACCTCATTCCCCTGCACGCACGTCCCGCTCGCCCGCCGGTCCGGATCGACGGCATCGCCGTCGTCCATCGTGACGTCTTCCGCTCGATGAAGGCGATCTGGGTCGTCGACGACGATCAATCCATCCGCTGGGTCCTCGAGAAGACGCTCGCCCGCGAGAGCCTGGCGTGCCGCAGCTTCAGCAACGCCGCCGATGCGCTGGCCGCGATGGAGACCGAGTCGCCGCAGGTGCTGGTCTCCGACATCCGCATGCCGGGCGGCACGACGCCCAACGCGGGCCTCGAGATCCTGCAGGCGGCCAAGGCCAGGTATCCCAGCCTGCCGGTGATCATCATGACGGCGTTCTCGGACCTCGAGAGCGCGGTGTCGGCCTTCCAGGGCGGGGCGTTCGAGTACCTGCCGAAGCCCTTCGACGTCGATCAGGCCGTCGAGCTGATCCGCCGCGCGGTCGACGAGAGCCTGCGCGAGGCCGCCATCGAGGAAAAGATCGAGGCGACCCCCGAGATCCT
Source organism: Burkholderiales bacterium (assembly GCA_038245975.1). GTDB lineage: Bacteria > Pseudomonadota > Gammaproteobacteria > Burkholderiales > Burkholderiaceae_D > CAHJXF01. Next base: position 16,968 of record JBBRRW010000028.1, read on the forward strand.
CGGACAGGCGCCCGCGATGCAGGACGTGTTCCGCGCGATCGGCCGCCTGTCGCAGTCGAACGTGACGGTGCTGATCACCGGCGAGTCCGGCACCGGCAAGGAGCTGGTGGCCCGCGCATTGCATCGTCACAGCCCGCGCGCCAACGCACCGTTCATCGCACTGAACACGGCCGCCATCCCGAAGGAACTGCTCGAGTCCGAACTGTTCGGGCACGAGCGTGGCGCGTTCACCGGCGCGCAGAGCATGCGGCGCGGGCGCTTCGAACAGGCCGAGAACGGCACGCTGTTCCTCGACGAGATCGGCGACATGCCGTCCGAACTGCAGACGCGGCTGCTGCGCGTGCTGTCCGACGGCAACTTCTATCGCGTCGGTGGCCATAGCCCGATGAAGGCCAACGTGCGCGTTGTCGCGGCCACGCACCAGAACCTCGAGGACCTGGTGCGCCAGGGGCTGTTTCGCGAGGACCTGTACCACCGTCTCAACGTAATCCGCCTGCGGCTGCCGGCCCTGCACGAGCGCGCCGAAGACATCCCGCTGCTGGCGCGCAGCTTCCTGCACAAGAGCGCGCGCGAGCTCGGCGTCGAGTCCAAGCGTCTGTCGGACGCGGCGATGAAGCTCTTCGTCACGCTGCCGTTCCCCGGCAACGTGCGTCAGCTCGAGAACCTGTGTCACTGGCTCACCGTGATGGCGCCGGCCCAGGTGGTCGAAGTCAAGGACTTGCCGCCCGAGATGCGCGGTGCGGCGCCCGAAGTGGTGCGTGTCACGTCGCTGTCCAGGACCCCGTTGCACGGCGACGGCGGCAGCCGTCACGACGCGATGGCGGGCGCCAACGGGACCAGCGAAGCGGCGGTGCAGTCCGACGACGTCTGGCGGGTGGAGCTCGAACGGATGGCGGCGCACATGCTCGCGCTCGACCGCCACGACGTGATGGATGCGCTGACCCGGCAGTTCGAGGCCACGCTGATTCGCATGGCGCTGCGTCACACCGGCGGTCGTCGCATCGAGGCGGCACAGCGTCTCGGCATCGGCCGCAACACCATCACGCGGAAGATCCAGGACCTCGGCCTCGACGACGTGCGCTGACTCGCGTCGTCGTCGACGGTCCGGCTAGCCGAGGTCCAGCGTCGCAACGACCGGCGCGTGGTCCGACGGCTGCTCGCGCTTGCGTTCGTCGCGATCGATGATGCAGGCCGTGCAGTGCGGCTTCAGCGCTTCGGACAGCAGCACGTGATCGATGCGCAGCCCGGCGTTGCGGCGGAACGCGAGCATGCGGTAGTCCCACCAGCTGTACGACTTGGGCGCCTGCTCGAACAGCCGGAACGCGTCGTGCAGCCCGACGGCCTCGACGGCCCTGAGCGCGGCCCGCTCCGGCTCGGAACACAGCACCTGGTCTTCCCAGGCCTTCGGATCGTGGACGTCCCGGTCCTCGGGCGCCACGTTGTAGTCGCCCATCACGACGAGTCGGGGATGGACCTTGCACTCTTCGACCAGCCAGTCGCGCAGCGCCTGGAACCACGCGAGCTTGTAGCGATACTTGTCCGAGTCCACCGACTGCCCGTTCGGCACGTAAACGCAGATCACCCTGACTTCGTCGACGGTCGCGGCGATGACGCGCTTCTGTTCGTCGGCGAAGCCGGGGATGTCGATCGACACGTCGGTCGCGGGCATCGCCAGCCGCGACAGGATCGCCACGCCGTTGTAGGTCTTCTGGCCGACGAAGGACGCGTGATAGCCGGCGGCTTCGAGGGCCGCGACGGGAAACTTGTCGTCGGTCAGCTTGGTTTCCTGCAACGCGAGCACCTCGACCGGGTTGCGTTCGAGCCAGTCGAGCACGTGCGGCAGGCGGATCTTCAGCGAGTTGACGTTCCAGGTGGCGAACTTCATTTGGCCTCGCATGTTTATTTTGATCGACTATTTTATGAAAGTCTGAAGATCTACCGCCTTTTGTACCCCCAGATCGTCGCGCTGGCTGGCGTCCATCATCACGTTGAAGTCCCTGGCATGGGCGGCACGTCTTCTGATCGTTGAGGTGCGGCTCTGCGACTTCAAGTCGCTGCAGCAGTGCTTCGAATGCGATGGGCGGCACCATGAACATCGGTACCATCTTTGAATAGTCCTGCGCGAGTGCCTGGTGGCGTTCCGGCGGTGGCACGGTCTGATTGTCGCCGGCCGGGCGGATTCGTAGTGAGACCAACGTCCCCACTCATCGCTGCAGTGGGCGACACCCGCTGAATTCGCCCGTCAATGCAGGCTCCTGCCGGCAACGACGACACCCGCAGACCCGGAAACTTCAATTTCTGAGCGGGCCTGAATCGGGTACACGGTCAGAAGGCCCTGGCGCACACTCCTATTCCGAAAGCCGTGCCCATACCGTGCGAAGTCGTCGTGCACGGTCTTCGAGCAAGTACGTGCCGACCAGCGCCAGAAAACCGGATATGACTCCCGTCACGATGGACTCGCCGTAGGGAATTCGGTAGTGGTTCTCATGAGACAAGCCATCGCCAAGCGCCGTCAGACAGCCGACGATGAGTGCATTCCCGTAGCGGTTCTTGAAGACCTTTGCGAGAGGCGTGAAGCTCAGCACCACGACCAGAACGCCGGTGAGCAAGCCGGTCCGCAATGCGATCTGCCAGTGGGCTAGGCTCAAGATGTTGCCGAGGCTTCCGGGCATGCAGGTCATGCATGCACTCGTGGGCTGCCAGAAGCGTTTGACAAAGAGTCTCGCGCGAAATGTCCACTCGTTCCACTTCATGCGAACTCCATTGTCCCGTTGCGCTACGACCACATGCGACCCAACTGCGATATTCGTTGCACTCGACTGGGCGCCTCGGAGCAGACGCTCGGTCTACCGCAGTTGCCGGCAGTTATGCATCCGGCTCCAGCCCCCCAGGGAACCGCATCGGGTGCATCTACGACCGCCGTACCTTGCCAATCATGGTCATGGTGATCACTCCTCTTCCGCTGCTAAAAAAGAAGGCAGGGCAGGTTGAACTTTTGGGTCAGATTTGGATGGGCGACATCGCCGAGGGAGGTTACCCCTATCTGCGTGTGTTCTCGCCCGGGGGCGTGCTGATGCCGGGACACGGCATCGCCCGCACGCTGTCGTTCAAGCGTCTGTCGAACGCGGCACCGACGCACCCTCTGGTTTCCCTCAACGCACTGTCCGGGTTGCAGGAAGACAGGGCGCCGGTCGCTCGAGGACGAATTCACACCCGGGCCTTCGGCACGGCCACCTTGTCGGCCTGATCCTGGTGGTCAGCGTCCAGCAGCGCCTGGCTGCCGCTGAAGCGCAGATGGGTGATGTCGGTCGGAAAGAACATACCCCACGTCCACTCGACAAAGATGCGCAGCTTGCGTCGAAGCGTCGGCATCTGAGACAGGTAGTAGGCGCGCCACAAGAGCCACGCCGGGAGGCCCGACAAGGGCACACCGAAGGCCTGCGCGACGCCCTTCATGTGTCCGATGGATGCCATCGCACCGAGAGATCGGTGGCTAAACGGCCGGGGTGGCGCGCCGCGCAGCACGGCCAGCAGGTTGCCCGCCAACAGATTGCCCTCGCGCACCGCGAACTGCGCCGTTGGCGGTGCAGGCTTGCCGTCGTACGCGTTGGGCACCAGAGCGCAGTCACCCAGCGCCCAAACGCCCGGATAGCCGGGCACGGAGAGGTCGGCGGCCACCTGCACACGCCCGCGCTCGGCCGGCAACCCCAACGCCGTGACCAAGGCGTTGGGCTGCGTTCCAATGGTGCTGATCACGGTGTTCGTGGACAGGCTTTCGCCCGAAGCGAGATGCACCGCCAATTCGAGCACGGCCGCGGCACGCGTCTGCAGCCGCACCTGCACCCCTCGTGCGCGCAACGACTTCAACGCTGCCAAGCCCAGCCCGGGCGGCAATTCGGGCAACAGGCGATCCAGATCCTGCAGCACCGTGACCTGCAACTCGTGATCGGCCACGCGCGGGTAGAAGTGGCGGATGCTGCGCAGGCAGTCCACCAGTTCACCCGCCACCTCGACGCCCGAGAAGCCGCCGCCGACAACGA
>JBBRRW010000029.1:0-20246 GCA_038245975.1 Burkholderiales bacterium
CCGGCACACGATGGTCTTCCTGACGTTGATCGTCATCATCGCCACGCTGTTGTTCCAGGGAGCGACGTTGCTGCCGCTGGTGCAGCGCCTCAAGGTCGGCGACCCTGGCCGGGAAGAGCGAGAGGAGTGCATCGCCCGGGTCCGCGCGCGTCGCGCCGGCGTCGCGGCCGCGAAGAGATCGAAGGGGCGCAAGGCCGCGTCGGCAAGCGGTTCCGCAGATCTGCTTGCTCGGCTGGAATCGGGCAGCATCGGCATCGCCCGCTCGGGATCGCTCGGCCGCCATGGCGCGGACGGCCCGGCGCTGCTGCAGTCGCTCGATGCCCAGCGCAGGGTGGTCGATCGCCTGCGCGATGCGGGCCGCATGGGGAGTGCGCTGGCCGAGCGTCTGGACACCGAGCTCGACCTCGACGCGATGAATGCGGTCGGCGACGGTGCCCGGCTGACCGACGCCGGCGAGGAGTGACCTTGCCGCCGCCGTCGTCGACGGTAGCGAGACAACGAGGGAGGGGCTGGTCAAGCGGGCGCCATCGTCACGTTGGCGGCTGCACGCCCCGCGCGCGTGGCCTTGCGCCCTGATGGGCTGAGCCCGTCGGTGCCGGTACGTCGATCGTCTCCGCACTGGATACGGGTCGCCGGGTTCGTCGTCACCAGCAGATTGCGGATCGCGTGGTTGTAGAACCGCTGCACGATGATGCGGATGCGCTCGACGGTCACGGGGGTGTCGGCACGCGCCTTGATGATCGTCACCACGTCACCCGGCTGCACTTCTGGAAGCTGCATGTCTCCGATCACCGGGTCGATGTTCTAGCCAGCGAACGATCTGTGCGACGTACTCCGGCGACCGATAGAAGAGCGTCACTTGGCCGGGCTCTCGCCGCGCTCGACCGGGGTCCGCGGTTCCTCGTGCCGGTCGCGCGTCTGCTTGATGGTGCAGGCCGGCCAGGCGCCGATCGTGACCTTCTCCCGCTCGCCGTTCAGCTGGTACTTGAAGCGCCAGGTCTTGGTTCCGGAAGGCAGGACTTCGAGCAGGAGGCCACCGCCGTCGTTCAGCGCCTAGGCCTCGCCGCACGGCTGGCCGGCTTGAGCAGGTCGTTGGTGTGCCCATTTTTGGGCCCGTTTTTGGTCGGAAGTCCAGGCATCAGCCGGGGAAGTGCCGGGACATCAGAAAAGCAAAACCCCCAGTCGAATCAACGATCCGGGGTCCGAGGTGGACTCGGATGAGACGTCGCGGAACGTCCTGAAACCGCGTCACATATGGTCGATCATCACCTGGCCGAACGCCGAACACGAGACCTGGGTAGCGCCTTCCAGCAGGCGCGCGAAGTCGTAGGTCACCTTCTTCGACAGGATCGACTTCTCCATCGAGCTGATGATCAGGTCGGCCGCCTCGATCCAGCCCATGTGCCGCAGCATCATCTCGGCCGAAAGGATCTCCGAGCCAGGGTTCACGTAGTCCTTGCCGGCGTACTTCGGCGCCGTTCCGTGCGTCGCCTCGAACATCGCGACCGAGTCGCTCAGGTTGGCACCCGGCGCGATGCCGATGCCGCCGACCTGAGCGGCCAGCGCGTCGGAGATGTAGTCGCCGTTCAGGTTCAGGGTCGCGATGACCGAGTACTCGTTGGGGCGCAGGATGATCTGCTGCAGGAACGCGTCGGCGATCACGTCCTTGACGATGATCTCGCTACCGGTCTTCGGGTTCTTGAATGTGCACCACGGGCCGCCGTCGATCAGCTGCGCGCCGAACTCCGCCTGCGCGAGCGCGTAGCCCCAATCTCGGAAGCCGCCTTCGGTGAACTTCATGATGTTGCCCTTGTGCACCAGCGTCACCGACGGCTTGTCGTTGTCGATCGCGTACTGAATCGCCTTGCGGACCAGGCGCTCGGTGCCTTCGCGCGAGACCGGCTTGATGCCGATGCCGGACGTGTTGGGGAAACGGATCTTCTTGACGCCCATTTCCTTGATCAGGAAATCGATCAGCTTCTTGGCCTGGTCGCTCTCGGCCTGGTATTCGATGCCGGCATAGATGTCTTCCGAGTTTTCGCGGAAGATCACCATGTCGACCTTTTCCGGCGCCTTGACCGGGCTGGGCACACCCGCGAAGTAACGGACCGGGCGCAGACAGACGTAGAGGTCGAGCTCCTGGCGCAGCGCCACGTTCAGCGAGCGGATGCCGCCGCCGACCGGCGTGGTCAGCGGGCCCTTGATGGAGACGACGTAGTCCTTGAGGATGTGCAGCGTCTCGGGCGGCAGCCACACGTCGGGACCGTAGACCCGCGTCGACTTCTCGCCGGCGAAGATCTCCATCCACTGGATCTGCCGCTTGCCGCCGTACGCCTTGGCCACGGCCGCGTCGACGACCTTGATCATCACGGGGGTGATGTCGACGCCGGTACCGTCTCCCTCGATGTAGGGAATGATCGGCTTGTCCGCCACGTTCAGGGAATAATCGGCGTTGACGGTGATCTTTTCGCCCGCGCTGGGAATCTTGACGTGCTCGAACATGAAAGTCTCCGAAGATGAGGTTATGCGCAGCGCGGACGTGGGCCGCGCGACGAAATGGATGCGGGAGCGTGTGCCGAAGCGGGGGAATCGCGAGGCGCGACCGGCCGGGCGCCGGGCTGCGGGAGGCCGAAATTATGCCCGAAACGCTGTCGCGAGCGCGGCGGGCCTGGTGGCGCCACGATGCTGATCGCGTTCTACAAGCCCTATGGCGTCCTGTCGCAGTTCACGTCGAGCGACGGAAAGCCGACGCTGGCCGACCACGTGCCGGTCCCGGACGTCTACGCGGCCGGGCGACTGGACTTCGATAGCGAAGGCCTGCTGCTGCTGACCGACGACGGGCGCCTGCAGGCAGCGATCGCCGGCCCGTCGGGAGGGCTGGCGAAACGCTACTGGGCGCAGGTCGAAGGCTTGCCCGACGCGTCGGCGCTGGCGCGGTTCGCAGACGGCCTGACGGTCGGCAAAGGCGCGGATCGATACCGGGCGCGACCGGCGTCGGCGGTGGTGTTGCCGGAGCCCGCCATCGCGCAGCGCGACCCGCCGATCCGCGTGCGCGCACGGCAGCCGACCTCGTGGATCGAGGTCACGCTGACCGAAGGACACAATCGCCAGGTCCGGCGGATGACGGCCGCCATCGGCCATCCGACCCTCAGGCTGTTGCGGGTTGGCGTCGCCGACATCGACCTGTTCGGCCTGGGTCTCGCTCCGGGCGAGTGGCGAATCCTGGAACCGGATAGACTGTTGGACGCGTCCAGTCAGCGGTACGGACGATAACCGGTCGGGGCATCCACGCCAAGACTTGTTGTCAACCGGCTTACGTAACCGGCGTTAGTGGAGGTGACCCGACGTTCTGGCCCGCCGCAAGTAAGCCACTCGAGTCAGACCCAGTGACAATCATTGACGAACTTTTGAGGAAAATACAAATGAGCAAACTCATCGCGACCCTGGTCGCATCGCTGTTCGCAGCTGCGGCTTTTGCCCAGACCGGCGGCGTTCCCCCGACCCAGCCGGCCGCCGGCGTTAACACCAAGCAGGAAGCTGCTGCCGGGTCCCCGATGGCCAGCAAGAGCCAGATGGCGACGGACAGCTCGATGGCCAAGCCGATGAGCAGCAAGGCTGAAGCCCGCAAGGCGCGCTCTTCCAAGCGCAAGGAAAAGCGCGTCGAGAAGGTCGGCGACAAGCCGCTGAACTGATCGTCACGCGTTCACGCGCGTCCGACCGAATGCCGGCCTCGAGCCGGCATTTTTCATCGTGCCGCGCCGTCGCTGCCGAACCACCGATCGATACTCCGTCCGCGTCCCATGAATTCGTCACAAGATCCGTCATCGCGTCGTTCTGATGTCCACCGCTGTTCGGCGCTTCTCTCGGCTGCAGCAGCCGTGCTGTTCGGCCTGACTGTCCTGCCGGCCTTCGCACAGGACGCCCCCACCGAATTCCGCGTCATACCGCTGACTGCCGGAATCCACGTGATCCGCGCCGAAGTCGCGATGAGGCCCGACGAGCGCGAGAAGGGCCTGATGTTCCGCAAGACCCTCGGACCCAATCAGGGCATGGTGTTCCTGTTCGACCAGCCCGCCGCACAATGCATGTGGATGCGCAACACCCTGATCCCCTTGTCGGTCGCATTCATCGGCGACAACGGCAAGGTCCTCAACGTCGAGGACATGGCACCGCAGACCGAAGACAATCATTGCGCCGCCAGTCCCGCCCGCTACGCATTGGAAATGAACAAGGGATGGTTCACCAAGCACGGCATCGCCGCCGGCGCACGGATTTCTGGCCTGCCACGCGCAGTGCAATAGACGGTACTGCGCGCCGGCCGGAAGTGCCGCGCATCACGCAGCTCGACGAAATTCTGGCCCGAGTTCGGATGACGGGTCCCGCCGTTCGGGAAATGCGCGGCGCGGAGCGACCCCTCGTTCTCGCGCAGTGCGCCCACGACGGGGAACTCGCGATCACCAATGCGCCAGAGCGATCCGGAGCACCCGGCCGCAGTTCGCTTTCCTGAGGTCGGGAATCGCCATGGATCGACGTCTCGGGACGAAAAAAAACGCCGACCGTTGAAGGTCGACGCTGAGCGAAACCACGCGCGAACGCCATGGCCTTCGCGCATTGAGAGACAGCCAACCAGTCTGCCGATCGTCTCTTCGACGACCCTCGAGCGCCCTGCGGACCCCTTCTTTCAGCGCCGCGAAGTCACTGGAGATCGCAGGCGCTCGCGATCGGACAAGCGACGGCTCAGCGCAGGTTCTTGCTGGCGAAGTCCCAGTTCACGATCTTCCAATACGCTTCCATGTACTTGGGTCGCGCATTGCGGTAGTCGATGTAATAAGCGTGCTCCCAGACATCGCAGGTCAGCAGCGCGGTGTCGGACCCCTTCAACGGGGTGTCCGCGTTGCCGGTCGTGACGATGTCGATACTGTCGCCCTTCTTGACCAGCCAAGCCCAGCCCGATCCGAACTGGCCGATGGCGGCCTTGGTGAAGGCTTCCTTGAACGTCGCGAAGTCGCCCCACTTGGCCTTGATCGCATCGCCGACGGCACCGGTCGCATCGCCGCCGCCGGTCGGCGAAAGACTGTTCCAGTAGAACGTGTGATTCCACACCTGCGCGCTGTTGTTGAAGATGCCGCCCGAAGACTTCTTGACGATGTCCTCCAGCTTGGCTTCCTCGAACTCCGTACCCTTGATCAGGTTGTTCAGATTGGTCACGTAGGTCTGGTGGTGCTTGCCATAGTGGTACTCGAGCGTTTCCTTCGAAACGTTCGGCGCCAATGCGTCCATGGCATAGGGAAGCGGGGGTAGCTTGTGTTCCATGTGATCTCCGTCAGTGACACTGGCCATCGACCATGGAAGAGGTGTCGAAGCGCATGCGCAATGGTCGTCTGCGCGCATTCATGAGGCCAGAGGTCGAGGCACGATTCTATAGGTCCGCCGACTGCTGGCACGAAATGCATGCGATCGATTCAGACGAGTGCTGACATCGTCCGCGCGACGCCGACGGCTCAGTCCGTCTCCGCGTCGACCACCTGCGATGCGAAACGCCCGACGCCGACCTCGATGGTCACGCGCTCGCCGATCCGCACGCTGTCCGCGTGGCGGACGATGCGGCCGTCGGCGCCGGTCGCGATCGCATAGCCGCGACCGAGGATGCCCCGCGGATCGAGCAATGCCAGTCGCCGGCCTGCGCCGGATGCGGCATCGGTCGCGTCGCGCAGCCGCTGCGTGATGGCGCGTCCGAGCCTGCCGGCGAGCGCCGCGTGCCGCTCCGCCAGCACCTGCACGTCCGGCCCGGCCGCCTTCAAGCGCAGGGCCAGCAACGCGATCGAACGACTTGCCTCGGCGAATCGCTCGACTTGCACCCGGTCGAGGCGACGGCACGCGGCGTCGAGACGCTCGCGGGCCATGCGCAGGCGCTGCTCGGGCGACCGCAGTCGTCGAGACGCATCGTCGAGCCGTTGCATCGCCGCGTTCAGCAGCCGCTCGGACGCGCGCTGGAGCGCGAGCTTCCGCTGGGTCAGGCGCATCGCATAGATGCCGGCATCGGGACTCGCCAGCTCGGCCGCGCCCGTCGGCGTCGGCGCGCGGACGTCGGCGACGAAGTCGGCGATGGTGAAATCGGTCTCGTGACCGACGCCGCTGACGACGGGCACCACCGACGCCGCGATCGCGTGGGCGACGCGCTCGTCGTTGAATGCCCACAGGTCCTCGATGCTGCCGCCGCCACGCACCAGCAACAGGACATCGATGGCGTGTCGTGCGCCGGGATGCGCAGCGGCCACGATCGCATCGACGATGCGGGCCGGCGCGTCCTGCCCTTGCACGGGCGTCGGAAAGACGATCACCTCCACATGTGGCGACCGGCGCGCGATGGTGGTCAGGACGTCGCGCAGCGCAGCGGCCTGCGTCGACGTGACGACGCCGATCACGCGCGGGTGCACGGGCAGCGGACGTTTGCGGGCCCGATCGAACAGGCCCGCGGCATCCAGCGCCGCCTTGATCCGCAGGAAGGCCTCGAACAGCACGCCGGCGCCCGCGCGACGCATCTGCTCGACCTGCAGCTGGAACTCGCCGCGTGCGGCATACAGGCCAGGGAGCACCCGCGCTTCGACACGATCGCCTTCGCGCGGCGTCCAGTCGACGTTCTGGTTGCGGTTGCGGAACATGACGCAACGAACCTGGGCATCGCGATCCTTCATCGAAAAATACCAATGGCCGGAAGCCGCCCGCGTGAGGTTGGACAACTCGCCGGAGACCCACGACAACGGGAAACTACGCTCCAGCAACGCCGCCACCTGGCGCACGAGTTCGCCGATCGGGACGATCCGGGCCGCCGATGCAGGATCGACGAAAGGAAATTCAATGCTCATGCGGGTTTCGGACTCATTTCGTTCGGCGGAGGCCGATTTGCGGGCATCTGTCCACACCGCCCCGGGCATATCCCAAGATCTCGCGGCGGGTCAAATGACCGGGATGGAATCGCGAAGCGCTTTAGATTCAGCGACCTCCAGCCGGATCGAAACGCGTTTCCCGAGAAGCGTCCGGGGGCCACCGGCTCGGGACGTGAGGATATGCACATAGTTATCCACACGGCCTGGACTCGCTTAAGACCTTGAGCCGACACAGATTCGTTTCAACTGATCCACCCCGCCGGCTTGCCGACGACGGCCCGAAAAGCTACATTGCGGGTCGCTCGAACCGTCCCCGCCACGTCGCTTCGGCGTCGCCCCACTCCGACCGGTCCGATTCCGTCATTTCCCTCATCTGCATCAGGAGCGCCGTTTGGGTTCGATTTTTTTCGCGGCCGGTTGGCCGATCTGGTTTCTGCTGGTCGCCTCCATCATCGCACTGGCATTGATCATCGAACGCGCGATCGTCCTCCGCAAGTCCAAGGTCATTCCGCCGAACCTGCTCGACGAAGTCGTCGGACTGCACCGCTCCCGCAAGGTGACGCCCGAGGTGCTGGCTCGGCTCGAGAACAACTCGCCGCTCGGTCGCATCCTCGCCGCCGGCCTGCGCAACGAGAAGGCCTCGCGCGAAGTGATGAAAGAATCGATCGAGGAAGCCGGCCGCGCGGTGACGCACGAACTCGAGCGCTTCCTGAACCATCTCGGCACGATCTCCACGGCTGCACCGCTGCTGGGGCTGTTCGGCACGGTGATCGGGATGATCGAGATCTTCGGGTCGCAGTCGCCGACCGGCAGCACCAATCCGGCCGCGCTCGCTCACGGCATCTCGGTCTCGCTCTACAACACGGCGTTCGGCCTGGTCGTCGCCATCCCGGCGCTGGTCTTCTATCGCCAGTACCGCGGCCAGGTCGACAGCCTCGTCGTCGAAATGGAACAGCAGGCCGTGAAGTTCGTCGATATCGTCCACGGCGAACGCACCTAGTCCCGCCACGATGAACTTCAAGAAGGGCACTTCGCGCGATGAGCCGGAGATCAACCTGATCCCGCTGATCGACGTGTTCCTCGTGATCATCATCTTCCTGATGGTGACCACCACGTACTCCAAGTTCGCGGAGCTGCAGATCACGTTGCCCACCGCCGATGCCGAGAAGGCGCAACAACGGCCGGCCGAGATCGACATCGCGGTCACGCAGGAGGGGCGTTACACCATCGACGGGCGGCAGGTCGCGGCCGGCGATGCCAACGGCCTCTCGGAAGCCATCCGCGCGAGCGCGGCGACGCGCAAGGACCCGGTGATCGTCATCAACGCCGATGCGCGGGCGACCCACCAGTCGGTCATCAACGTGATGGAAGCAGCCCGGGCGGCGCAGATCGCGCAGATCACGTTCGCCACGCAGACGTCGCAATCGAAATGACGATGCGCTGCCGGCACACGGCTGGCGCCACGCGCGCCTAGTCAGGCACGCGTCGTGCAAGCATCAGGGGTGCCTGTCATTCCGCACATGACGACCGTTCAGGCAAGAACGACCAACCAATGATCGAATCGTGAAACTCAGTCGCGTTCTTTCGGCACTCTGGTTCGGGTCGGGACGTCCCCGCTGGCATCCCCGATCGATCGTCCGACGCTCTTTGAGTCTCGCGCTGGTGCCGCTGTCGACATTGTTCCGTACGTCGGTCGCCTGGCGCCGTCGACGCTTCCTCGGCGCGCCCGATGCCGCGGAACGCCTGCCGGTGCCGGTCGTCGTGGTCGGCAACCTGACCGTCGGCGGCTCGGGCAAGACCCCGCTCGTGATCGCGCTCGTCGAGGCGCTCCGGCGCGAAGGCTATACGCCTGGCGTGATCGCGCGGGGCTATGGCGGCAGCGAGACCCGGTCGAAGGACACCACCGCGTCGGTCGCCGACGGCAGCATCGACGCTGCAGAGCGCTTCGGCGACGAATCGGTCCTGATCCAGCGGCGCACCGCGGCGCCGGTCTTCGTCGGCAAGCGCAGGCCCGCCGTCGCCCGCGCCCTGCTGGCGAGTCATCCCGAAGTCGACGTACTGATCTCCGACGACGGCCTGCAGCACTACGCGCTCGCCCGCAACTTCGAGATCGCCGTGTTCGACGCGCGGGGCGCGGGCAACGGCAAGATGTTGCCCGCGGGGCCGCTGCGCGAACCGCTGGCGCGGCTGGCCGACGTCGACGCCATCGTTCTCAACGGCGCGTCGACCGCGCTTCCCGAATTGCCCGAAGGCATCGTCCCGATGCAGCCGCCGTTCCATATGGAGCTGATCGCCGGCGATGCGTATCGCGTCAACGACCCGACGACCACGCGTACGCTCGAAAGTTTTCGCGGCCGTCGGCTGACCGCCGCAGCGGGCATCGGCAACCCGCAGCGCTTCTTCACGCTGCTGAGGGACATCGGCCTCAACTTTCACCGCATGCCGCTCGACGACCACCACCGCTACAGCGACAATCCGTTCGTGGGTCGCAACTCCGAAGCCGTGCTGATGACCGAGAAGGATGCGGTCAAGTGCGCACGCTTCGACGAGGCGAGGATGTGGGCGGTCCCCGTGTTCGCGGAGATCGATCCCGCACTGATCGAAGCGATACTCGGTCATATCGGTGGCCGCAAGGTCGCTGCCGCGACCGCCGACTGACCACAGGAAACCGCATGGACCATCGCCTGCTCGACATTCTGGTGTGCCCCGTCACCAAGGGTCCGCTCACCTACGACAGGGCACGCCAGGAACTGCTGTCGGAAGCGGCCCGCCTCGCCTACCCGATCCGGGACGGCATTCCGGTGATGCTCGAATCCGAAGCGCGACGGCTCGATCCGCAAGCGGGCATCGAAAGTCCGGCGACCGGCCGCGAAGGCTGAGCGGGTTCGTCGTCGAACCCGGCCGCGCGCCGATGCGCCGCTCTGCGGATTCCGGTCCGCCCGCATTCATCGCGCTGATCCCGGCACGCAGGGCGTCGACGCGTCTGCCCGACAAGCCGCTCGCCGACATCGGCGGCAAGCCGATGGTGGTCCACGTGGCCGAACGCGCGCGGGACAGCGGCGCCGCGCGGGTCATCGTGGCCACCGACGATCGGGCGATCGCCGACGTGGTCCGGTCGCACGGCCACGAGGTCGCGCTGACCAGCGCGGCGCATGCGTCGGGCACCGATCGCATCGCCGAAGTGACAGCACGCCTCGTTGCCGACGGCACCATCGACGAGGACACCATCGTCGTCAACGTGCAGGGTGACGAGCCGCTGATCGACCCGCTGCTGATCGCGGCCGCGGCAGCCGCGCTTGCAGCGGCGCCCGACTGCGCGATCGCCACGGCCTGCCATCCCATCGCCTCCCGCGGGGAGCTGCTCAATCCCAACGTGGTCAAGGTCGTGCGCGACGCGCACGGACGCGCCCTCTACTTCTCGCGCGCGCCGATCCCGTGGGATCGCGACGGCACGGCGTCGACGCCGGTGCAGGCGCTGAGGCACATCGGCCTGTATGCCTATCGCGCCCGCTTCCTGTCGCTGTTCTCGTCGCTGCCGCCGGCGCCGTTCGAAGGCATCGAGGCCCTCGAACAGTTGCGCGCGTTGTGGCACGGCCATGCGATCGTGGTCTTCGACGCGCTCTCCGCGCCGGCTGCCGGCGTCGATACGCCCGAGGATCTGGCCCGCGTGCGCGCGATCATCGTTGCCGCGACAACTGGGGTCGGTCGCGATTGACCATGCGACGAATCATCCGGTAAGGTTCGCGTCGGCGGGGCGGAGCGGTCGACCTGCGCATGAATGACCGCAGCGCCTCCCCTGCACGAATGCCGACCGATCGAAGACGACGAACTACTGGACGTCGCAAGCCGGTCACGCCACTCCCCAGACTCATCCGAGGCACGACTGCGATGCAGAGAGTTCCATGCGCCTGATCCTGCTAGGCGCGCCCGGCGCGGGTAAAGGCACGCAGGCGCAGTTCATCCGCGAGCACTACGGCATCCCCCAGATTTCGACCGGCGACATGTTGCGCGCGGCCGTCAAGGCGCAGACGCCGCTGGGCATCGCCGCCAAGAAGGTGATGGACTCGGGCGCCTTGGTGTCCGACGACATCATCATCGGCCTGGTCGAGGACCGGCTCCAGCAGCCCGACTGCGCCAAGGGCTACCTGTTCGACGGCTTCCCGCGAACCATCCCGCAGGCGGACGCGATGAAGAACGCCGGCGTCGCGATCGATCACGTGCTGGAGATCGCGGTTCCCGATTCGGACATCATCGAGCGCATCACCGGCCGGCGGGTGCACCCCGGCAGCGGCCGCGTCTATCACGTTCACTTCAATCCGCCCAAGGTCGCAGGCTTCGACGACCTGACCGGAGAGTCCCTGCTCCAGCGCGACGACGACCTCGAACCCACGGTGCGCAAGCGCCTCGAGGTCTACCACACGCAGACCGAGATCCTGATCAGCTACTACTCCGAATGGGCGGGTCGCGGGTCGCGACCCGGCGAACCGGAAGCACCGCTGTATCGCAAGGTTTCCGGCACCGGCAGCGTCGACGAGATTCGCGCGAGGGTGTTCGCCGCTCTCGAATAGCAAGCGCTTCCGCGCCTACCGCGCACCAGAACGCGGAGGCCCGCACGATCACATGAACCGCCGGATCCGAATCCGGCGGAAACGAGAGGAGCAGGAGAAATGGAAGCAGGAACGACGAGCCTATGGTTCGCCTTGGTCTGCGGTGCAATCGCCGTCGTGTACGGGGTATGGTCCCGCAGCTGGATCCTGGGACTTCCCGCAGGCAACGCACGCATGCAGGAGATCGCGCTCGCGATCCAGCAGGGCGCCGCGGCCTATCTGAAGCGGCAATACACGACGATCGCGATGGTCGGCGTCGTCATCTTCGTCATCGTCGGCGTCGTCCTCGGCTGGACCACGGCCGCGGGTTTCCTGTTCGGCGCGCTGCTGTCCGGCGCCTGCGGCTTCATCGGCATGAACGTCTCGGTCCGCGCCAACGTGCGGACCGCCGAGGCGGCGAGCACGGGGCTCGATGCCGCGCTCAACGTCGCGTTTCGCGGGGGCGCCATCACCGGGATGCTGGTCGTGGGCCTCGGCCTGCTCGGGGTCGCAGGCTTCTACGGCGTGCTGGTCGGCTTCGGCTCGCAGGGTCATCCTGCGCCGGCGATGCTGCACGACGCGATCCAGCCGCTGATCGGCTTCGCGTTCGGCGCCTCGCTGATCTCGATCTTCGCGCGTCTCGGCGGCGGCATCTTCACGAAGGGCGCCGACGTCGGCGCCGACCTCGTCGGCAAGGTCGAGGCCGGCATCCCCGAAGACGACCCGCGCAATCCGGCGGTCATCGCCGACAACGTCGGCGACAACGTCGGCGACTGCGCCGGCATGGCGGCCGACCTGTTCGAGACCTATGCGGTCACGCTGATCGCGACGATGCTGCTCGGGGCACTGCTGATGCACGGTGCCGAATACGCGTCGGTGCTCTATCCGCTGGTACTCGGCGGCTTCTCGATCATCGCATCCATCATCGGTTGCGCGTTCGTCAAGCACACGCCGGGTCGCAAGATCATGACGGCGCTGTACAAGGGCCTGATCGTCGCGGGCGTGCTCGCGCTGATCGCCTTCTACCCGATCACCAGCTGGGTGTTCGCCGGCACGACGCTGGCGCCGCAGACGATGAGCCTGTACCTGTCGTCGGTCGTCGGGCTGGTCCTGACGGGCGCGCTGGTGTGGATCACCGAGTACTACACCGGCACCGAGTACAAGCCGGTCCGCTACGTGGCGCAGGCATCGACCACCGGTCACGGCACCAACATCATCGCGGGCCTCGCAGTGTCGATGAAGTCGACGGCCTGGCCGGTCATCTGCGTGTGCATCGCGATCTACGCCGCGTACATGCTCGGCGGCCTTTACGGGATCGCGGTCGCGGCGACGTCGATGCTGTCGATGGCCGGCATCATCGTCGCGCTCGACGCCTACGGACCGATCACCGACAACGCCGGCGGCATCGCCCAGATGGCCGAACTGCCCGAGGCGATCCGCAACGTGACCGATCCGCTCGATGCGGTCGGCAACACCACCAAGGCCGTGACGAAAGGCTACGCGATCGGCTCGGCCGGCCTCGCCGCGCTGGTGCTGTTCGCCGACTTCACGCATGCCCTCGACTCGGCCGGCAAGACCGTGACGTTCGGCCTCAACGAGCCGGCCGTGATCATCGGCCTGTTCATCGGCGGCCTCATCCCCTACCTGTTCGGCGCGATGGCGATGGAAGCGGTCGGCCGCGCGGCCGGTGCCGTGGTCGTCGAGGTGCGTCGCCAGTTCCGCGACATCAAGGGCATCATGGAAGGCACGGCCAAGCCGGAGTACGGCGTCGCGGTCGACATGCTGACCAAGGCGGCCATCAAGGAAATGATGATTCCGTCTCTGCTGCCACTCGTCACGCCGATCCTGCTGGCCGTGGTGATGCGCGTGCTGATGGGACCGGACGCGGCGCGCATGGCGGTCGGCGGCATGCTGATGGGCACCATCGTGACGGGCCTGTTCGTGGCGATCTCGATGTGTACCGGCGGCGGTGCATGGGACAACGCCAAGAAGTACATCGAGGAAGGCAACTTCGGCGGCAAGGGGTCCGAGGCGCACAAGGCCGCGGTGACCGGCGACACGGTCGGCGACCCCTACAAGGACACGGCCGGACCGGCCGTGAACCCGCTGATCAAGATCATGAACATCGTGGCGCTGCTGATGGTGCCGCTGCTCTGATCCGCTGCACGCCATGAAGCAGGGCCGCTCGCGCGGCCCTTCTGCATTTTGAGGGCCCGGCCTATTTGCCGAGCTCGATCATGTCGTCGGCGATGCGGTTGGTCTTGCCCGAGCGGTTGCCCTGGTCCGCCGAGGTGTTCTGGTCGTTGCCCTGCTCGATGTCCTCGCGCGTGAGGTCGTGTCCGACGTCGTCGTTCGTCAGGCCGTCGCCGCCTTCGCGCAACGTGCGCTCGCGCGCCTCGTCGTCGATGCCGGACTGCGGGTTGTCGATTGGATAGTCGAGGCCTATCGAAGTATCGGTCGTCATGGTCGTCTCCTGGGGTTCGAGCGCTGCATGCTGCGTGTGCTCAACGAGCATACCGCCGCCACCGCCATCGGTTGCGTCGGATGCGCGCTTCCTACGGTCGATTCAGCCGAAGGCCGACCGCGTCGCGCATCAGCCGGGCCACGCACGGTCGATGATCGTCCTTGCGTCGCGACCGAACGATCGCTCGCCATAGGTGGCGCCCCAGCCGCCGGGCGACAGCCGGGTCGCGCAGAACGCGTCCGCGACTACCGGCGACCCCGACTGCAGCAACAGCGACGCCTGGACCAGGGTGACCAGTCGGCGGACCATGCCGCGAGCATCGGCCTCGTCGATGCGTGGCGACGCGAGCGCGGTCGCGAACGATGCGAACGCGGCATCGAACGCGGCATGCCGGCCGCGCTGGCCCGACAACACCGCCAGCACGATCTCGACCGTCCGACCCGACTTGCCGAATGCCCGCAACACGTCGAGGCACATGATGTTGCCGGACCCTTCCCAGATCGAGTTGACCGGCATCTCGCGGTACACGCGCGCCAGCGGCCCCTCCTCGACATAGCCGTTGCCGCCGAGGACCTCCATCGCCTCCGCGGCGAGTTCCGGCCCGCGCTTGCAGATCCAGTACTTGGCGGCCGACGTCATCAGGCGACGGAACAGGGTCTCGTCGGGATCGTCCTGCGCGTCGAACGCGCGCGCGAGGCGCAGGGCCAGCGCGGTGGCCGCTTCGGATTCGATCGCGAGATCCGCGAGCACGCTCGCCATCAGCGGCTGGTCGACGAGCGCGACGCCGAAGGTCGACCGGTGACGCGCGTGATGGATGGCCTGCACCACGCACTCGCGCATCATCCCCGCCGTGCCGATCACGCAGTCGAGCCGCGTGTAGGTGCCCATCTCGAGGATGGTCGGAATGCCGCGCCCGACCTCGCCGAGCTGTCGTCCCCACGCGTCGGCGAACTCCACTTCGGACGACGCGTTGGACCGGTTGCCGACCTTGTCCTTGAGACGCTGGACGTGCACGCCGTTCTTCGCGCCGTCGGGTGCGAAGCGCGGGACGAGGAAGCAGGTCAGGCCCTCGTCGGCGCCCGCACCGTCGAGCGCGTAGGCGAGGACGAGATGCGCGTCGCACTGCGGCGCCGAGTAGAACCACTTGTGGCCCGTGAGCCGATAGCCGCCATCGTCCGACCGCTGCGCGCGCGTCGTGTTGGCGCGCACGTCGGACCCGCCCTGCTTCTCGGTCATGCCCATGCCGACCAGCGCGCCGCGCTTGCGGTCGAGCGGCAGGTCGCGCGGGTCGTAGTCGCGCGAAAGGATGCGCGGCACCCACTCGCGCAGCGCCCACGCGTCCCTGCGCAGCGCGGCCACGGCGCCGTAGGTCATCGTGGTCGGACAGAGCGTCCCGTGTTCGATACGACCCTGCATCAGATAGCCGGCGGCGCGGATGGTGTGCGCCCGCGCGGACCGGTCTTCGCTCGACCGCGCCTCCCACGGGCTCGCATGAAAACCGCGCGCCACGATGCCTTCCATCAACGCGTGCCAGGCCGGGTGGAAATCGATGCGGTCGACGCGATGGCCCTGCGCGTCGAAGCTCTTCCACACCGGCGGATACTGGTTCGCCGCGCGGGCGAGGTCGGGCAGGCGCGCATCGGCCAGGTCGACCCCGATGCGGTCCAGCTCGCCGGTGCCGGCCTCGGCGCCTTCGCGGATCACCGCGTCGCCGAGGGCCCGATCGCTCGCGAAGCAGTTGTCGTCTGCGAGCGGCGGCACCTGGTTGAACACCTGGTCCGGTGCGGGACGTCGCGGTGCGACGTTGTCAACGATGCTCATGCAGTCTCCATGGATGCCCCTGCGGCCCGCGCGGCGACGGTGTCCGCCCGCTCAAAGCCGATCGACGCTGCGCTAAAATCGCCGGCCCGCGTAGACCCTGGGCCCGTCGAGGACTCGTCATGCGCGGCCGCGCGTCGCCAATCCCTCAATGTAACGCCAGGCGCAGCCGCGACGCAGCGCCATCGTCGGCCCGCTTGTTCTCCTCATTCCAGGAACCCCATGATCATCGAAGGCAAGGTATTCATCGTCACCGGCGGCGCGTCGGGACTCGGCGCCGGCACGGTCCGCATGCTGACCCGCAACGGCGCGAAGGTCGTCATCGCCGATGTACAGGCCGAACTCGGCGAACAGGTGGCGAAGGAACTTGCTCAGCAGTTCGTCCGCTGCGACGTCAGCAGCGAGGACGACGGCAAGGCCGTCGTTGCTGCGGCGACGGCGCTGGGCAAGCTGGTGGGTCTGGTGAACTGCGCGGGCATCGCGCCGGCGGTCAAGACGGTCGGACGCGACGGCGCTCACCCGCTCGCGATCTTCACGAAGACGATCATGGTCAACCTGGTCGGCTCGTTCAACATGATCCGCCTCGCGGCCGAAGCGATGGCCAGGAACGAGGCCGAGGACACCGGCGAACGGGGCGTGCTGATCAACACCGCATCGGTGGCGGCGTACGACGGGCAGATCGGGCAGGCGGCCTACGCAGCGTCGAAGGGCGGACTCGTCGGCATGACGCTTCCGGTCGCGCGCGACCTGGCTCGCAGCGGCATTCGCTGCATGACCATCGCGCCCGGCATCTTCCGCACGCCGATGATGGAAAGCATGCCGCAGGACATCCAGGAAGCGCTCGCGGCCAGCATCCCCTTCCCGTCGCGGCTCGGCACGCCGGAGGACTTCGCCAAGCTCGTCCAGCACATCATCACCAACGAGATGCTCAACGGCGAAACCATCCGCCTCGACGGTGCGATCCGCATGGCCCCGAAGTGACCCTGGACGCGGCCAGCCGCGTCCAGGGTCATCCCCGCGCACGCAGGGATCCAATGCGATTGCGCTGACCTTTCAGTTCAGGCGACCCGACGCGTCACGCAACACGTCGAGGGTCCGGCGGATCTCGCCGGCTTCCGGCGCGTCGGGCACACGATGCAGGTAGGTGGTCAGGTCTTCGAGCGCGGCGCGCGGGCACTCGAGCTGCGCATAGATCAGGCCGCGGTCGCGGCGTTCCTGGTGCGCGTCCGGCAACAGCACGATCAGGCGGTTCTGGACCTCGAGCAGCCGGGGGTAGTCGTTGCGTCCGTGATAGACGCTCTTCAGGTTGCGCAACATCCGCGTGAGGATCTCGCGCGACGACGCTTCGCGGAGCGCCTGCGCGAGCGCGAACTCGAAGGTGTCGGGGTCGAGCTTCTGCGAGTCCGTCGGACCGGTCGCAGCGGCGCGTTCCGCGTCGAGGAACTCCGCAAGCCGCTCCTCGAGCTGTTCGCGCGACAGCGACTCGCCGTTCATCGGGTCGAGGTACAGGTCGCCGGCGCGGACCTTCAGCTTGACCAGGAAGTGGCCCGGAAACGATACGCCCCGCAGCGGCAGGCCGACCTGCTGGCCGATCTCCATCAGCAGGATCGCGAGCGAGATCGGAATGCCGCGACGCCGTTCGAGCACCTTCGGCAGGTAGCTGTTGGCCGGGTCGTAGTAGTCGTTCGCGTTGCCGGCGAAGCCGAGCTCATGGAAGAAGTAGCGATTGAGCAGGCGCAGCTTGTGCACCTGCCCGGCATCGGCCGGCAGCCGGGCCTTCAGCGTCGCGGCGAGACGATCGATGGCGGACTGCGCGACCACGAGATCGAGCCTCGGATCGATGTCCTGCCCGATGGCCAGCGCGGCCTCGGTCAGCGGCAGGTCCTCGCCATCGTCCGGTTGCGACACCAGGGTCGCGAAGTATTCGAGCGGGGTCATGCGTTCGGGGTCCGGCAGTGAGGGTCCATTCAGTTGCAGCGGTCGACCAGGAAATCAGCCGGCACGACGAAGATGCCGCGGGCGCATGCCGCCGACGAACAGCGCGGCGAAATAGATCGCGGCTCCACCGCTGACGATCGCAGCCAGCGCCATGATCCGCTGCGCCGGCTGCGCGCGCATCCCGATCCAGTCGAAACGCGCCTCGGTCCACGCCAGGAACACGCCGAGCGCCACCAGCGCGAGCAGCAGGCGCAGCGCGAAGACCGTCCAGCCGGCGCGCGGCCGATAGACTCCCCGCACGCGCAGTCCCACGAACAGCAGCGCCGCGTTGAGGCAGGCGCCGAGGCCGATCGCGAGGGCCAGCCCCGCATGCGCGAACATCGGCACGAACACCAAGTTCATCAGCTGCGTGCCGATCAGCACCACGACGCCGATCTTCACCGGTGTCCGGATGTCCTGTCGCGCATAGAAACCGGGGGCGAGGATCTTCACGAGGATCAGTCCGATGAGCCCGACACCGTAGGCCGTGACGGCGTGCTGGGTGGCGGTGACGTCGAGCGCGGTGAACTTGCCGTAGTGGAACAGCGTGGCGGTCAGAGGTTCCGCGAGCAACCACAGTCCCATCGACGCGGGCAGCGCCAGCAGGCAGCTCAGGCGCATGCCCCAGTCGAGCAGCGCGGACACCTCTTCGGGACGCCCTTCGGCATTGGCCTGCGACAGGTTCGGCAGCAGGACCGTACCGAGCGCGACGCCGAGCAATGCGGTCGGAAACTCCATCAGCCGGTCGGCATACGTGATCCACGACACGCTGCCGCAGGCCAGCCGCGACGCGATGTTGGTGTTGATGATCAGGCTGATCTGCGCGATCGAGACGGCGAAGGTCGCCGGAACCATCTGCCGCAGGACGCGGCGTACGCCCGGATCGGCGAGCGCGGCGCGCAGGTCGAAGCGGATCCGCGGCAGCATGCCGACGCGGATCAGCGCAGGGATCTGGAAGGCCAGCTGCGCGATACCGCCGAGCACGACCGCGATCGCGAGAGCGAGGACCGGCGGATCGACGTGCGGCGCCAAAAACAGCGAACAGCCGATGAACGAGAGATTGAGCAGTACCGGCGTGAAGGCCGGCACCGCGAAGCGGCGCCACGTGTTGAGGATCGCCGAAGCACCGGCAACGAGGCCGATCAGCGCGATGTACGGGAACATGATCCGCGTCAGCAGCACCGCGAGGTCGAAGCCGTCGTCGGCGACGACGCCGGTCGCGTTCGGCAGGCCGCAGCGATCCGACTTGAGGCCGCCGGCGAGCAGCCACACGACCGCGGGCGTGCCGACGATGCCGATCACCGTGACGGCCACGAGCGACCAGGTGAGGACCGTCGCGACGTGATCGATCAGCGCACGGGTCTCTTCCGGCGGCCGCTGGGCCTTGAACTCGCCGAGGATCGGCACGAAGGCCTGCGAGAAGGCGCCTTCGGCGAACAGCCGGCGCAACAGGTTGGGGATGCGGAACGCGACAAAGAAGGCATCGGTCGCGAGGCTCGCGCCGAAGATGCGCGCCATCAGGTTTTCGCGCACCAGGCCGGTCACGCGCGAAACCATCGTCATCCCGCTGACGGTGGCCAGCACGCGAAGCAAGTTCATCGATGGATTATAGGGTGGTGATCGCCGACGGCCGGCGGACCGCGCTCCCGGCCGCAGCGGTCGACGGCCGCGACCGCCCGTTGCGACCGTCGGCGGGATTTCTGCCGAATCGCTTGCGGTTTTCCCAGACGGCCGCTAGGATGTCGGGCTTCGTAGAGTTCGTACGCCCTCATTCCAGTCCGCCGGCGCTTGATTCGTCCAAAGCAGCCGCACACAAAGTCTCATGGCCAATTCAGCACAAGCAAAGAAGCGCGCGCATCAGAGCGTCGCACAAAACGCACACAACTCCAGCCTGCGTTCGGCATTCCGCACGGCCATCAAGGCCGTCCGCAAGGCGATCGCCGCGGGCGACCACGCCGTCGCAGCCGAGCAATACCGCAAGTCGACCGGCATCATCGACCGCATCGCCGACAAGAAGATCGTGCACAAGAACAAGGCCGCGCGACACAAGAGCCGTCTGGCCGCCGCCGTGAAAGCGCTGAGCGCCTGAGTCGTTCCGAATCCGGGGTTCACCCGGCCGGGGCAGACCCGGCACAACAAGGCGCACATCGGTGCGCCTTTTTTTCGTGCCTGCGGGGTCGACGCGCCGGGAGTCAGCCGGCTGCCGGCGGGACCGTCGGTACGACCGGCGTGGCGACGCGCTCGGCGGCGTCCATCGTGACGAGGTCATTGTCGCGGGCGAAGCCGACGACGAAGTCCCAGGCGCGGGCTTCGAGGTCGCGCAGCCGCGGGTCGACGACGACGCAGCGCAGCCCGCCGATCATCGTGGGCTGCACGTAGGGCGAGTAACCGAAGACCGGGCCGCGGGTGGCGGCGTAGCCGGCACGGTAGGCGGCGAGGACGCCGCACAGCCGTTCGGCCCAGTCGCTGGGGCGAAACGGACTGCCGCTGCGGGTGATGCCCTTGATGACGAGC
>JBBRRW010000030.1:0-19934 GCA_038245975.1 Burkholderiales bacterium
CTGGAGCGCGACCGTGAGTTCGTCCATGAGCGCGTCATCGAGGGCGTTCAACGACGCGGGCCGGTGCAGGGTGATCAAGCCGACGCGCCCCCGCGTCTCGATCTTGATGTTGGAGAAAGACATCGACTTCCGCTTTCGTGTGTGACAACGGCGACGCGACGGTCGCGGCCCTCAGCGGATCGGATTTCGCCGGTTCGCCTCGAGGTATGAATGGATCTCGACGGCCGACAGCGGGGCACCGAGATAGAAGCCCTGGCCGACGCCGCAACCGATCTCGCGCAGATATTCGAACTGCTCGCGCGTCTCGACGCCTTCGGCGATGACCTGGTACGTCAATCGATGCGCAAGTTCGACGAACGCCGCGACGACGATCGCGCTCTCGGCATCGTTCGGCAGACCCTTGACGAAGCTGCCCTCGAGCTTGATCTGCGACACCTGCAACTGCCGCAGATACTTGAACGACGCGTGCCCCATGTTGAACTCGCCGATCGCGATGCGCACGCCGAGGCGCGACAGCTCCTTGACGACGCGCTCGACGCCGGAATCGTCGCCAACCCGACTCTGCTCGGTGATCTCGAGCACGAGGAGTCGTGCCGGCAGGCCGCTCTTGAGCAGCGCGGAAGCCACCAGCGCCGGCAGGCGCCGGTCGTGGAACTGCCGGCCCGATATGTTGACCGCGACCGGCAGTTCGGGGAGGTCGCCCGCCCTTCGCCATGCGGCGATCTGTTCGCAGACCTGCGCAAGTACGAACTTCGTGATCGACTCGATCAGGCCGAGCTGGATCGCGGCACCGATGAAGGCGTCCGGCAGCAGCAGGCCCTTCGTCGGATGCTGCCACCGCAGCAGCGCCTCGAGGCTGACCACCTTGCCCGTGGCCAGCGCGATCTGGGGCTGATAGAAGAGCATGAACTCGTTGCGGCGCAGGGCCTGTTCGATCTCCGACTCGAGGTCTTTGCGCGCGCGGAGGCCGGCCGCGAGCTTCGCGTTGAAGACGAAGGCTTGCGCCCGTCCGCGGTTCTTCGCTTCGCGCATCGCGAGGTCGGCTTGCAACAGCAATGCCGCCGCATCGGAGCCGTCAGAGGTATGGCGCGCGACCCCGATGCTCGCCTGGATGGGCACATGGCCCGTCGCATCGTCGCCCGGAGTGCCGATGCGGTCGAGCATGGACTGCGCCATCGCGTCGATCTCGCGGCTGTCGGCGCCCTGAACGACCACGAGGAACTCGTCGCCGCCGATGCGCGCCACGAAGCCGTCGTGCCCCGCGATGTCGACGAGCACGGCTGCCGCGCGAGCGATCACCGCGTCGCCAGCCGCCAGCCCCAGGCTGTCGTTGACTTCCTGCAACCGATCGAGGTCGACGACGATTGCCACGAGCGGCTCGCCCTGCGCAGCGGCCTCGAGCTTCGAGCCCAGCACCCGCTCGGCTTCGGTCCGGTCCACAAGCCCCGTCAAAGGATCACGTCGCACGGTGGGGGACTCTTCCACCGCCGCGGCGGACACCGGCTCGGCGCGACCCTTGACGGCCAGCGCGACGAGCAACGCGCTGCCGAGGATGAAGTCGAGTTCCGCATCGGTCCATTGCCGCCGATGGGACGCGGCGACCGCGAGCCAGCCCAGCGTCCTCCCGTCATCGACGACCGGTACTTCGACGACCGCTGCGATGCCCGACGCCTGCAGCGCGGCGCGCTCGTAGGCACCGAGCACCGATGGATCGAGAACGTCGTCGACGACCAGCGGCCCGTCGCCCTTCGAGACGGGTCCACCGCTCAACAGGGGCGGAGGAAAGTCCTTCTGCGCAACGGGCGTCGCGTCCTTCGCATCGGCTCCGGCGGCGGCCTGCGCGGTCCAGGCGCCCGCGACCGCGTCGGCCTCCCAGAAGGTGACCGCGAACGCATCGATGCGGCCGCAGATCGCTTCGAGCAGCGTCGCGATGCGCGCCTGCGGCGACGGCGAGGGCGAGCGCGCGAACTCGATCAGCGCCGCCCGCAGGCTCGCCGCTTCGGCACCGTCGAGATCGACACTCGCTTCGTGGACCTCTTCGGTCACGTCCCGCGCATGCACCACCATGCCGGCGATGCGCGGGATGGCGAAGCAGTCGCGCGTACTGCACGCGAGCACGCGGGTGCGGCCGTCGCTGTGCTGCACGCGCAACGGAAAACTGCTGGCGGGAGTGTCGTCCGGTTCACGGGGCCCCTGGCGGCTCGCGGCCCGCAGCCATTGTTCAGCGGCAGGCGCATGGGCAGGATCGAGGAACGACGCGAACGGCGTGCCGAGCATCGCGTTGACGCGATAGCCGAGCGCCCCTTCGATCGACGAGCTGGCGTAGGCGATGCGCCCCTTGCGATCGATCACGAACGTCATGTCCCATTGGTGGCGGGACAGTTCGCGGTGATAGTCCTCGAGGTCGCGCAACTCGCGGCGCAACGTGCGCTCGACCGTGATGTCGCGGACCTGCCAGATCGCATCGCCGCCCAGCGGGTGCTCGGCATCGTCGGCGTCGAACAGCCAGACCACGAGCTCGGCGAGGAATACGCTTCCGTCTCGGCGCATCAGCATGTGTTCGGATCGCGCCATCGGTCCGGCGCCGCCCGGCGTCGCCAGTTCGGCCCGCAAGGCCCGCAGGGCCCGTTCGAAGCGATCGGCGCTGGTGGCGTTCGGGAACAGCGTGGCGACATGGGACTCGACCGACACGTCGGACGGTAGCGCGAACAAGGCCCTCCAGGGCCCGTTGGTCTCGCGGATACGGCCTTTCTGGATGGCCGCCACGGCGAGCGTCGGATGCTCGAGCATCGCCGCCCGACGGACAGACGGCGCAATGCTTCCCGCGTCCTGCACACCCGGGTTGGTCTCGATGGATTCAAAAAGGGACACGACGTCTCGACAATGCGTTGCGAATGCGGAAGGAACAGGTCGTCGCACAGGTACGTCGACGGAAAGCGATATTACCGTTGCACGCGCGCCGACGATGGAAATCGACCCCGACCGGACGGAGGACGGGCGAGACCGCTGGCTACAATGCCGCCTCCCCAACGAGCGCCCGAGGAACGAAGCCCATGTTCAAAGCGATCTGCGTGACGCGCGACGACGATGGCTTCGCCTGCGCGTTGACCGAACTGGACGATGGGGCGCTACCGGCCGTCGCACAAGGCGCGGTCACGATCGCGATGCAGCACCCGCCGCGGAACGACAAGGACGGCCCGGCGATCACCGACAAGGCGCCGATGGTCCGCAAGTGGCCGATGGTCGCCGGCATGGACGGCGCCGGCATCGGCGCAGCCGGCGAACCTCCCGAGTTCGTCCGCGGCGACCGCGTGCTACGCAACGGCTACGGGGTCGGCGAGACGCATCGGGGACGCCTGGCGCAGAAGGCACGGCTGTCGGGAGACGGGCTCATCCTCGTTTCGGCGGCGCTCTCGCCCCGCTCTCGCAGCTCGACTATCGCGTCGTCGGCCGAACTGCCGGCCGGCCGCTTGCGGGGCCGCGTCGGCGTCGACGTGCATGCATGACCGACGAATCGCGCCCACCCCTTTTCATTCCGATACGAGGACTGCCATGACCAAGACCCCGCAATCGACCGACCCTTCGAAGCCCACCACGGTCGACCAGGAAACGCCGACCCGCGCAGCGCCCACGACCGACGAGGAACGGATCGACGAGAGCGTGGACGAGAGCTTCCCCGCGAGCGACCCGCCGGCGGTGCACTCGACCGACAAGAGGTAGGCTGCCGAACGATCGTTCCGTTCGGTTGCTGGGTGGACTCCGCGCGGGGGCATTGCGGGTCGGAGCTCAGGTTGGACGGCTAGAATCCGATACCTTGCTGACACAACGCGTTGATCTCAGCGTCGCCGAGCGCAGGGCTCGTGCCCATCAGTCCTTGTGCTCCGCTGCGATGCGCATCGGCAGCAACCCCGCTTCCTCCTCTTCCCTCTTCCATCGATGATCGTCCGCGAGGCCCGACCCGAAGACTGCGAAGCCATCGCAGTACTGCATGCGAACAGCTGGCGGACGACCTACCGCCACATCCTCGCCCACGACTATCTCGACCATCACGTGGCCGAAGACCGGCAGGACCTGTGGGCGGCACGCTTCGTCAAATACGATCCGCGCAAGCACTATGCCGCGGTGGCGATGGCCGGACCGCACGAACCCCGTTCGGCGATCACCGGCTTCGTCTGCGTGCTGCTCGACGAGGAACCGGAATACGGCGCGCTGCTCGACAATCTCCACGTGTCCCCCGACCGACATCGCGAAGGCATCGGCCGGCATCTGATGGCAAACGCCGCGCATTGGGTGGCGAAGATGCAGCCCGAAGCCTCGATGCACCTGTGGGTCTACGAGGCCAATGCCAAGACCGTGATCTTCTATCGATCGGCAGGCGGCAGCGAGGTCGACCACCGCATGATCGTCACGCCGGCCGGCAATCGCGCGACCGTATTGCGCTTCGAATGGAACGACCCGGCCGCGCTCGCGCGGTCGCTCGACGCATCGCTGGACCGGCGGTCGGCCTGACAAGCACCCACGAATCGCGCGACGACGCAATGCGGCAGCAGCACAACGACGAGGTGAATGGATGACGATCGTGACTGCAGGGACCCTGACGAGCGGCATGGTGGTGGGATTGCTGCTGGCTTCGGGATTCGGACGGCGCTTCGACGCCGGCGGCCGGCGCAACAAGCTGCTCGCGCGCCTGCCCGACGGACAGACGCTGGTGGCCGCGTCGGCGCGAGCGCTGTGCAATGCGCTCGAACACGTGGCGGTGGTCGTCCCGTCGCGCGGAACGCTGATCGAAGCGGCGTTGTCTGACCTGCCGGTCGGCCTGATCCGCAACGCGCGCGCGAAGGAAGGCATGGGCGCATCGATCGCCGTCGGCATCGCCGCGGCCCGGGCCGAATTCCCGAAAGCGCGCGGCTGGTTGATCGCATTGGGCGACATGCCGTTCGTCGCGCCGCACACGATCCGCACGATCGCCGATGCGCTGACGCGAGGCGATGGCAACGCATCCGACATCTCGATCGTCGCCGCGTCCTACGGCGGCCGGCGCGGACATCCGGTCGCCTTCGGCAGCGAACTGGGCGACGAACTGATCGCACTGCATGGCGACGTCGGCGCGAGCGTCCTGATGCAATCGCACGACGTTCGCCTCGTCGAGTGCCAGGACCCGGGCGTGCTCCGCGATATCGACACCCGCGAGGACCTCGCGCGGGTCTGTCCGGCGCCGGCGTCTTCGCCCTGGAACTCGGAGCGATGAGCGCGCCGCACTCGCACGCCTGCACGCCCATCCCTGTGCCATTCGTGCGGTGTCGTCGCCGACATCGATGAGTACCCGCCCCCGCAAATCCCCGCCGTCGGCTTCCGCGCCCGCCGGCATCCGCTATCGCATCGCGGTGGCCGATCCCAAGGGTCATTACTTCGACGTGGTCTGCGACGTCGCGCAGCCCGACCCCGCCGGACAAACCTTCTCGATGCCGGCGTGGATCCCGGGCAGCTACATGATCCGGGAGTTCGCCCGCAACATCGTGTCGATCGCGGCCGAGTCGCGCGGCCGGTCGGTGGATCTCGTCAAGCAGGACAAACATTCGTGGCGGGCCGCGCCGAGCGACGGGCCGCTGCGCGTGCGCTACCGCGTCTATGCGTGGGACGCATCGGTCCGCGCCGCCCATCTCGACGAGACGCACGCGTTCTTCAACGGCACCAGCGTCTTCCTGAAAATCGACGGCCACGAGCAACAGGCGCACGAGGTCGACCTGGTCGCGCCGACCGGCCGAGCCCGTCGCGACTGGCAGGTCGCCACGACGCTGCCGGAACTGGCGGCGCCCCGCCATGGCTTCGGAACCTATCGCGCCGGCGACTACGACGCGCTGATCGATCACCCCGTCGAGGTCGGCCGCTTCCGCCTCGAACGATTCAACGCAGCCGGCGTTCCGCACGAGATCGCTTACACGGGCGTCGTGCCGAACTTCGACGCGGCGCGGGTCAATGCCGATCTCGCGACCCTGTGCGGCGCACAGATCCGCTTCTTCGCCGAAGACCCGGGCACGGCGGCACGATCGAAGACCGGAGCACCGTTCGAACGCTACCTCTTCCTCACAGCCGTCTCGGCCGACGGCTACGGCGGACTGGAGCACCGATCGTCGACCGCTCTGCTGTGCGCGCGCGACGCGTTGCCGGTCGTCCCGGCCAACGGCAAGGCGACCGAGCGCAGCAGCGGCTACCTGACCTTTCTCGGACTCGTCAGCCACGAGTACTTCCACAGCTGGAACGTCAAGCGCATCAAGCCCGCGGTCTTCGCGCCTTACGATCTCGCACAGGAGAACTACACGTCGCTGCTGTGGATCTTCGAAGGATTCACCAGCTACTACGACGACCTGTTCCTGATCCGGACCGGCCTGGCCAGCGACCAGCAATACTTCGGCATGCTCGCCAAGACCGTCGACGACGTGCTGGGCGGCGCGGGCCGGAAGACCCAGAGCATTGCCGAGAGCTCGTTCGATGCGTGGACCAAGTACTACCGCCAGGACGAGAACGCGACCAACGCGATCGTCAGCTACTACAAGAAGGGATCGCTGGTCGCGCTTTGCCTCGACCTGCTGATCCGCCGCAAGAGCCGCAACAAGGCGTCGCTCGACGACGTGATGCGCCTGATGTGGCGGCGCCATGGCCGCGACTTCTACGCGGGCGACGGCACGGGCATCGCCGAGGACGCGTTTCCGACGCTGGTCCGCGAAGCCACGGCGATCGAGGTCGGCGACGAGGTCCGGCGCTGGGCGCACGGCACCGAGGAGTTGCCGCTCGCCGCGTTGCTCGAGCCCTTCGGCCTGGCATTGCGCTTCGTTCCGCATTGCGCGGCTCCTTCGATCGGGGCGCGGACGGTCACCGCGTCGGGCGACGTTCGTCTGTCCAGCGTGGCCGCGGGCGGTGCCGCGCACGACGCGGGGCTATCGGCCGGAGACGTGCTGGTGGCGATCGACGGGCTGCGCGTCGGCAACGGCCGTCTGGACACGCTGCTGGCCCGCTACCGGGCAGGCGACGCGGTCGACGTAGCGGCGTTTCGCGGCGATGTGCTGCAGACCCGGCGCCTCGTGCTCGAGCCTTCGTCGCAGACGGCGCTGATCGAGACCGTCGGCAAGCCGTCGAAGACGGCGGTGCTGATGCGCGATGCGTGGCTGAGTGGTGCCGCGCCCTGGCCTTCAGCGAAGCGCCGGCGCTAGCCCGCGTCAGCGCGGGTCGTCGCCGTCGGCGCTGGAAGCGTCCTGACCCTCGTCGGAGGCGTCGGCGATCGTGTAGCGCTCGCTCGCCCAGGCACCGAGGTCCGCGTTCTTGCAGCGCTCGGAACAGAAAGGGCGGAACGGACTGGCGGGACTCCAGGCGACCTCGTCACCGCAGGTGGGGCATTGAACGACGGCCATGCTCGGTACGGAATGACTAGAGGTTGCAGAGGACGAGCTCGAACGGCACGTCGCTGTCGATCGGCCGGGGCCGCATGTCGCCGTCCTGCGCGGTGAAGCGGACCCAGATCATGTACTTGTTGGCGCTGGTCTCGGGGATCGCGCCGAGCGATTCGTCGAGCCGGACCTGCAGCATCTGATACGACTTGCCGCCGAGCATCTGCTGGTAGCCCCCCTGCGCGGCCACGACCTGCAGCGAATGTCCGGACTCGCGCAACAGCCGCAGCACGATCTCGAAGCAGCGCCGCAACGGCATCAGCGGCCCGACCCAGATCGTCAGATCCGCGAGTCGTTGCTGCGCGGCGCGGCTGAGCCACGCGTGGTACGACGGTAGGTCGAACTCGCAGGTGCCGCCGGGGATGATGCTGCGGCTGCGGATGCTGGTCAGCCAGTCGTTGTCGCGCAGGTGCTGGCCCACCTTGCCCGGCGCGTCGTACAGCGCATGCGTCGCCTGCTCGATGTCCGACAGGATGCCTTCGAGCTTCGTCTGCTCGACCGCGGCATTACCGCGCAGCATCGACAGCGTATGGCGCTGGCGCTCCAGCTCCTGCAGCAGGTCGGACTTGAGATCGGCGCGGCCTGCCACGTCGAGAATCTCGAACATCGTCACCAGCGCCACGTGATGCGACGTGGGGTGCGGCTGCGAGAGAAATATTTCGAGGCGATCGAACAGGTCTTCGAGCCGCAGCAGCGTTCGGATGCGCTCGTTGAAGGGGTACTCGTACTGGATCAATGGACGCCTGCGATGACAGTGGACGAGTGCGGGGCTAGCGTGCCGATCGAGAAGTCATGAGCCGCGATGGACGGCGCGAGTGGGCTGGCTGCCTTTGCATCGAACCCTGACGGCAGCGTGACGCGATTCTGAAGCAAGCGACCGCGAATGACAAACGATGCGCGCAGGTGTGCGCTCATCGCACCGGAGCAGGCCGGGACCCCATGTTTTGGAGACGCGCCGCATCCCCAAGATAGAACGCATGCAGTCGCGCGACAGGCTCGTCGAGACGTCCCGCATCGCCGCTGTTGTCGATCACGTCGTCGGCCAGCGCGATCCGCTCGGTCGTCGGCATCTGCGTGGCGATGATCGCCCTGACCTCGGCTTCGGTGAGACCGCTGCGCTGCATGACGCGGGCGATCTGGATCGCTTCGTCGCACGCGATAACCAGCGTCCGTTGCAGGATCGCGGTCCGCTTGCGCGACTCGAACAGCAGCGGGATCACCAGCATGATGTACGGTGAGTGCGCCTCCTCGCATTCGCGATCGCAGGCCGCGCGGATCATCGGATGCAGGATGGCTTCGAGGCGACGGCGCTCTTCGGCGTTCGAAAAGACGTGCCCGCGCATCGCGGCCCGGTCGAGCGATCCGTCGGCTGCGATGAAGGATGTTCCGAAAGCGCCGCGGATCGGCGCGATGGCCGCGCCGCCCGGGGCCGTCAGCCGATGGGCGGCGACGTCCGCATCGACGATGACGATGCCGTGCGCCGCGAAGCGATCGGCCACCGTCGATTTGCCGCTGCCGATTCCTCCGGTCAGGCCCACCAGGTAGCGCATTGCGAGGTGCAGTCCCGGTCAGCCGATCGAGGGGAGGATCGCCGCGATCACGCGGTGCCCCGCGAACAGCATCAGGACGCCGGCGGGCGCGAGATAAACACCGAACGGCAGGCGCGACGCCAGCGTCTTGCGACCGGCCCCGATCAGTGAGATGCCGACGACCGCGCCCACCACCGCGGATAGCAGCACGATCGGCAGGATCGCCTGCCAGCCGAACCACGCGCCGAGCGCGGCGAGCAGCTTGAAGTCGCCGTAGCCGAATCCTTCCTTGCCGGTGGCCAGCTTGTAGAGCCAGTACACCGACCACAGGCTGAGGTAGCCGGCGACGGCCCCCCACACCGCATCGTTCAGCGAGACGAAGCCGCCGAAGGCCGACCACAGCAATCCGATCCACAGCAGCGGCAGCGTAATGGCGTCGGGCAGCAGCATCGCGTCGGCATCGATGAAAGTGAGCGCGACCAGCCCGCCCACCAGCGCGAGTGCCGCGAGCGTCGCCGCGCTGATGCCGAAGCGCCAGCCCACGGCCGCGAAGAGGATGCCGGTGAGCACTTCGATCGCGGGATAGCGCAACGAGATGCGGGTCTTGCAGGCGCTGCAGCGACCGCGCAGCACGAGATAGCTGATCAATGGAATGTTCTCGAGCGGCCCGATGCGGTGACCGCAGGCGCCGCAGCGCGAGCCGGGACGCATCAGGTTCTCGTCGGGCAGCGCCTGGATCAGTTCCCTGAAGGCGGGCTCGGCCGCGTGAAGGTGCGTCTTCAGCGCGGTGCGGCGCGCCGGCTCGGGCACGTCCACGACGCGATCGATGTATTCGTCGACGTCGCCGAACCATTCGACGACGCCGAGCACGTTGCCCCGTTCGATCATCCGCGGCAGTCGATGGATGACGACGTTGAGGAAGCTGCCGATCAGCAGCCCGAACAGCCCCGCAACCAGCGCGATCACGACCGGGCTGTCCGACCAGCCGCCGATCACAGGACCGATCGCAAACGCATTCCCTGACGGCTGATCAGCAACTCAGACCACCTGGCCGAGCTTGAAGATCGGGAGATACATGGCGACGACCATGCCGCCGACCAGCACGCCGAGGATCACGATGATCAGCGGTTCGATCAGGCTCGCGAGCGCATCGACGGCGTCGTCGACCTCGGCCTCGAAGAAGTCGGCGACCTTCGACAGCATGCCGTCAAGGGAGCCCGATTCCTCGCCGATGGAGACCATCTGGATCACCATGTTCGGAAAGACGTTGGTGTTCTGCATCGCGTTGGTGAGCGATACGCCCGTCGCCACGTCGCCCTGGATCTTCTTGGTCGCATCCGCATAGACCCAGTTGCCCGACGCGCCGCCGACCGAGTCGAGCGCCTCGACCAGTGGCACCCCGGCCGCGAACATCGTCGCGAGCGTGCGAGTCCAGCGGGCGATGGACGACTTGCGGACCAGGTCACCGAAGATCGGCGCCTGCAGCAGTACGCGATCCATGATGGCCTGCATCCGCGGGCTGCGCCGCCAGGCCTGCATGAAGAAGTAGATGCTGCCGAAGATGAGCGGGAAGATGATCCACCACCACGCGACGAAGAAGTCGGAGATGGCCATCACGACCAGCGTGGGACCGGGAAGGTCCGCGCCGAAGCTCGAGAACACGCTCTTGAACGCCGGG
Organism: Burkholderiales bacterium; assembly: GCA_038245975.1. Lineage (GTDB taxonomy): Bacteria > Pseudomonadota > Gammaproteobacteria > Burkholderiales > Burkholderiaceae_D > CAHJXF01. Next base: position 10,650 of record JBBRRW010000030.1, read on the forward strand.
ATCACGAAGATCATGATCACCGCCGTCACGATGAAGCCCACCGCCAGCACCGCCACCGGATAGAACAGCGCCGACTTGATCTTGCCCTTGATGGCGAGGATCTTTTCCTTGTACGTGGCCAGTCGGTCGAGCAGCGAATCGAGAATACCGGCCTGTTCGCCCGCGGACACCAGGTTGCAGAACAGCGGGTCGAAATACAGCGGGTACTTGCGGAACGCCTGATTCAGGCTCGACCCGGTCTCGATGTCGGAGCGGACGTCGTTCAGCAGCTTCGACACAGACGCGTTCGCATGGCCGCGACCGACGATGTCGAACGCCTGCAGCAACGGCACGCCGGCCTTCATCATCGTCGCGAGCTGGCGCGTGAACAGCGTCACGTCCTTGTCCTTGATCTTCTTGCCGCTCCGGAAGGTCTGCTTCTTGATCTTGGTGACCAGGATGCCCTGCTTGCGCAGCGAGGCATTGACCAGCGCATCGCCGGCCGCCCGCATCTCGCCGCGGACGTTCTTGCCGTTGCGGTCCTTGCCCTCCCAGGCGAACATCGCCTCCTTGGTCGCCGGCCTGCGGGCCAGGTTGGCTGTCGCCATCATCGATCTCCTTGGTGATCGCGACACGCGGCAAGCGCCGTGGTCGGCGAGGCCGGCGCAATCGCGACAGGCGGCCGGCTCGCGCTGCGTCGCGTGTTCATTCGTTGGTCACCGCAAGCACTTCTTCGAGCGACGTGTGGCCGCCCTTGACCTTGCGCAGCCCGGACTGGCGGAGGTCGCTGACCCCTTCGCGGCGCGCCTGGTCGGCGATCTCCAGCGCGTTGCCGCCGGCCAAAATGATGCGCTGGATCTCTTCGGTGATCGGCATGACCTGATAGATGCCGACCCGCCCCTTGTAGCCGCTGCCCTTGCACTTCTCGCAGCCGACCGCGTGGTACGGCGTCCACGAGCCGTCGAGGTCGCTTTCCTTGTAGCCGGCCTCCAGCATCGCCTCGTCGGGAATGCGGATCGGCGCCTTGCAGGTGCACAACTTCCGCGCGAGGCGCTGCGCGGTGATGAGGATCACCGACGACGCGATGTTGAACGGGGGCACGCCCATGTTCATCAGGCGCGTCAGCGTGGTGGGTGCATCGTTGGTGTGCAGCGTCGAGAAGACCATGTGGCCGGTCTGCGCGGCCTTGATGGAGATGTCGGCGGTCTCGAGGTCGCGGATCTCGCCGACCATGATGATGTCCGGGTCCTGGCGCAGGAACGCCTTCAGCGCGGCCGAGAAGGTCAGACCCGCCTTGTCGTTCATGTTGACCTGGTTCACGCCGGCGAGCTGGATTTCGGCCGGGTCCTCGGCCGTGGAGATGTTGATCCCCGGCTGATTGAGGATGTTCAGGCAGGTATAGAGCGACACCGTCTTTCCCGAGCCCGTGGGTCCGGTGACCAGCACCATGCCGTAAGGCCGCTGGATCGCGGCCATCAGCGTTTCCTTCTGGTCCGGCTCGTAGCCGAGCGCGTCGATGCCGAGCTTGGCCTGCGAAGGATCGAGGATCCGCATCACGATCTTCTCGCCGTACAGCGTGGGCAGCGTCGACACGCGGAAGTCGATGGACCGCGTCTTCGACAGCACCAGCTTCATGCGGCCGTCCTGCGGTACGCGCTTCTCGGAGATGTCGAGTCGCGAGATGACCTTGATGCGCGACGCGAGCTTGTCCTTGATCGCCAGCGGCGGCTGCGTGATCTCGCGCAGGATGCCGTCCTGGCGAAAGCGAATACGGTAGTACTTCTCGTAGGGCTCAAAATGAATGTCGGACGCGCCGTCGTTGATGGCGTCCATCAGGATTTTTTGCAGGAAGCGAACCACCGGCGCGTCGTCGACATCCTGCTGTGCCGCGGCCTCGGCCGGCGCGACCTCGGCATCGTCGAAGTCGAGCTGCAGGTCGTCGCTCATGTACTCGTTGAGCGCCGCCTCGGCGCTCTGGCCGAGCCGCTCGAGCAGTTGCATGAGCTTGTCGTGCTCGACGACGACCGCCTCGATGCTGAGCTGTGTCTGGAACTTGATCTGGTCGATGGCCTGATAGTTGGCCGCGTCCGACACCGCCACGGTCAGCTTGTTGCCGCGTCGATGCAGGCCCGCGATCTTCAGGCCCTGGACCAGCTTCTTGTCGATCACGTCGTTCTGCATCTGCGCCGGATCGTAGGCATTCAGGTCGAGCAGCGGCAGCGCGAACATCTGCGACAGGTTCGACGCCAGCTCGATGGGTGTCATGACGCGCGTGTTGATCAGCTGGTCGATGAACTGCAGCTGCGCGGCGGACGCCCCGCGCGCGATGCTTTCGGCCTGCTGCATCGTGATCTTTCCGGCCTGGACCAATGCGCGGCCGAGACCGGCGATGGCGGCGGTCGGGGAGGACGATGCGGAACTCAATGCAGCCATGGATCCAGGGTCGAGGTGTGGCGTGTGAACTTTGTGGCTTGATGCGGCCGCGTGGAGATCGGGCCGACGTGCGGGCGCAGCCTCATCGGCAAGCTCACAAAGTCGAATCGATCATGCCGACAGCACTTTGCTTTGTAAAGCAAATGCCCGACTGACAAGCAACGAGGATCATCACTTTTGGGTCCCTGTTGCATGGATGACCCAAAGCCATCCGTCAACTAGATGAAGCGCCGAGCGCTGGCGTGTAGATTTTCTGACTCGACTTGCCTGCAGCCCGCACGACGGTCGCCCCCCGCCGGAAGCATGTCGGCAGATCCGCCGAAGTGTTGAGTGCGCCATCGCGCGAAAAGCGAACGACCGGCAGCCCGTCGGTGTCGATGACCGTCGGATCGATGCTCGGCAGGAACTGGTCGGGGTGAGAGGATTCGAACCTCCGGCCTCTACGTCCCGAACGTAGCGCTCTACCAGGCTAAGCTACACCCCGCTGCACTGCTTGATGGGTCTGCGCTCGAATGCCGCGTCAGAAGTCGCGGTGAATCGCAAACGAACACAATTCTAGCAGAGATCTTTTGTAGGCCGACTCGGGCAGCCTTTCCGCAACCGCGCGCGCCGCGTCGGCCTCGCGCTCCGCCAGCGCACGTGTGTAGTCGAGCGCACCACTGGTCTCGATGGCCGCCTGAATGCCGGCGAGGTCGGCGTGGGAGCTGTCGATCACCGTGTCGCGTACCAGGCTGCGCTGCGCTGCGCTACCCCGTTCGAGCAGGTAGATCAGAGGCAGCGTCGGCTTGCCTTCGCGCAGGTCGTCGCCGACGTTCTTGCCGATCTCGGCCGTGACGCCGGAATAGTCGAGCACGTCGTCGACGAGCTGGAACGCGGTCCCGATGCGCCGGCCGAACTCGGCCCAGGGCTCCTGTTCGACCTCGGAACAGCCGGCGAGGATCGCGGCCAGCCGCGCTGACGCTTCGAACAGCTTCGCCGTCTTGTAGCGGATGACCTGCATGTAGCGGGCCTCGTCGACATCCGGGTCGTGGATGTTGAGCAACTGCAGGACCTCGCCTTCGGCGATCACGTTGGTGGCGTCGGCCAGCGTCCGCATCACCGGCAGGCTGCCGACGTCGACCATCATCTGGAATGACCGCGAATAGAGGAAGTCGCCAACCAGTACCGACGCGGCGTTGCCGAACAGCGCGTTCGCGGTCTGGCGTCCACGCCGCAGGTCGGACTCGTCGACCACGTCGTCGTGCAGCAGCGTGGCGGTGTGGATGAACTCGACGACCGCCGCGAGCGATAGGCGATGCGGCCCGCGATAGTCGAGCGCACCGGCGATCAGCAGCAGCAGGGCGGGCCGCAGGCGCTTGCCGCCGGCCCCGATGATGTATTCGGCGACCTGATTGACGAGCACGACCTCGGACCGCAGCCGCGCGCGGATCAGCGCGTCCATGGCCTTCATGTCCTCGGCGACCGGCGTCAGCACCGACGAAGCTTGCGGCTTCGCCACAGCCCGGTCAGGCAATTCGACGCTTGCGTTGTAGGCGTTCAAGGTGGACGGCTCGGAGGAATGGCGATTCGCCATCGGGGCGGCAAAAGGTCGCGGGCGAAAAGTATATGCCATGCGATGCAGGTACCCGACGGTCGGGCAAACAGAAGGTTGACCACTCCGTCACCTGAAGGTAAGCTCGCAGGTTTCCCCGAATCCGCCCTCGCCTTTTGCGTCAAGCGGATTCAATACAAGCAGAGGTCCAACATGTACGCGGTCATAAAAACCGGCGGCAAGCAGTACAAAGTCGTCGCTGGTGAAAAATTGAAAATAGAACAGATACCGGCGGACGTGGGTACGGAAATCACGCTTGATCAAGTGCTTGCAGTCGGCATCGGCGAATCGATCCAGTTCGGTCAGCCTCTCGTCTTAGGCGCAACGGTCACGGCAACGGTTCTGTCCCAAGGTCGTCACGACAAGGTCAAGATCTTCAAGATGCGTCGGCGCAAGCATTATCAGAAGCGTCAGGGCCATCGCCAGGATTACACCGAAGTCCTGATCGGCGCGATCAACGGCGCAACGGCCGGCGTGGCAGTCGCCGCGGCCGCACCCTGAGGAGCAGAACACCATGGCACACAAAAAGGCAGGCGGCAGTTCGCGTAACGGCCGCGACTCGGAATCGAAGCGTCTCGGCGTCAAGGTCTACGGCGGTCAGGCCATCAACGCCGGCGGCATCATCATTCGCCAGCGCGGCACCCGCATGCATCCCGGCCTCAACGTCGGCATCGGCAAGGACCACACGCTGTACGCGCTGGTCGACGGTACGGTCAACTTCGGCATCAAGGGCGCGACCCAGCGTCACATGGTGAACGTCGAGCCGGTTGCCGCGTAAGGCAGCACGCGGGAACACAAAAAGCCCCGCCCCGCGCGGGGCTTTTTTTTCCCCTGGCGGATCGAAAGGCAATCCATGAAGTTCATCGACGAAGCGAAGATCGACGTCGTCGCGGGTGACGGCGGGAACGGCATCGCCAGTTTTCGCCGCGAGAAGTTCATCCCGTTCGGTGGTCCCGATGGCGGCGACGGCGGGCGGGGCGGCGACGTCTTCGCGATCGCCGACCGCAACATCAACACGCTCGTCGACTACCGCTTCGCGAAGCTGCACCGCGCGCGCAAGGGCGAACACGGCCGCGGCTCCGACTGCTACGGCAAGGGCGCGGACGACATCACGCTGCGGATGCCGGTCGGCACGCTGATCACCGAGCTCGAGACCGGCGAACGCGTCGCCGACCTCACCGAGCACGGCCAGGTGGCCCTGCTCGCGAAGGGCGGCAAGGGCGGCCTCGGCAACATCCATTTCAAGTCGAGTACGAACCGCTCGCCGCGCCAGCAGACCGACGGCGAGACCGGGCAGGAACGGCATCTCAAGCTCGAACTCAAGGTGCTCGCGGACGTGGGGCTGCTCGGCATGCCCAACGCCGGCAAGTCGACCTTCATCGCGGCGGTCTCGAACGCGCGGCCGAAGATCGCCGACTACCCGTTCACCACGCTGCACCCGAACCTCGGGGTCGTGCGCGTCGGCCCCGAACGCAGCTTCGTGATCGCCGACGTACCGGGGCTGATCGAAGGCGCGGCCGACGGCGCCGGCCTAGGCCATCAGTTCCTGCGCCACCTCCAGCGCACCGGGCTGCTTCTGCACATCGTCGACCTGGCCCCGTTCGACGCGGCCGTCGACCCGGTCAAGGAAGCCAAGGCGATCGTCGGCGAGCTGACGAAGTACGACGCCGCGCTCGCGGCCAAGCCGCGCTGGCTGGTGCTGAACAAGCTCGACATGATCGACCCGGCCGAGTCGAAGAAGCGCATCGCCGACTTCGTGAAGCGCTTCAAGTGGAAGGGGCCGGTGTTCGCGATTTCCGCGTTGACGCGTTTCGGATGCGAGGAGCTGATCTTCGCGATCGAGCGTCATCTGTCCGCGCAGCGTCGCCTGCTTCATCCCGAGGATTTCTCGAACGAGGAACACGGCGCGCCCGCGGAAGCCGGCAGCATCGAGCCCGACGACCCACGCTTCGCGCGCACGTCCGGCTGATCGATCGCCTGCCCGCGTGAGCCCGTTGCCGCACTGACCCGCGCGTCATGAATCGCCTCGAATCCGCGAAGCGCATCGTCGTCAAGGTCGGCAGCACGCTCGTCACCGACGACGGCCGCGGCCTCGATCGCGCGGCGATCGCGCGCTGGGCCGCGCAGCTCGCGGCACTGCGCGCGATGAAGAAGGAAGTGGTGCTGGTGTCGTCGGGCGCGATCGCCGAAGGTATCAAGCGCCTCGGCTGGGTCAGGCGACCGACCGCGATGCACGAACTCCAGGCAGCCGCGGCCGTCGGGCAGATGGGCCTCGCGCAGGCCTACGAGAGCGGCTTCGCGGCACACGGCATCGGCACCGCGCAGGTCCTGCTGACCCACGCCGATCTCGCCGATCGCAGCCGCTATCTCAATGCGCGCTCGACGCTGCTGACCCTCCTCGGCCTGTCGATCGTCCCGATCATCAACGAGAACGACACGGTCGTCACCGACGAGATCAAGTTCGGCGACAACGACACGCTCGGCGCGCTGGTCGCGAACCTCATCGAAGCCGACGCGCTGGTGATCCTCACCGATCAGGCCGGGCTCTTCAGCGCCGATCCGCGAAACGATCCCGATGCGCGCCTGATCAGCGAAGGCCGGGCCGGTGATCCAGTCCTCGAGGCGATGGCCGGCGGCGCGGGCAGCGCGCTCGGCCGCGGCGGCATGCTGACCAAGGTGCTGGCCGCCCGGCGCGCGGCCAGCAGCGGCGCGCACACGCTGATCGCGTCGGGTCGCGAACCCGACGTGCTGATCCGGCTCGCACGCGGCGAAGCCCTCGGCACACAGCTGGTCGCGCCGCTCGGCCGACTGTCGGCGCGCAAGCAGTGGATGGCCGATCACCTGCAGGTCTCGGGGCGCCTGCTGCTCGACCTCGGCGCGACCCAGGCGTTGTCGTCCGGCGGTCGCAGCCTGCTGCCGATCGGCGTGCGTTCGGTCGAAGGGAGCTTTTCGCGCGGCGACGTGGTCGCCTGCATCGGGCCCGACGGCCACGAGATCGCGCGCGGCATCGTCAACTATTCGAGCGGCGACGCGCGACGCATCGCCGGACATGCATCGACCGAGATCGCGGCGCGCCTCGGGTTCGTCGACGAACCCGAGCTGATCCACCGGACCAACCTGCTGGCCCTGTGAACAGCCCTTACAGGATCGTCGAAGGACGGGTCACGCGCAGCCGCCGCAGGATGTCGGCCACGGACCGCGCCGGATAGGATTCCGGGCAGAAGTATTCCTTCATCAGCGCCGCGTGCTGGCGGTTGTTGCCGACCTCTTCGATCCGCGACCACCCCGCGTTGCGGGCGCGGACCCACGTGCCGTCGGCTCGCCCGGTCGCGTAGATCTTCTTCTCGCCGCTCTCGCAGCGGATGCCTTCGTAGCTGACGTTGCGCGCACCTTGCGGGCTGGTCGCCACGAGGACGTAACGGAACACCCCGTCGCTGCCGATGCTCATCGTGTACACGTCGACCGCGAAGTTGAACTGGGTGCCGCCGCTGACGCCGAACCCGACCAGATCGCGCTGGTTCGGCGGCGGCGGAAGCTGCGTCTGGATCTCCTGCCAGGTCTTGGTGTCGTCGTCGAACGCCTGTTCGAACGCGCTCGGCGGCTTCGGCGCAGCGCAGCCCGCGAGCAACGCAGCGGCCACCAGACCCACGCCCATCCCCCTGCGCTTCGAGCCCTCGAAGCGCCCATCCGTCCTGTCGATCAATGCGACCCCGTCTTGTGGTCCGGCCGGACCGGCGACACCGCATCGCCCAGACCTTCGGCAAACCCGTCGTTGAAATTGCGCAGTGGCGCACGCGTGTGCTGCCGCAGATAACGCGTGTGCTCCGGCTTGCGCGTCAGGTAACGCGACAGCTCGGTCAGCGCGCGCGTGTAGACGTCGCGCTTGAACTCGATCACCGCGTCGAGCGGCACCCAGTATTCGTGCCAGCGCCACGCGTCGAATTCCGGATGCGACGACGCCCGCAGCGAGATATCGGTATCGCGACCGACCAGCTTCAACAGGAACCAGATCTGCTTCTGGCCCCGGTAGCTGCCGCGCCATTCGCGCTTGACCCAGTGTTCCGGCACCTCGTAGCGCAGCCAGTCGCGCGTGCGACCGACGAGCTTGACGTGCTCGCGCCTGAGCCCGATCTCTTCTTCCAGTTCGCGGTACATCGCCTGTTCGGGCGTCTCTCCGTGCTTGATGCCGCCCTGCGGGAACTGCCACGAATGTTCGCGAATACGCTTGCCCCAGAACACCTCACCCCTGGCGTTGGCCAGGATGATTCCGACGTTGGGGCGGTAGCCTTCTCTATCCAACATGTCGGACCACCCGATTCCGTTAAGATTGAAAAGATTATAAACACCTCTCCCGGCCGTGGCGCAGGAAGGATCGCAGCCGCATCGCAGATGCGTTGCACCATTCACGACCGGATCGAGTCGGCGCCGAAGTCCCGTCACGGCGCAACGACCCTCACCGCATCGTCAATCATCAACGGCACCGCCGCATGTACGCATCGCGCTATTTCATCTCGACCCTCAAGGAAGCCCCGTCCGACGCTGAGATCGTCAGCCACCAGCTGATGCTGCGCGCCGGCCTCATCAAGCGTCTCGCCGGCGGCATCTATACCTATCTCCCGATGGGACTGCGCACCATCCGCAAGGTGGAGGCCATCGTGCGCGACGAGATGAACGCAGCGGGGGCGATCGAACTGCTGATGCCGGTGGTCCAGCCCGCGGAGCTGTGGCAGGAATCGGGGCGCTGGGAGAAGTACGGACCCGAGCTCCTGCGCGTCACGGATCGACATCAGCGCGACTTCATCGTGCAGCCGACGTCGGAGGAAGTGATCACCGATATCGCGCGGAAGGAGCTCGCCAGCTACAAGCAGCTGCCGATCAATTTCTATCATATCCAGACCAAGTTCCGCGACGAGATCCGGCCGCGCTTCGGCGTGATGCGGGGCCGCGAGTTCACGATGAAGGACGCGTACTCCTTCGATCGCGACCACGCCGCGCTCGAGGTCAGTTACGCAAAGATGCACGCCGCATATTGCAAGGTGTTCGAGCGCATGGGCCTGCGCTACCGGTCGGTCGCGGCGGACAACGGCTCGATCGGCGGCACCGGTTCGCATGAGTTCCACGTGCTCGCGGACTCGGGCGAGGACGCGATCGCGTTCTGTCCGCAATCCGGCTACGCCGCCAACGTCGAGGCCGCCGAGGCATTGCCGATCTGCGAGCGCGTCGCGCCGTGCGAGGCGATGCGCAAGCTCGCGACGCCCGGCAAGGCCAAGTGCGAGGACGTC
>JBBRRW010000031.1:0-19918 GCA_038245975.1 Burkholderiales bacterium
CGGGATAGCGCGTGCTCCACGCCAGCGCCTGCATGCCGCCGAGCGACCCGCCCATCACGGCCGCGAAGCGCTCGATGCCGAGCACGTCGGCCAGGCGCGCCTGCGCGTCGACCCAGTCCTCGACGGTGACCACCGGGAACGACGCGCCGTAGGGCCGGCCGGTCGCAGGATCGATCGACGCGGGGCCGGTCGAGCCGAAGCACGAGCCGGGATTGTTGACGCCGATGACGAAGAAGCGGTCGGTGTCGACCGGCTTGCCCGGCCCGACCATGTTGTCCCACCAGCCGGTGTCCTCGGACCCGTCGTCGCGCACGTGGACGCCGGCGACGTGGTGCGACGCGTTGAGTGCGTGGCAGATCAGGACCGCGTTCGAGCGGTCGGCGTTCAACGTGCCGTAGGTCTCGACCGCGAGCGCGTAGTTCGCGAGGCTGGCGCCGCTCTGCAGCGGCAACGGTTCGGCGAACGCGAAGCGCTGCGGGACCACGACGCGATGGGCCGCGACGCAGCTTGCAGGGACGGCGGCAGGGGTTGAATCCAAGGAGCGAACGTCCATCGGGAACCCCGACGCGGAGTGCGACCACCAAAGTCGGGCGCGTCGGGTGGGTCGCTCGCTTTAGCCGAATTTATTTCGGGAGGCGGGAGGCCTGCCCGAGCGCCCGCAAGCTGAAGCCGCAGTGGAACGCGTCATCAAATCGGCGCTGGTTCGAATCGAGGCGGGACAGTAGCCGATGCGTCCGCGAGCGTCAAACGCGCCCGCCACGCGCCTACTGCCACGTGAAGGTGGTCAGCGGCCCCGCCGATTGGCCGGCACTCACCGGCCGCGTCTCGGTCACGTCGTGATAGGTGGCGACCACCGAATACCTTCCCGCCGGCAGCTTGACCAGCAGGTAGGGACCGACCGACGGCGATTCGAAGACCGTCTTGCCCTTGGCGTCCTTGATCGTCAGCGCCACGCTGGCCACGTACTCGGCGCGCGGACTGGCCGAGCGGGCGAACGCCAACGCCATCGAATAGTCCTTCATCGACTGCTTGATGAACTGGACCTCCTCGTCGCCGGCACCGCCGTTCAGGAAGGCCACGTCGCCCTGCATCTGCGGCTGCGGCAACGGCGCCTGCGCGTACGCCGGCGACGTGGTGGCGATCGTCAGCGCGACCAGCGCGACCAGCGCGCCGGCGATGAAGGTCGAGCCCTGCTGGTTCATGTGCGTCTCCCGGATGCGTGTGGCTCACCGAGTGTAGGCCGAACGCGCAGCGCATGAAAAAAGGGGCGCGGTCCGAAGACCACGCCCCTTCGTCGCGTCGGTCGCGTGCCGCCGCCGTCAGTCCCGCATCAGCCCAGTTCGACCGGCACGAAGAGGCGATTCTTGCCGCGCTGGACCAGCACGGCCGCGTTGCCGCCGGCTTTCGCGATCAGCGCCTTCAGCTCGTCGGCCGTCTGCACCGACTGCCCGTTGAATGACAGGATCACGTCGCCCGCCTGGATCCCCGCCTCGGCAGCCGCACCGCTCGCCTCTTCGACCACGAGGCCGTTGCTGCCGGCGGCGCCGAGCTGCCGCGCTTCTTCGGGACGCAGCGGCCGGACCGAGACGCCGAGTCGACCGCCGCTGTCCGGCGTGTCCGCCTTGGCGACGGTGGTCGTGTCCTTCAGCTCGCCCAGCGACACCGCGACGTCCACCGGCTTGCCGGCCCTCCACACCTCGAGATGCGTGGTCGAGCCGGGCTTCAGCGTCGCGACGCGCGCCGGCAGGTCGGCCGAGCGTTCGATTTCCTTGCCGTCGAGCTTGGTGATCACGTCGCCCGACTTCAGGCCCGCCTTGGCGGCAGGGCCGTCGGCTTCGACGTCGGAGACCAGCGCCCCCATCGGCCGCGGCAGCTTGAAGCTGTTCGCGAACTGCTGGTTGACGTCCTGGATGGTGACGCCGATGCGCGCGCGCGTGACCTTGCCTTTTGCGACCAGCTGGTCCTTGACGTTCAACGCGATGTCGATCGGGATCGCGAACGAGATGCCCTGAAAGCCGCCCGACTCGGAGAAGATCTGCGAGTTGATGCCGACCACCTCACCGTTCAGGTTGAACAGCGGGCCGCCCGAATTACCCGGATTGACCGGCACGTCGGTCTGGATGAACGGCGTGAAGTTGTCGCTCGGCAGGGAGCGCGCCTTGGCCGACACGATGCCGGCCGTGACGGTGTTGTCGAAGCCGAACGGCGAGCCGATCGCGACGACCCATTCGCCGACGTTGAGCTTCTCCGAGCTGCCGGTCGACACCACCGGCAGGTCCTTGGCGTCGATCTTGATGACCGCGATGTCGCTCTTCTTGTCGCTGCCGATGACCTTGGCCTTGAACTCGCGGCGGTCGGTGAGCTTGACCAGCACGTCGGTCGCGCCGTCGACCACGTGCGCGTTGGTCATGATGTAGCCGTCGGCGCTGACGATGAAGCCCGAGCCGAGGCCGCGCTGGATGACGCCGTTGCGCGGGATCCGCCCCTGCGGTCCGTTGGGTCCGAAGGGCATGCCCTTGAAAAACTGGCCGAACGGATCGCTGTCGTCTTCATCGTCGTTCGGCGTGGACTGCCGATGCGGATTGAAACTGCTCTTCGTCGCGCGCTGCGTGACGGTGATGTTGACGACCGCGGGGCCGTAGCGCTGGACCAGGCCGGTGAAGTTCGGCAACGCGACCTGCGGCGTGGCCATCTGCTGTGCGGCGGACGCGGTCGGCACCATCGGCTGCGCCGTCGGCGCCAGCGTCGACGTTTCCGTGGCGGCGATCGCGGGATTGACGATCGGCATCTCGATCTTGGCGAGCGTGTAGCCTGCGCCACCGAGCACGCCGGCGAGGACGAGATTCTTGACCATTCGATTCAGTTTCATCGAGGCACTCCTGGAAGAAGGGGGATGCGCCTGCCGCGGCTCGGGTTCGAACGCGGCGGCGCTTGGCAACCTGCCGGAGTCTAGGCGGCGAAACTTAAGCCGTTCTTAAGCGCAACACCGCTTCGTGGTTCGACCTTCAGCCGGTACGGACGGCCTTCGGAAAGACGACGCGCACGTGCAGGCCCCGTGCGCCGGGACCCGGACCGGCGACGTCTCCGGCGTCGAGCAGCACGTGCGCACCGTGGCGATCGGCGATGCGCTTGACGATGGCGAGGCCGAGACCGCTGCCCCGGGTATCGCCCGCGGCCCGCGCGGCCTCGCCGCGATGGAAGCGATCGAACACGCGCTCCCGTTCGGCCGACGAGATGCCGGGTCCGTCGTCGCGCACCAACAGCACCGTCGTGTCGGCGCGATCTTCGACCGCCACGTCCACGCGCCCGCCGCGCGCCGCGTAACGCAGCGCGTTGTCGATCAGGTTGCCGAGCAGCGTGAACAGCGCATCGCGGTCGCCATCGACGATGGTGCCCTGCGCCGCGGGGCGGCTGTCCTGGCGTCCGTCGATCCCGAGGTCGATGCCGCGGTCGTGCGCGAGTTGCGCATGCAACGACACCGCCTCGCGCGCGAGCGCGTCGAGATCGACCGGCGCGTGCGACGGGTTCGACGCCGCGTCGGGCTCGGCGCGGGCCAGCGCCAGCAACTGCTGCACCAGTCGCGACGCGCGCCGCAGCCCGTCGTGCAGGGCATCGAGCGCGGCGGCGCGGGTCTGCGGATCGTCGGCCCGTTCCACGACCTGAAGCTGGAGCTGCAGCGCCGTCAGCGGCGTGCGCAGCTCGTGCGCCGCATCGGCGATGAACGCGCGTTGCACATCGCGCGCGGCGGCCAGGTCGACCAGCAGACGATTGAGCGAAGCGACGAGCGGCGCGACCTCCTGCGGCAGGTCGTCTTCGGACAGGCGTTCGAGCGCTTCGGGTCGACGGGCCGCGACCTCGCCGGCCACGCGGCGCAGCGGCGCGAGCCCGCGTCCGACGATCCACCACAGCAGGCCGCCGAGGATCGGCAGCAGGATCACCAGCGGCAGCACGGTCCGCAGCGCGACCTCGGCCGCGAGCGCGCTGCGCACGCGCATCGGCTGCGCCACCTCGATCAGGTTGTCGTCGACCAGCGTCGCGAACACGCGCCAGTCGCCGCGCGACGTGCCGACCGTGGTCAGGCCGAGCTGCGCGCGCGCCGGCAGCGGGACGTCGGGATGCGAGCTGTAGACGAAGATGCCGAAGCGGTTCCAGATGCGGATGACCATGTCGTCGCTGGCCTCGGGCGCGTTCGGCGCGTTCGGCGCCAGCGCGCCGAACGCGCGGACCGGCAGCGACGCGGCGAACTGGTGCAACTGTCGGTCGAACAGGTCGTTGGCCTCCTCGCGCGCCTGCCTGTAGACCACGCCGCCGGTGACCGCGATGCCCGCGACGAGCACCGCGATCATCGAGAACAGCAGCCGGCGCTGGATCGAATCGCCGAACGAGAAGCGGGAAGGGCGGGCCATGGCGTGACGGTAGCGGCGCTTCAGCGCGATGCGATGGTGTAGCCGACGCCGCGCACGTTGCGGATCAGGTCGGCCCCGAGCTTCTTGCGCAGGCCGTGGACATAGACCTCGATGGTGTTGCTGCCGGGCTCCTCGTCCCAGCCGTAGAGCTTCTCCTCGAGCTGCGCGCGCGACAGCACGGCGCCGGCCCGCTCCAGCAGCGCCTCGAGCACCGCGAATTCGCGCGACGAGACCGCGATGGCCACGTCGTTGCGGCGCACCTCGCGACGCGCGGGGTCGAGCGTGATCACGTCGTCGCCGTGTTCGTGCCGCAGCAGCGCCTCGGCGCGGCCGCTGCGGCGCCGGTGCAGTGCCCGCACACGGGCCGCGAGCTCGTCGAGATCGAAGGGCTTGACGAGGTAGTCGTCGGCGCCGGCATCGAGGCCGGCCACGCGATCGGCGACCGCGTCGCGCGCCGTGATGATCAGCACGGGGACGTCGTGACCGCGCGCGCGCAGGCCGCGCAGGACATCGAGGCCGCCCTTCTTCGGCAGGCCGAGGTCGAGCAGCACGAGGTCGTAGGCGTCCTGGCCGCCCCTGACCGCGAGCGCGTGCTCGGCCGCGAGGCCGTCGGTGACCCAGTCGATCGCGAAGCCGTCCTGGCGCAGGCCGGCCCGCACCGAGTTGCCGATCATCGCGTCGTCTTCGACCAGCAGGACCCGCATCGCGGCACGCTCACGAAAGGCTGGGAAGGATCACGATGGGGCGCCGGGCGTCTGGCGCCACAGCGCCGCGTGGGCGACCAGCGCGTCGGCGGTCAGCGGCTCGCCGACGAAGTAGCCCTGGATGGCATCGCAGCGCATCTGGCTCAGCGACGCGATCTGGTCGACGCGCTCGACGCCTTCGGCCGTGACCGTCTTGCCGAGGTTGTGCGCCATCTCGATCAGGCCGGAAACGATGGTCGCATCGAACGCGTCGATCGCCGCGCCGGCGATGAAGCTGCGATCGATCTTGATCTCGTCGATCGGCAAGGCCTTCAACGCCACCAGTCCCGCGGTGCCGACCCCGAAGTGATCGATGGCCAGGCGCACGCCGAGCGCCGACAGCTCGGCCAGCGCATCGGCGACCAGGCGGATGTCTTCGAGGAAGGCGGTCTCGGCGATCTCGACGGTGAGTTCGTGCGCCGCGAAGCCGGACTCGCGCAGCGCCGACTCGACCGTTCGCACGAACTCGCGGTCATGGAGCTGCAGCAGCGACACGTTGATCGTGACGCCGACCCGCGCCGCGCCCTGCGCCGCGAAGCGCGAGACCTCGGCGAGCGCCGTCCGCAGCACCCAGTCGCCCAGCGGCCGGATCATCCCCGACGACTCGGCCAGCGGGACGAACTCGTGCGGGATCAGCAGCGCGCCGGTCGGCGTGCGCCAGCGCACCAGCGCCTCGACGGCGACGATCGCGCCCGGGATCACGAGGGCGCGCTCGCTGCCGGCTGCGGACCGGTCGAGCAGCGACGACGCGAGTTCGAACTTGGGCTGGTAGACCAGCAGGAACTGGTTCGACGCGATCGCGGCACGCAGCGCGCCCTCGTTGTCCGGCGGGCGCGACGACGCGCCGGGTGCCGGCTGCGCGTCGTCGCCGTGGCGACGGTACTGGTTGCGGCCCGACCGCTTGGCCCGCTTCAGCGCGGCCTCAGCCTGCGAAAACAGCGCCGACGGGGTCAGCGCGTCGCCGGGGAACAGCGCGAGCCCGATGCTGGCGCGCACGAACAGCGTCTGGCCGGCGATCCGCGTCGGCGCGCCGAGGGCCGCGATCAGCCGGTCGGCCAGTGCGACGCCCCGTGCGGCCCCGTCGTCGACCGCGCCGCGCGACGCACGCTCGCCGATCCGCCACGCGACCGCGAACTGGTCGCCGCCCAGCCGCACGACCGCCAGCGACGCCGCCATGCGCGGATCGTCGTGCTCGTCGATCGCGTTCGGATTGGCCGAGTCGTGCGTGTCGTAGACCCGACCTTGCAGCTCGCGCAGCGCTTCGCGGCGGATGCGCTGCGCGACCAGCCGCAGCAGGCTGTCGCCGATCGAGCGGCCGTACAGTTCGTTGCTCTGCTTGAAGCGGTCGAGGTCGACGACCAGCAGCGCCACCGGGATCACACCGGCCCGATCGACCGGGACCCCGGGACGCATCCACGCGTCGAGCCGGTCGCGCAGGCTGCGCGCGTTGCCGAGTCCCGTGACCTCGTCGTGCTGCGCCGAGTGATCGATGCGTTCGCGCAGCAGGTTGCGTTCACCGACGTCGGCGATCGCGATCGCCACGGCGCCCGCGTCGAGCGGCATGAAGCGCGCCTCGAACGATCGCAGGCCCGTGCCGCGATCGAGTTCGTAGGCGCAGATCTGCGCGCGCTGCGTCTCCAGCGCGCGGTCCAGCGCGGTCGACCACGCGAGCCGCAGGTCGATCGACAGCGCCGGGAAGTCGGCGATGCTGCGACCGATCAGCGTCCCGGCGTCGATCGGCAGCAACGCCGACGGACCGAAGGTCTCGACGATGCGGCCGGCGTGGTCGCAGCGCAGCAGCGCTTCGCCGAGCACGACGTCCAGCCAGTCGCACGACGGGGCCGGTCGATCGACCACGGTCGCGGTATCGTCTTGCGCAGCGTCGTCGATCGCGCTGACGATTCTCAGGCGCCAGCGCTCGCCCAGCACCCGCACGCGGTCGCGCACGCGACGTAGTGCGCCGCCGGGAAGGACGATGCGATAGGTGGTGTCGAACGCGTCGGCGTCCTGCGCCCGCTGCTGCACCACGCGGTCGAGGTCTTCGGGCAGCACGGTCGTACGCCACTCGTCTTCGGACGGGACGACGGCCGCGAACGATCGGCCGAACAAGGCCGTGATCCCCGCGACCTGCCGGGGACTGCCGGTCTGCAGCGGCAGGCCGCGCTCGGACACGATCCACGCGGCCTCGTCGCCGCGGTCCGTCGCTGCCGCGGCCGGGGCATCGAGCTCGAGTCGTTGTTGCGCGGAAGTCATCGGTGAGGGATGCACGGGCCCGCGGCCTGCGAGGCGGAAGGCCACATGACGCTCAGGCGGCGCGCATTCGATCGACCAGCACGCGGATGCGATCGGGCTCGCCGGCGGACAGGATCTTCTTGGCCGCGGCTTCGCAGGCGACCACGTCCGACCGCAGCACCTCGTACTTGACTGCGAGCAGCTGCGCCGGATGCATCGAGAACTGCCGCAGCCCGAGGCCGAGCAGCAGGCGCGCCAGCATCGGATCGCCGGCCATCTCGCCGCACACCGACACCGGGATGCCGAGGCGCGACGACGTGCTGATGACCTGCGCGATCAGTTGCAGCACCGCCGGATGCAGCGGGTCGTAGAGATGCGCGACGGCGTTGTCGGTGCGGTCGATCGCGAGCGTGTACTGGATCAGGTCGTTGGTCCCGATCGAGAAGAAGTCGAGGCGCTTCGCGAACATCGCGAGGCTCAATGCGGCGGCGGGGATCTCGATCATCCCGCCAACCGGCATGTTGCGGTCGTAGGCGATGCCGCGCACGTCGAGCTGGCCCTTCGCGGTCGCGATCAGCGTCAGCGCCGCATCGACCTCCTGCGGGTGGGCGATCATCGGGATCAGCAGCTTGACCGGACCGAAGGCGGTGGCGCGCAGAATCGCGCGCAACTGCACGAGGAACATCTGCGGCTCGGCGAGGCAGAAGCGGATGGCCCGCAGGCCGAGGGCCGGATTGGTGGTGTTGAAGACGTTGCTGCCGAACGCGATGCGCGCCGCGTCCGGTGTCTTGTCGGCGCCGATGTCGAGCGTGCGGATCGTCACCGGCCGACCGGTCATCGACGCGACGACGCTTCGATACGCCTCGAACTGTTCGTCCTCGTCGGGCATCGAGTCGCGCGTCATGAACAGGAACTCGGTGCGGAACAGGCCGATGCCGGTGGCCCCGACCTCGTTCGCGAACGCGCAGTCGTCGGGCAGCTCGATGTTGGCGTGCAACTCGATCGGCATGTCGTCGAGCGTGCGGGTCTGCATCCGCGCGAGGCGCTTCAGCTTCTCGTTCGCGAGTTCGAGGTCGCGTTTGCGCAGCCGGTACTCGTCGAGCACGATCGGGCTCGGGTCGACGATCAGCACGCCGGCCTCGCCGTCGACGATCACGCACTCGTCCTGGTGCAGCAGCCGCGACGCCTGGCCGAGTCCGACCACGGCCGGGATGTCGAGGCTCTTCGCGAGGATGGCCGTGTGGGCCGTCAGGCTGCCGAGGTCGGTCGCGAAGCCCGCGAAGATCTTCTTCTTGAACTGCAGCATGTCGGCCGGCGCGATGTCGTGCGCGATCACGATCATCGGCTCGAAGGCGTCGCCGTTGCCGTTCTTCCGCGCGGCGTCGGCCTCGTCGGCCACCATCGACAGCGAGTGCGCCGAGCCGGTGAGGATCTTCAGCACGCGCTCGACCACCTGCTCGACGTCGGCGCGGCGCGACGCGATGTACTCGTCGTCCATCTCCTCGAACTGCTCCACCACGGCCTGCAACTGGGTGGTCAGCGCCCACTCCGCGTTGTAGCGCCGCTCGCGGATCAGGCGCACCGGCTCTTCGGACAGCAGCGGGTCCTGGAGGATCAGGCGATGCAGGTCGACGAGCGCGGCGAACTCGGCCGGCGCGTCGGCCGGCAGCTCGGACTGCAGCTGATAGAGCTCGTTGACGACGGTCGCGATGGCTTCGTCGAGGCGACCGACTTCGGCCTCGATCTCGCCGGTGACCATCAGGTAGTGCGGCACTTCGAGGGCCGCGGACGCCAGCAGATGGACGCGTCCGATGACGATGCCGCGCGAGACTGGAATCCCGTGCAGGGTGAAGGCCATGTCAGTGCTCGATGCGTCGCGTGAACCCGCGACTCGGTGCGCGGGTCACTGCCCCTCGCCGAACTTGTCGTCGATCAGCGCGGCGATCGTATCGAGCGCGGCCTCGTCGTCGGCACCGATGGTCTCGATCGTCACGGTCGACCCCTTGCCCGCGGCCAGCATCATCACGCCCATGATGCTCTTGGCATTGACGCGACGACCGGCACGGCTCATCCATATTTCGCACGGAAATTGCGCAGCGAGTTGTGTCAGCTTTGCCGACGCGCGCGCGTGAAGACCCAGCTTGTTACTGATCTTGCAGTCGCGCTGCGCCATCGTGGGGGGAACCGTCGTTCGCGTCGGAGTCGTGCGGGAAGGGGCGCTCGCATTCGAGCTGAGATGCGTGCGGCGGCGCCGACCCAATTTTTATCATACCCGACGCCCCGCCGCCCAAAGCCTTCTCGGGCAGGTCGGCGATCGACGCCGTGTTGCGATAGCACAGCGTGCGCATCAGCATCGGCAGGTTGACGCCGGCCACGACCTCGACGCGACCGGGCTGCGCGAGCTGCGCCGCGATGTTGCCCGGCGTCGCGCCGAACATGTCGACCAGGACCAGCACGCCGGCGCCGCGATCGACGTCGGCGACCGCCTGCCGGGCCCGCGCCAGTTCGGCCTCGGCGTCGGCGTCGGCCGTCACGTCGATGACGACGCAATGCTCGGGAGCGCTGCCGTACACGTGCTTCGCGCACGCGTAGAGGGCCGCGGCAAACGGCATGTGTCCGATGACGACGAGTCCGACCATGGTGGTTCTCAAGCGGGAGGAACGTGCGCGGCGGTTGCGCGTTCCAGTGCATCGATGAAGACCTCGGCGACGTTGAAGCCGCTGCCGTCGCGGATCTCGGCGAAGCAGGTGGGGCTGGTCACGTTGATCTCGGTCAGGTAGTCGCCGATGATGTCGACGCCGATCAGCAGCAGGCCGCGCTGCGCGACTTTCGCGCCGACGGTCTCGCCGATCTCGCGGTCGCGCGCCGACAGCGGCTGCGCCCGGCCGAGACCGCCGGCGGCCAGGTTGCCGCGCACCTCGCTGCCCTGCGGTACGCGGGCGAGCGCGAACGGCACGGGCTTGCCGTCGATGACCAGGATGCGCTTGTCGCCGGCGTCGATTTGCGGGATGAACCGTTGCGCCATGATGGTCCGCTCGCCGTTGCCGCCGAGCATCTCGATCATCGAGCCCAGGTTCATGCCGTCGGGCTTGACCCGGAAGATGCCCATGCCGCCCATGCCGTCGAGCGGCTTCAGGATGATGTCGCCGTGTTCGCGATGGAACGCGCGGACGCGCTCGGCGTCGCGCGTGACCAGCGTCGGCGCGATCAGCTCGGGAAACTCCGCGATCGCGAACTTCTCGTTGTGGTCGCGGATCGCACGGCCGCTGTTGAAGACCCGCGCGCCCTGCGCCCCGGCCCGCTCGAGGAGATAGGTCGAATACACGTACTCCATGTCGAACGGCGGGTCCTTGCGCATCACCACGGCGCCGAACGCCGACAGCGGCACGACCTCGGACGCGCCGAGCGTGTACCACGCAGCGGGGTCGCCGGTGAGCTGCAGCGGCCAGGCCGTCGCCTCGACGACGTCGGCCGCGGTGCGCGCCAGGTTGCGCTGATCGATGTAGGCCAGCGTGTGGCCGCGACGAGCGGCCTCGACCATCATCGCGAACGTCGAGTCCTTGTAGATCTTGAAGGTCGCCAGCGGATCGGCGATGAAGGCGATATGCATCACGGAATCAGTGCGGAGCGTCGCGCGCCCCGATCACGACGGCGCGCGCGTCATGCCGCTTCGGCGGCCGGGTCGGTGCGTTCGAGTTCGAGCGACGCGGCCAGCAGCGCCAGGCGGGCCACGACGCCGTACGCGTAGAAGCGGTTGGGCGCCGCCTGCGGGCGTTGTCCCGGATCCGGGAAGTTGCAGCTCGATGCGAACGGCAGCGGCACGAACTGCATGCCGGGGGCGTTGAGGTTCTCGTCGATGCCGCGACCGGTGTGCACCCGATAGAAGCCGCCGACGACGTAGCGATCGATCATGTAGACCACCGGCTCGGCGATGCCGGACTCGATCGAACCCGCGACCGCGCCGTCGATCTCGTCGGCCTTTGCGCCGACCGGAACGCGTTCGAAGGTATGCACGCCCTCCTGAATGATGACCTCGGAGACTTCGAGGCCTTCCTTGACGACGCTCATCTTGTTGCGAGCCTTGCGATTCATGTTGCGGACCTCGGCCGGGTCCTTGACGCTCATCACGCCCATGCCGTAGGTGCCCGCATCGGCCTTGACGATGACGTAAGGCGTCTCGGTGATGCCGTATTCCTTGTACTTCTTGCGGATCTTGGCGAGCAGCGTCTCGACGTGTCCGGCCAGACAGTCCTCGCTGTTGCTGTCGCCGAAGCTGACGTCGCTGCACTGCTCGAAGTACGGGTTGATCATCCACGGATCGATGTCGAGCATCTTCGCGAAGCGCTTCGCGACATCGTCGTAGGCGGCGAAGTGGTGGGTCTTGCGGCGCACGGCCCAGCCCGCGTGCAGCGGCGGCAGGACGAACTGTTCGTTCAGGTTCTTCAGGATGTCGGGAATGCCGCCCGACAGATCGTTGTTCAGCAGCACCGCACAGGGATCGAAGTCGGCGAGGCCGAGGCGGCGTCCGTTCGTGCCGATGCGCTTCAGCGGCTCGATCATGAAGCTCTGGCCGCCGTCGAGTTCGATCGTGGTCGCTTCGGTGATCTCGGGGTTCAGCGTGCCCATCCGCACGTTGAGGCCGGTCTGCCGGAGGATCGCGGCCAACCGGGCGACGTTCTGCAGATAGAAGCGGTTGCGGGTGTGGTTCTCGGGGATCAGCAGCAGGTTGCGGGCTTCCGGACAGATCTTGTCGATCGCGGCCATCGCCGCCTGCACCGCCAGCGGCATCACCTCGGGCGCGAGATTGTTGAAGCCGCCGGGGAAGAGGTTGGTATCGACCGGCGCGATCTTGAACCCGGCATTGCGCAGGTCGACCGAACAATAGAACGGCGGCGTGTGTTCCTGCCATTCGAGCCGGAACCAGCGTTCGATCGCGGGAGTCGCGTCGAGCATGCGCTGTTCGAGGTCGGCCAGCGGGCCGGACAAGGCGGTAACGAGATGAGGAACCATGGGGGAGCGCCGGGAAAAACCCGCTGACACGCGGGTCGCAGATTGTAACGGCAAACCGGTGCCCGGGCGGACGGAGGTGTGCGGGGGAACAAGCCCTTTCCATCCGACGAACGGCGGCACGCGCGTCGCGCGTGAAAAAAAACCGGCGCACTGGGCGCCGGATCAACGAGCCGAAGCTCGTACTTCTGAGGAGAGACGAAAACGAGAAGCGGTGACCGGGAATCGCACCCGGTCGATGATCAGCAGGTCACGGGTGGTACGCCGATTCGCCGTGCGAAGAGATATCGAGACCTTCGCGCTCTTCTTCTTCGCTGACCCGCAAGCCGAAGACGAGCTTGACGATGAAGTACGCGATGATCGAGACGACCCCGGTCCAGACCACGACGATGCCGACGGCTTTCGCCTGGATCAGCAGCTGTTCGCCAATGCTGGTGTAGCCGGTCTTGCCGGTGACCCAGTCGATCACGAAGCCGGGGCCGCCGAGCGCCGGCGAGTTGAAGACGCCGGTCAGCAGCGCACCCAGGATCCCGCCGAGGGCGTGGATGCCGAACACGTCGAGCGAGTCGTCGACGCCGATCATCTTCTTCAGGCCGGTGACACCCCACAGGCAGACGACGCCCGAGATCAGACCGATCGCGAAGGCCCCGGGGATGCCGACGTTACCGGCGGCCGGCGTGATCGCGACGAGGCCGGCGACAGCACCCGATGCGGCACCGAGCATCGACGGCTTGCCCTTGATGATCCACTCGACGAAGGTCCACGACATCACGGCGCAGGCCGTGGCCAGGAACGTGTTCATGAAGGCGAGCGCTGCGGAGCCGTTGGCTTCGAGCGCCGAGCCGGCGTTGAAGCCGAACCAGCCGAACCACAGCAGCGACGCGCCGATCATCGTCATCGTCAGGCTGTGCGGTGCCATCGATTCACGGCCGAGGCCGAGCCGCTTGCCGAGGAAGATCGCGCCGATCAGGCCCGAGATACCGGCGTTGATGTGCACCACCGTGCCGCCCGCGAAGTCGAGGGCGCCCATCTGCCAGATGTAGCCGGCGGTGGCGTTGACCTTGTTGACGGCGTCTTCGTTCATGCCCGCCGTGTAGCTGTCGGGACCGGCCCAGTACCACACCATGTGCGCGACCGGCAGGTAGCTGAACGTGAACCAGATCGCGAGGAACAGCAGGATGGCGGAGAACTTCACGCGCTCGACCAGCGACCCCAGGATCAGGCAGCAGGTGATCGCGGCGAACGTCGCCTGGAAGGCGGCGTAGACCAGTTCGTACATCGGCGTGGCCTTGCTGAACGTCGCCGCCATCGAGAAGCTGCCGTCGGCCGGATTGAACATGCCGTTGAGGAACAGTCGCGTGAAACCGCCGAAGAACGCGTTGCCTTCGGTGAAGGCGAGCGTGTAGCCGTAGATGCACCACAGCACGGTGATCATCGAGAAGCCCACGAAGACCTGCATCAGCACCGACAGCATGTTCTTGCTGCGGACCAGGCCGCCGTAGAACAGGCCGAGGGCCGGGACCGACATCAGCAACACCAGCGCCGTGGACGTCAGCATCCACGCGGTATCGCCCTTGTTGGGCTGCGGCACGGCGGCCGCGGGCGCGGCAGCGTCCGCTGCGGCCGGCGCAGCAGCAGCGGCAGGCGCTTCGGCCGCCGGAGGCGTCGCCGCCTGCGCCAGCAGCACCGGCGTCCGGACGTCCGCGGGCAGCACGGATACATCAGCGGCCCATGCCGAAACGGCAGGACACGCGAGAACCAGCCACGCGAACGTGGTCAGCAAAATCTTTTTCATCAACCTTCCCCTTGGATCCAGTAAATGCGTCAGCGCGGTTTCTAGAGAGCGTCCTTGCCGGTCTCGCCGGTACGGATGCGCACCACCTGTTCGAGGTCGTAGACGAACACCTTCCCGTCGCCGATCTTCCCGGTGCGAGCCGAGGTCTCGATGGCTTCGATGGCGCGTTCGACGAGCTCACCCGATACCGCGGCCTCGATCTTGACCTTGGGGAGGAAATCGACCACGTACTCGGCGCCGCGATAGAGCTCGGTGTGGCCCTTCTGCCGGCCGAAGCCCTTGACCTCGGTGACGGTGATGCCTTGCACCCCGATGGCCGAGAGCGCCTCGCGCACTTCATCAAGCTTGAATGGTTTGATGATTGCCGAAATCAGTTTCATGCAGTCCTCTATCCTGATTCTTCGGCGCGGGCCGATCGGCCGTTGCCTTCGTGGTTGGATCTCGTCAGATCCGGAGTCGACCGCTCCGACGCGAACACGGGACGGACAACTGCAAGCGTCCGTCCCGTCTCACCGGAACGTCGGGTTCAGAACGTCTTCGAAACCGAAGCCAGCACGCGCGTGTTGCCGCCCGCCTCGAATGAGGTCGCCGTGCCGAAGTACTTCCGGTGCGACGTCCCCACCACCGCCAGGCCGACCACGAAGCCGGACAGGTCCTTGGTGGCGCCGATCTTCCAGTCGGTCACGTTCTTGGCCAGCGTCGCGCCGGTCACGTCGGTGAACTGCGCGTGGTTCTTGATCGATTGCAGGCCGCCATGCGCGACCGCTCCCCAGCCATCGCCGAAGTCGTAGGTCGCGTTGAGCTCGAAGTAGCTCGAACCGTTGGTATCGATCTTGTTGCTGCCGAGG
Organism: Burkholderiales bacterium; assembly: GCA_038245975.1. Taxonomy (GTDB): domain Bacteria; phylum Pseudomonadota; class Gammaproteobacteria; order Burkholderiales; family Burkholderiaceae_D; genus CAHJXF01. The sequence continues at coordinate 15,032 of JBBRRW010000031.1, forward strand.
AAGCTGTCGCCCAGACCGAAGTAGTTGGTCGTGGCATACCAGTACTTCGCGGAGATCGTCTTCCAGCTCAGCCCGACGTACGCCTCGCCTTCGGCCGCCTTCTTGTTGTACCCGCCGTAGGTGTTCGAGCCGGCAGAGCGCCGGGTCGGGTAGTAGTAGTAGTAGTAACCGACGTCCGCCGTGAAGTCTTCGAGGAAGGTGTACTTGTAGCCGCCGTAGAAATCCATCTCGAGCGACGCGCCGCGATACAGGCCCTGCTCGACGTTGGAGTTCCAGTTGCCGATGTAGAAGCCGCTCGCATGCGACAGGTCGAAGCCGCCCTGGAAGGCGGGCTTGTAGCCGGTCTGCGTGAAGCCGCGGAAGCGGTAATCGGAGAACAACCCGGCGTTGCCGGTCAGCGTGAAGTCGCCGAAGGTGACACCGGGAGCGGGCGCCGCCGCCGGAGGCGCGGTGTCGGCCGCGGCCGCGGGGGCGGTCGTGGTGACCTGCGCGAACGCAGTGGTGGCGAGTGATGCAGCGATCAAACAAAGGCCTGTTCTTACGGCCACGACTGTTCTTTTCATCAGGGACTCCGCATAAAGACAAGACAGGCACTCTGCAAGTCCCGTGCCATGCGCATGACGCCGTAACCGGCGTTCTGCGAGCGCAAGTCATCGCAAAAACGCATCGTGGCGTGCGGGCCGTCCAACTTGGGGCGCATGGCGCCGCATTGTTGTGCGTTTTGGCGGCAGAGCGACGCGGCGTACGATGGCGGCAACCCGAGGGACCCGCATGCTCACCGCCCGCAGCCGTCGCAGGAAACCGCTGAAGATCGGCATCTCGCCACGACTCTTTCACGCCGAGATCGGCGGCGCGGGACTGCGCTCCAAGTCGCTGATGTATCTCGAGGAGTCGGTCGCCTACTGGGTGATGTCGCGCGACGTGATGGTCTTCATGGTTCCGGTGATCAGCCGGGATGCGAAGTTGTCGCGGGGGAACATCAAGCTCAAGGACTATGCCGAGCACCTCGACGGGCTCGTCCTTCAGGGCGGCGCTGATCTCAGTCCCACCAGCTACGGCGAGGAGCCGCTGGACCCGGAGTGGGCCGGCGACAAGACCCGCGACGACTTCGAACGCGAACTGCTGCTCGAATTCGTCGATGCGCGCAAGCCCGTGCTCGGCATCTGCCGCGGACTGCAACTGATCAACGTCGCGTTCGGCGGGACGCTCTATCAGGACATCCCGTCGCAGCACGACGAGGCGATCGTACATAGGAACGAGGAAAGCTACGACGCGCACGCGCATCCGATCGAGGTCGTGCCCGGATCGGGACTGGCCCGGCTCTACCCCAACGGCGCCACCGGCCACGTGATCTCGATCCACCACCAGGCCGCGCGGCAGCTCGGACGGCACATCAAGGTCGAGGCGCGCTCGGTTCCGGACGGGCTGCCGGAGGCGATCCGGCTCGATGCGGACACCTACGTCTTCGGAGTCCAGTGGCACCCCGAATTCCATCGCGCCAACGACGGCGGCCTGATGGACTGCGCGCCGATCCTGGAAGAATTCCTCGCCGAAGCCCGCAAGCGCGCCTGAACCTGCGGAGCGTACCGGTCGCGACGCTCAGTGCGCGCCGGCCGCCGCTCCGCTGGCGCCGCCGCCGCTCTTCGTCGGACGGGCGATCCAGACCACACCGATCAGCAGGATGAACAGGATGGCCGACGCGTAGAAGATGTCGTTGGCGCCGAGCATGTAGGCCTGCACGTCGATGGTCCGGTTGATGGCGACCATCGCCTGGTCGGGCGTCAGCCCGCCGGACTGCAGACCCTGCATGTATTGCGTCGCGCTCGTGCTGCCGTAGTTGATCGCTTCGGTCAGCCGCGCGTGATGCAGGATCGCGCGGTCTTCCCACATCGTCGTCGCGATCGACGTGCCGAAGGCGCCGGCCGTGATCCGCGCGAAGTTCGACAGCCCCGACGCGGCCGCGATGCGCTCGGGCGGCAGCCCCGACAGCGTCAGTGTCACCAGCGGAATGAAGAAGAACGCCATCGCCGCGCCCTGCAGGATGACCGGCCGCACGAGGTAGCCGAAGTTCGCCTGCGTGTTGTAGAACGTGCGCCAGTAAAGAGCGGCGCCGAAGATCAGGAACGCGGCCGTTGCAAACTTCCGCGGATCGACCTTCGCGATGTACTTGCCGACCACCGGCGACAGCAGGATGGCGAAGAGGCCGACCGGCGCCGTCAGCAGACCCGCATCGGTCGCCGTGTAGCCCATGTACTGCTGCAGCCACAACGGCATCAGCACGACGTTGCCGAAGAACACGCCGTAGCCCAGCGCGAGGGTCAGCGTCCCGGTCCAGAAGTTGCGGATCTTGAACAGCCGCAGGTCGACCACCGGATGATCGTTGTCGACCAGCTCCCAGACCATGAAGCAGGCGAACGCGATCGCCGCGACCGATGCCAGCGCGACGATGAAGCCGGAGCTGAACCAGTCGAGCTCCTTGCCCTTGTCGAGCATGATCTGCAGCGAACCGACCCACAGCACGAGCAACCCCAGTCCCACCCCGTCGATCGGCAGCTTGCGGGTCGGCGTCTCGCGATCCTGGAAGATCATCCACGTCACATAGGCGGCGAGGATGCCGACCGGGATGTTGATATAGAAGATCCACGGCCAAGAGATGTTGTCGGTGATCCAGCCGCCGAGCATCGGGCCCATCACCGGCGCCACCAGCGTGGTCACCGACCACACCGCGAGGGCCATCCCGGCCTGCGCCTTGGGATAGCTCGACAGTAGCAGCGCCTGCGACAGCGGGATCATCGGTCCGGCGACGAAGCCCTGCAGCACACGGAACGCGATCAGCATCGGCAGCGACGTCGCGAGCCCGCACAACCACGACGAGATCACGAACAGCAGCACCGACACGGTGAACAGCTTGACCGCACCGAAGCGCTGCGTGAGCCAGCCGGTCAGCGGCAACGCGATCGCGTTGGCGACGGCGAACGACGTGATGACCCAGGTGGCCTGCGAGGTCGAGACGCCGAGGTCGCCGGCGATCGACGACAGCGACACGTTGGCGATCGACGTGTCGAGCACGTTCATGAACGTGGCCAGCGCGAGCGAGATCGTGCCGAGGATCTTCGCGGAGCCCGCCAGCGGCGGATAGCCGGCTGCGGGCGGGGCGGGCGGCGGCGCCGCGCCGCCGGCGACGGGGATTGCGCTCATCGGGTCGCTCTCATCGGCTCGGTGGACGGGGCTTGCGACATGCGACCCGCGAGGGCGGCACGCGTCACGCTCAGTGGCTCTTCGCGATCCGCGCCGGCGCGGCGGCCCGGTCGTTCGCCGAGACCTTGCCGCTGTCCTGCTGCTTGCCGAGATTGGCCGCGACGATCCGATCGATGATCGCGTCCGCTGCGTGCGTGTCGGGCGCGAAAACCTTGGTCTGGTAGGTCGTCGCGTCGACGCGGCGTGCGCTCGCGAGGTTCTGGCCGTCCTGATTCGACGTGTCGATCTTCGCCACCACCGACAACCCGATGCGCAGCGGATGCTCGGCCAGTTCCTTCGGATCGAACTCGATGCGCACCGGCACCCGCTGGACCACCTTGATCCAGTTGCCGGTCGCGTTCTGCGCGGGCAGCAGCGAGAACGCGCTGCCGGTGCCGGCCGACAGCCCGACGATCTTGCCCTTGTATTCGACCTTGCCGCCGTAGAGGTCGGCCTCGAGCGTCACCGGCTGGCCGACGCGCATCTTGCGCAGCTGCACTTCCTTGAAGTTCGCATCGACCCACAACTGGTTCAGCGGAATGATCGCCATCAGCGGCGTGCCCGGCGCGACGCGCTGGCCGAGCTGTACGCCGCGCTTCGCGACCTGGCCCGACACGGGGGCCGGCAAGGTGCCGCGTTCGAGCGCGAGATACGCCTCGCGCACGCGGGCGGCCGCGCGCAGCACGTTCGGATGCTGGGCGACGCTGATGCCGTCGGTCGACACCTGGTTCGACGCGAGCTGTTCTTTCGCGGCCCGGACGTTGGCGTCCGCAGCCGCGAGCGCACTCCTCGCGCCGTCGAGTTCGGTCTGCACGTGCTGCAGCTCTTCCTTCGACACGGCGCCGGACGCGGTCAGCGCGGCACGGCGCCGGTAGTCGTCTTCGGCGCGGACCAGCGCCGAACGGGCCTTGAGGGTGTCGGCCTGGCGCGTCGCGATGTTGGCCGACAGCGTCCCGTTGTTGGCGTACACCGTGCGCACTTCACGGACCGTCTGCGCGAGTTGCGCCTCGGCCTGGTCGAGCGCGACCCGCGCGTCGCTCGGGTCGAGGATCACCAGGTCCTGGCCCTGCTGGACGATGTCGGTGTCGTCGGCGTTGATGCCGATGACGGTACCCGCGACCTGCGGCGTCACCTGGACCACGTTGCCCGCGACATAGGCGTCGTCGGTCGACTCGAAATGGCGGGCGACCAGGAAGTACCAGAGGCCGTAGGCGATGCCGAGGACCACGACCACCAGCGCGATCAGCAGCAGCAGGCGCCTGCGCTTGCCGACATTCTCGGGCGTGGGCAGCGCGGCCGGAGGAGCGGCCGGCGCGGGCGCAGCAGCGCGCGCCTGGGTCGTCACGCCGGATGCCGCGACGGTGGGCGAAAGAAGCGCTGCCTTGCTGGGATCGGTGTCGCTCATGGTGTTTACTGGTTCATGTCCGGGTGGTGCCTGCCGTGGACGCAACGCAAGCCGTGCGTCGTCGCGACCGCGCTGGTCAGCGTGCCGCGATCGGCGCGGGTGGTGCGGGTGGTGCGTCGCCGCGATAGCCGCCGCCGAGCGCACGGGCCAGCGCGACGTCGAGGTCGAGCACGCGCGCGTGCAATTCGGCCTCGGCGCGCTGCTGCTGCAGGACGGCGGTCTGCGCGTTGAGGACGGTGAGGTAG
>JBBRRW010000032.1:0-19765 GCA_038245975.1 Burkholderiales bacterium
CGGCGGCGGGCTCGTCGAGCAGCAGCACGCGCGGCCGCGCGGCGAGCGCGAGCGCGATCTCGAGGATGCGCTGGCGACCGTAGGCCAGTTCGTGGGTCGGGATGCCGCCGTCACGCGCGATGCCGAGCGATACGAGCAGCGTCTGCGCCTCGTCGAGATGCGCGCGGCTGCGCGACACGCCGCGCATCCAGCGGCCGACCACGCTCATCGCATCGCGCTCGCGTTCGAAGATCGCCGCGGCGACCGCCTCCAGCGGCGTCAGGTGCGGGAACAGGGTGTTGATCTGGAAGGTGCGCGACAGACCGCGCCGCACGCGCTGCTCGGCCGGCAACCGCGTCACATCGTTGCCGTCGATCAGCACCGTGCCGCTGGTGGGCCGCAGCACCCCGGTGAGCTGGTTGACCAGCGTGGTCTTGCCGGCGCCGTTGGGCCCGATCAGCGCATGCCGCGCGCCGGCTTTCAGCGACAGGTTGACGCGCTGCGTGACCTGCAGCGCGCCGAAGGACTTGCACAGCGCGCGGGTCTCGAGGATGGCCGTCATGGCGCCGCGTCCTCGACGACCACCCGGCGGCGATCGCGCCACGCGAGCAGCCCGCCGACCACGCCCTGGCGCAGGAACAGCGTCGTCAGGATCAGCAGGATGCCCAGCCAGAACAGCCAGTAGACCGGGTTGATGCTGGCCAGACGGTCCTGCACGAGGATGAACAGCGCGGCGCCGACGAAGCCGCCGTACAGCGTGGCTGTGCCGCCGATGATCAGCATGATCAGCAGGTTCGCCGAACGCTGGAAGCTGAGCACGTCGAGGCCGACGAACTGCGTCGTCTGCGTCAGCAGCGCGCCGGCCACGCCGGCGACCGCGGCGGACACCGCGTACGCGGTGACGAGCCGGCGGTCGAGCGGCACGCCGATGGCCCGTGCGCGCACCGGGTTCTCGCGGATCGTGCGCAGCGACAGGCCGTACGGCGAGTTGATCCACGACCGCGCGACCACGAACAGCAGCAGCACGACGACGAAGGTGTAGACGAAGCCGACGCGGCCGTACATGTCGAAGCCGAACAACCCGAGCACCCGGGATATCTCGACGCCCTGCAGACCGTCGACGCCGCCGGTGATCGGCGTCGCACGATTGGCGATCTCGTACAGCAGCGATGCGATGCCGAGCGTGGTCATCAGGCGGGCGAGATCGCCGCCGCGCAGCACCAGGAAGCTGGTGACCCAGCCGACGAGCGCCGCGACGAGGGCCGCGCACAGCAGGCCACTGAACGGCTCGCCCCAGCCGTAGCGCGCGAGCAGTCCCGCGGTGTACGCGCCGACGCCGAAGAAGGCCGCGTGACCGAGCGTGACGATACCGGCATAGCCGAGGATCAGGTCGAGCGACAGCGCGAACAGGCCGGCGATCAGGATCTGCGTCGCGAGCACGAGGTTCTGCGGGAAGACGAAGTAGGCCGATGCGACGGCGATCCAGAAGAGGATTTCGGTGGGCTTCCAGCGTTCGCGGGTGGCGAGGCGCGCGAAGGGTCCGGACGTCTTCACTTCACCCGCCGTTTCACGAACAGTCCGTGCGGAAACAGGAACAGCAGCACGATCATCGCGACGTAGATGACGAACGCGCCGATCTGCGGCGCGTAGTACTTGCCCGACACGTCGGCGACCCCGAGCAGCAGCGCCGCGACGAGCGCCCCGACGATCGACCCCGGACCGCCGATCACGACCACTAGCAGGAAGTACACCAGGTAGCGCTGCGCGAAGTTGGGGTCCAAGCCGAGCACGTCGATGCCGAGTGCGCCACCGAGTGCCGCCAGGCCACCGCCGATCGCGAAGGTGGCCTGGAACACGCGCTCGACGCGGATGCCCATCGCCTCGGCCACGCTCTGCCGGTCGACCGCCGCGCGGATGCGCGCGCCGAAGCGCGTGCGTTCGAGTCCGAATACCAGCACCAGCGTGATGACGATGCCGGTCGCGATCAGGAACAGGCGATAGCGCGACAGCTCCACGCCCATCACGTCGAGGCGACCGCGCAGCACCTCGGGGATCGCCACCGGCTGCTGCTGCGAGCCGAAGAAGTAGATCGCGACGGCGGTGGCGACGAACAGGATGCCGACCGTCAGCAGCACCTGGTCGAGCGGACCGCGCTGGTACAGATGGCGATAGAGGAGGCGCTCGAGGAGCAGGCTCAGCAGCGCGCCGAACGCGAAGGCCAGCGGCAGCGCGACGAAGAAGTCGACGTCGTATTGCCGCGCCAGCGTGGCGACGAGGTAGCCGCCGGCCATCGCGAAGACGCCGTGCGCGAGGTTGATGAAGCGCATCAGGCCCATCGTGACCGACAGGCCCACGGAGATCAGGAACAGCAGCATCCCGTACGCGAGGCCGTCGAAGAGGACGCCGAGGGTGGTGGTCATCTGCTCATGTCATCACCTGGCCGTGTCCGTCACCTACTTTGCCGCTTCCTTCCCCGGATCCTTCACGGCCGGCGTCGTGAAGATCTCCACGTTGTAGAGCTTGCCGTTGACGCGCTTGACCTCGCGCACGTAGACGTTCTGCGTCACGTCGCGCGTCTCCGCGTCGATCTCGATGGGGCCGCGCGGGCTGGCGATCTTCATGCCCTTGATCAGCGCCATCGCCTTGTCCGGATCGATGTTGCCGTTGAGCTGTCTGACGACCGAGTAGATCATCGCCATCGCGTCGTAGCCGCCCACCGCCATGAAGTTCGGACGATGGGTCGCATCGACCGCCGCATAGGCCGCGATGAAAGCCTTGTTCTCCGGCGAATCGTGGGCCGCCGAGTAGTGGTGCGTGGTGATCGTGCCGACGGCGTTGTTGCCGAGCGCGTCGATCACGCCGTCGTCGGTCATGTCGCCGGTGGCGATCAGCCTGATGCCGGCCGCGGCCAGTCCGCGTTCGGCATAGGCCTTCATGAAGCCCACCGCCGACTCGCCAGCCGGCACGAACACGAACACCGCGTCGGGCTTGCTGTCCTTGATGCGCTGGACGAACGGGCCATAGTCGGGATTGGTCAGCGGCATGCGGACCTCGCCGACGATGGTGCCGCCCTGTGCGGTGAAGCTCTTCTTGAAGGCGCCTTCGGCATCGAAGCCGGGACCGTAGTCGGCGACCGCGGTGTAGACCTTGCGGATGCCGTTCTTGTAGGCCCAGTCGCCGAGCGGCGCGGTGACCTGCGGCAGCGTCATCGACACGCGGGTCAGGTACGGCGACTTGGTCGTGATGATCGACGTCGCGGCATTCATGATGATGGTCGGCTTCTTCGCCTCGGTCGCGATCGTCGCGACCGCGAGTGCGTTCGGCGTCAGCCCGAAACCGGCGATGAAGTCGACGTTGTCCTTGACCACCAGTTCCTGCGCGAGCCGCTTGGAGACATCCGGCGCCGGGCCGCCGACGTCCTTGATGATCAGCTCGATCTTCTTGCCGGCGACCGTGTCGCCATGTTCCTTGATGTAGGCCTTCGCGCCGGTGGTCATCTGCTGGCCGAAGTCGGCGAAGCCGCCGGTCATCTCGGCGATGATGCCGACCTTGATCGTGTCGGCAGCGCGGGCCTGCGTGAGCGACAACGCTGCCATGAGCGCCAGGCCCAGGCCTGCTGTCCATCGTTGCATCCGAATCATCGAAGTCTCCTGTTAATCTTTGAATGGGTTGAGGCGGCCGTCATCCACGACGACCCCGGACAGTACGCACGCGACGGCATCCGAACCATAGGCTCTGCTACCGAGGCGCCGGCGCATCAGAAGTCGAAGAAGACCGTCTCGCGGTCGGCATCGGACTGCAGCGTCAGCGTCCAGCGGTAGGTGGTCGCATCGACCTTGCGGGCCAGCAGCGTGGGCCGCCGGGCGGCAGGCACGCGGGCCAGCACCGGGTCCTGCGCGTTGGCCTCGGCCTCGTCGTCGAAGTACAGCCGCGTCGACAGGTGCTTCAGCAGCCCGCGCGCGAAGAACGCGACCACGAGATGCGGCGCCTGCAGCGAACCGTCCGGCCCCGGGACGCGACCGGGCTTGACGGTCGTAAAGCGGAAGCGGCCTTCGTCCTCGGTCGGCAGCCGCCCGAAGCCCGACGTGCCGCGCGACGCTTCGGCCAAGCCCGACCGCGGGTCGTGGGGATGGGCGTAGCGACCCGTCGCGTCGGCCTGCCAGATCTCGATCATCCCGTCGCTCAGCGGCGCCCCGTCTCCGTCGATGACCTGCGCCTCGAAGACGATGCGATCCGGCTGGTCGGTGCGGCCGTCGAACGCGATGTCGGTGCAGTTGCGCGGCGCGAGGCCGATGTGCAGATAGGGCCCGACGGTCTGCGAGGTGGTCGTGTACAGCAGGGCGGAATGGGGCCCACTCATCGACTTTCCATCGGCGTCTGGTCGCGGCCGCGCAGCACGATGTCGAAGCGGTAGCCGAGCGCGTGTTCGGGTTCGGTCGAGTCCCAGTCGAAGGCCGCGACGAGGCGTTCGCGCGCGGCGGGGTCGGCGGTGCTGTTGAAGATCGGATCGAAGGCCATCAACGGATCGCCGGGGAAGTACATCTGCGTCACCAGCCGCTGGGCATGCGCGTTGCCGAACAGCGAGAAGTGGATGTGCGCGGGCCGCCACGCGTTGTGATGGTTGCGCCACGGGTAGGCGCCGGGCTTGATCGTCATGAAGCGATAGCGACCGTCGTCGTCGGTCACGGTCGCGCCCTGCCCGCTGAAGTGCGGGTCGAGCGGCGCGTCGTGCTGGTCGCCCGCATGCACGTAGCGACCGGCCGCGTTGGCCTGCCAGATCTCGATCAGCGCGTCGCGGATCGGCTGGCCGTCCTCGTCGATGAGGCGGCCACCGACGACGACGCGCTCGCCGACCGCCGCACCGTTCGCGAAGCGCGTCATGTCCTGGTCGCCGGGCCGCAGCGCGGCCTTGCCGAAGCGCGGGCCGGTGCGTTCGGACAGCGTCTGCGGGATCGCGATCAACGGTTGCGACGGCGCGCGTCGGCGCGTCGACCCGTAGGCATCGACCGCGTACTCCGGCTGCGTGCCGGCAGCCGGCCGGCGATAGCCGGGCGGCGGTACCGGGACGGCTTCGTTGGCGGCGTCGCTGTGCTTCATGCTACGCGCCTCGCTGCGCCACCGACCCCGGCATCGGCCCGCAGCAGCGGGATGCCGGTCAGTCGTTCGAGTTCGTCGAAGGCCAGTCCGTCGACGAGGTCACGGGCGACGACGCCCGCCGCGGTGATGTCGAGCGTGGCGAGGTCCGTGTACACACGCTCGACGCAGCCGATGCCGGTCAGCGGATAGCTGCAGCGCTCGACGATCTTGCTGTGCCCGTCGCGCGTCAGGTGTTCCATCATCACGAAGACATGGCGCGCACCGGTCGCGAGGTCCATCGCGCCGCCCACCGCCGGGATCGCGCCGGGCGCGCCGGTATGCCAGTTGGCCAGATCGCCGGTACGCGAGACCTGGAAACCGCCGAGCACGCAGTAGTCGAGGTGGCCGCCACGCATCATCGCGAACGAGTCGGCGTGATGGAAGAAGGCCGCACCGGGCAGGATCGTCACCGGCTGCTTGCCGGCATTGATCAGGTCCTCGTCCTCGTCGCCGGGCGCGGGCGCCGGGCCCATGCCGAGCAGCCCGTTCTCGCTGTGCAGGATGATCTCGCGGTCCGTCGGCAGCGCATTGCCCACCAGCGTCGGCAGGCCGATGCCGAGGTTGACCACGGCACCGTCAGGGATGTCGGCGGCGACGCGCGCGGCGAGCTGGTCGCGCGTCAGCTTCATGTATGACGTGGGTGTTCCAGTCGTCATGGTCGCGCTCCTCGTCGACGGTCGGTCATGCCGCGTTCCGGGCCTGCAGCGGCGCGGCGACGCGCACCACGCGTTTCACGAAGATGCCCGGTGTGACGATGATCTCGGGGTCGAGCGCGCCGAGCGCGACGATCTCGTCGACCTGCACGACCGAGCAGCGCGCGGCCATTGCCATCGCCGGGCCGAAGTTGCGCGCCGTCTTGCGATAGACCAGGTTGCCCCAGCGATCGGCCGCCCGCGCCTTGATCAACGCGAAGTCGGCCTGGATCGCAGTCTCGAAGACCATCGGCTTGCCGTCGAACACGCGCGTCTCCTTGCCGTCGGCCAGCGGCGTGCCGTAGCCGGTCGGCGTGAAGAAGCCGCCGATGCCGGCGCCCGCCGCACGGATACGCTCCGCGAGATTGCCCTGCGGCACCAGCTCGAGCTCGATGTCGCCGGCGCGATAGAGCGCGTCGAAGACCTGGGAGTCGACCTGGCGCGGGAACGAGCAGATGATCTTCTTCACCCGGCGCGCCTTGAGCAGCGCCGCGAGACCCGTCTCGCCGTTGCCGGCGTTGTTGTTGACGATGGTGAGGTCGCGCGCGCCCTGCTCGATCAGCGCGTCGATCAGCTGCACCGGCATGCCCGCGGCGCCGAAGCCGCCGATCATCACGGTGGCGCCGTCGTGCACGTCCTTCAGCGCCTCGGCGGGCGATGCCACGATCTTGTCGATCACGTGGGTCTCCGGTGGTGGTCGTTGCCACCTCGTTTATAGGCTGTGGACGCAACGGCAGGGACTTGCCATCGCATGCCGGACGTGCTTCACTTATTCGTACATCGAACAATAATTCGTTGCATGAACACAGGATAAGCGACGACGCTTCGCAGCGTCAAGCCGACGATCCGCGTCGATTCCGCACCGTCGCACCGCCACACCCCACCGGTCATCGCATGCCTCGCAAAGCCCTGCCGGACCCGACGACGACCGACGCCTGGACCGGCGTTCGTAGCGCGTCCACGGCGCACAGGAAACCGCCCGCGCCGGTCGCGCCCGGTGACCGCTTCGTACAGGCCTTCGCGCGCGGCCTGCGCGTGATCCAGGCCTTCGACGGCAGGGCCCGCGAGCTGACGCTGACCGAGGTCGCGGAGGCCGCCGGGCTGACGCGAGCCGGCGCGCGCCGCATCCTGCTGACGCTCGAGCATCTCGGCTACGTGAAGCTCGACGGCCGTGCCTTCAGCCTGACGGCACGCATCCTGTCGCTCGGTTATCCCTACCTGACGTCGCTGCCGTTCTGGAACTTCGCCGAGCCGGTGATGGAAATGCTCGTCGCGGAGGTCCACGAAAGCTGTTCGGCCTCCGTGCTCGACGGCGCCGAGATCGTCTACGTGCTGCGCGTGCCGACGCAGAAGATCATGGCCATCAACCTGTCGATCGGTAGCCGCCTGCCCGCCTACTGCACGTCGATGGGTCGCGTGCTGCTCGCCGGCCTCGATGCCGCCGAAGCGAACGAGATCCTCCGGCAGTCGACGTTGAATGCACTGACGTCGCGGACCGAGACGCGCATCACGCGCCTCAAGGCGATCGTCGAGGCGACGCGCGACCACGGGTGGACGCTGGTCGACCAGGAACTCGAGGAGGGGCTGATCTCGCTGGCCGTCCCGATCGTCGGCGCGAGCGGCCGCACGATCGCCGCGATGAACATCAGCGGCCAGGCGAACCGCACGCCCGCGACGGAGATGAAGAAGCGCTTCCTCGCACCGTTGCAGGCGGCGGCGAAGCGCATCTCGGCGTTGATGGCCGCGCACGGCAAGGGCTGAACCGCCTCACGCGAATGCGTTACACGAACGAATCACTACTCGCTTTTGATCGGATGGGCCGCGCGACGACGTGCCAGGCGCGCCTGCAGCCGGAGCCGGTCGTAGCGCAGCACGCCGATCGGCACGCGGTTCAGCGCCAGGTTCGCGACCGGCAGCAGCGCAGCGTCGAGCCATAATCCCCGGATGCCCATATGCACAGCCGCAGCCAACAGGATCAGGACCGACGTCGAGTGAGCGACCTCGCCCGCCATCGATCGCCGGACGTAGCCCAGCGCGTTGCCCGGCTCCGAGGGTCGATTCCTGCAGCACCGCCGCCACGATCGGAAATCCGATGAACGCCCGATGATCCACAAGCTGCGCAAGTTCTACATCGCCCGGCCACGGCTGATCTACGCGCTCGGCGTCGGCATCGTGGCCGCCGTCGCGATCCCGCTGCCCGATTCCGACTGGCTGCTCCACGCACTGATCGGCTGGAACGTCGCGACCTATTTCTATCTGGTGACCATCTGGATCGTGATGGCCCGCGCCACCGACGACGACGTGCGGACCTTCGCGGAGCGCCAGGACGAGAGCGCCTACGTCGTGCTGACCGCCGTGTCGCTGGCCGCGTTGATGAGCCTCGCGGCGATCGTGCTGGAGCTCGCCACCGCGGGCAAGGGCGCGTTGCACCAGCCCTTCCACATCGCGCTGACCGCGGGCACGGTGATCGGCTCGTGGTTCCTGATCCCGACGATGTTCGGCCTGCACTATGCCCATTACTACTACCTGATCGACACGGTCCGGTCGCCACCGCTGATCTTTCCCGAGAAGGGACTGAAGCCGGACTACTGGGACTTCCTGTACTTCTCGTTCACGATCGCCGTCGCGTCGCAGACCGCCGAGATCGCACCCGGCAACCGCTCGATGCGCAAGGCGGTGCTTGCGCAGGCCGTGCTGTCGTTCTTCTTCAACGCCAGCATCCTCGCGCTGTCGATCAACATCGGCGCCAGCCTCGTCGCCAACTGACCCGCGACGGTAGCGTCAGGTTGCCGTCGCATCGTCGCCGTGCACGGCCGTCGCACCCATTCCCGCAAACAAGCACCGACCGGAGCGCGATCCGCATGCTGACCGTCCATCACCTGAAGAAGTCCCAGTCCGAACGCATCGTCTGGCTGTGCGAAGAACTCGGCCTCGACTACACGCTGAAGTGCTACGACCGCGACCCGACGACGATGCTCGCGCCGCCCGAATACAAGGCCTTGCACCCGATCGGCGCGGCACCGGTGATCACCGACGGCGACCTCGTGCTGGCGGAGTCGGGTGCGATCGTGGACTACGTGATCGCGCGACACGGCGGCGGCCGTCTCGCGCTCCCGCCGACCGATGCCGACTTCGCGCATTACCTGTACTGGCTGCATTTCGCCAATGGCAACCTGCAGCCGCTGATGGGCCGCAACATGATCCTGCACCGACTCGCGTTGCCGGCCGCCAACGCGATCGTGTCGGCGACCCGTGGACGACTGGATCGCGCGCTCGGGTTCGTCGACGCACGGCTCGCCGAGGCGCCGTGGCTCGCCGGATCGACGTTCACCGCAGCGGACGTCATGACGGTGTTCTCGTTGACGACGATGCGGTATTTCTATCCGGTGGACGTGGCGCCGTATGCGCAGATCAGGGCGTATCTGAAGCGGGTCGCCGAGCGACCCGGTTATCGGCGCGCGATGGAGAAGGGGGATGCGGGGATGGAGTTGTTGCTGGACTGACGGGCCGGGTCAGCCGCCGCTTCGATCGAGTGACGAGGGCCGTTCGCGGCCAGCGGTGGTCGCTGGCGGCAGACAGCTTGCGGGCCACCCGCTCGAAGAGGCGGTTTGCCTGCGGTGGCCGATGGCCGGCAAACCAGCTACCGGGGGTCTGCACGGAACAACGCCGTCACGCCGAATCCGAACCACCCAGTACCTCGATCTCGTCACGACGCAGCAGCTCCTTGAGCAACGGCGGCTCGAAGTGGCGCTTGACCGTGATGGCGTAGAAGTGCTCGATCAGGTCGGGCACGACGCAGTACTCGACGAGCTGGCCGCTGGACAACTCATCACGCACCACCACCGACGGCAGCAGGGCCACTGCGCCCGAGTCGCGGGCCAGCAGGCGCAGCAAGGCCATGTCGTCCACCTCGGCCAGCACCTGGCAGCGCAGGCCGTGCTGCTCGCACATCAGGTCGAAGGCGGCGCGGATGTCGCTGTCGCGGCTCGGCAGTAGCAGGGGCACTTCCGCCAGCTCCTGCGGAAAGCGGAAGGCCCGCCGCCTGGGCCGCGGCCTGCCCACCAGGCTGACAGGCTGACGCGCGATGCTGCGACAGCGCCACGGGTGATCGGCGTCGGCGTGAACGCGCCGGTTCGACAGGACAACGTCGAGCGTGTGCACACGAAGGCGCTGCAGCAGTTCCTCCAGGCTGGCCGACTGCAGCACCAGCTCCACGTCGTTGCGTGTCAGCAGCGGCTTGACGAAGTTCTCCTGGAAATTGCGTGACAGCGTCGCCACCGAGCCGATGCGCAGCACCTGGCGCGTGTGCATGGCGCCGTCGCGCAGCATCGCAAGCAGTTCATTGCCGGAGGTGAAGATCGACTCGGCATAGGTCAAGGTCATGCGGCCGGCCTCGGTGATCTGCAAGGTGCGGCCGACCCGATTGAACAGCGCGTGACCGAGCTGCTCTTCCAGCCGCTTGATCTGCGTGGACAGCACCGATTGCGACACGTGCAGCCGGGCGGCTGCTCGCGTCAGGTTGCCCTCCTTGGCCACGGCCCAGAAGTAGTGGAGATGGTGAAAGTTCAGCCGCGACATGGGTAGAAGTATCTGTTTTATGGAACGGATTGTCAGCAACAATGAATTTTACTGAACTGGCCGCAAGCGGCACAGTCGCTGGTCAGCCAAAGTCTGCGAGACCTGCGCCATGGAACCGAACCTCTTGGAACTCTCACCCTGGCGCGCCGCCGTGCTGGCGCTGGTGCCGCTGCTCTACGCGGGTGCTGCTGCTGCCGCCACGGCGCTCGGACAGCGGCCCGACGCAGGCTGGCGTGTCGCCCGCTCGAGCGCGGCGCTGGCGCTGGGCACGGCGCTGCTGTCACTCGGTGGTCTGCTGGCCGGCGGCGCGGCGCTGATGCGCGGGCCGGCGCTGGCGATGCTGGGCGACGCGGGTGCGCTGCACTTCGGCCTGCGCAGCGACGCGCTGGGCGGCCTGATGCTCGTGTTGGTGAGCTTCATCGGCTGGGTGATCGCGGGCTACTCGCAGCCCTATCTGGGCGGGGCGCGGGGCCAGCCGCGCTACATCCGCCGGCTGATGCTGACTCTGGCCGCGGTGTCACTGCTGGTGGTCACCAACAACCTGGCGGTGCTGGCACTGGCGTGGATCGCCACCAGCCTGGCCTTGCACGGGCTGCTGACCTTCTTCGATGATCGGCCGCAGGCGCTGATCGCGGCGCACAAGAAGTTCCTGGCCAGCCGCGTCGCCGACCTGTGCCTGCTGGGTGGTGTGGCGCTCATCGGCCAGCAACTCGGCACGCTGGAGATCGACCGCGCCATCGCCGCCGTACGCGCATTGCCCGCGATGCCCGGCACGTTGCAAGCCGCGGCGCTGCTGCTGGCGGCCAGTGCGATGCTGAAGTGCGCGCAACTGCCGGTGCACGGCTGGCTGATCCAGGTGATGGAGGCACCGACGCCGGTCTCCGCACTGCTGCATGCGGGCGTGGTCAACCTGGGCGGCTTCCTGCTCATCCGTGTCGGGGCTCTCGTTGGCGACGTGCCCGCGGCACAGGCCCTGCTGGTGGTGGTGGGCAGCGTCACGGCCGTGGTCGCGGCGCTGGTGATGATGACCCGCGTCAGCATCAAGGTCTCGCTGGCCTGGTCCACCTGCGCGCAGATGGGCTTCATGCTGATGGAGTGCGGGCTGGGACTGTACGAACTGGCGCTGCTGCATCTGGTGGCGCACTCGCTGTACAAGGCCTATGCCTTCCTGGCCGCAGGTGGCGCGGTGGAGCAAAACCGGTTACGGCAGATGACGCCACCCGCGCCGCCGTTGGGGGCTGCGACCTGGGGCCTGGGCGCGCTGGCCGGCATGGCCGTGGTGGCTGCTGCCGCGCTGGCCTGGGGCTTCAAGCCGGCCGCCGAACCGGCACTCTGGGCCTTGGGCGGCATCCTGTCGCTGGCGCTGGCGCCGCTGCTCACCGGGCCGCTGCTGCGCGCCGGCGCGCTGGGGGCACTGGTCGGGCTGGCCGGCGCGTGGGTGGTTGCACTGACCTACTTCGGACTGCACGCCGTCTTCAGCGGCTGGCTCGGCGTGTCCGGCGCGGGCATGGCCAGCCCGGCCCTGGCGGGCTGGGTGCTGGGTTGCTTCGGCCTGCTGTTCGTGGTGCAGGGCGCCGTGCGGGTGTGGCCACGTGGGGCGTTGGCACGCTGGCTCTACCCCACGCTGTTTGCCGGCCTGTACCTCGACGAACTGTTCACCCGGCTGACTTTCCGCGTGTGGCCGGCGCACGTGCCGGCCATGCCGGGCACGCTGGACAGGCCTGTCGCGCGGCAGCCCGACGTGCAGACCCAGTCCTGATCGCGCCCCCGCGTCACACCGGAGATTCGCCATGAACACCACCCTCGACACTGCCCGCCCGGCGCCTTCCGCGGCGGCCGCGCTGCAGCCAGCAATCGAGCGCGCCTGCGCCCGCATCGCGCCGACCTGGCCTCTGGACCGCTTCATTGCGGTCAACCCCTACTGGGGCCATCTCGAGCGGCCCGCTGCCGCCGCCGCGGCCCAGTTGGCCGCGCTGTCGGGCAGCCCGATGCTGATGTCGCGCGACGGATTCCGCCAGCAGTGGCAGACCGGTCGGATGGGCCGCCAGCACCTGCAGGCCGCCCTCGCCGCCGCCGGGTCCGCCGAGACCGTGGACACGCTGCTGGCCAGCCTGGACGCGAGGCCTGCGTTGCCCGCACGCCTGCCGCTGGCCACCGATCTCGTCGACGCGCACCGCGACCTGGGCCATGCCATGGCCTGGCGCGACTACATCACGCACCACATCAGCCAGTGCTGTGCCGCCTTCTTCGACCAGGGCCAGGCCGCCTGGGGTCCGGACCGCAACGGCGGGCTCTACCCGAGCTGGTTGCGGCAATCGGCGCATGACCTGGGCCCGGGCATGCTGATGGGCTACCCCGGTTTCAGCGCGCGATTGGCGCGACTGCCCGACCAGCCGCAGGCGCTGATCGATGCTGCGATGCAGGTACTCCTGGTGCCCGCAGCGGCGCATGAGGCCTACTTCACCGCGCTGCTGATGAGCATCAACGGCTGGGCCTCCTGGTGCGCTTACCAGCGCTGGCAGGCCCGGCTGGAACATCGCGATGACGAGCAGATCGTTCACCTGCTGGCGGTGCGGCTGGCGTGGGAGTGGCTGCTTCACGAAGGCCATGGCGGGCTGGGTGTGAGCAGCGGTCTGGCCGACGCCTGGCGCGGCAGTGAGGTGTGCATCGCGCAGGCGCAACGCGGGCAGCAGACCGACTGGCTGTGGCAGGCCGCCCTGGAGCGCAGCTATCAGGAGCCGCTCTGCCAGGGGCTGAACCGCGCCCCAGCGGCCGCGAGTGAGGCTACGGCCGCGCCACCCGCCGTCCAGGCGGTGTTCTGCATCGACGTGCGCTCCGAGGTCTACCGCCGCGCGCTGGAAGCCAGCAGCCGCGATGTGCAGACGCTGGGCTTTGCCGGCTTCTTTGCGATGTTCGTCGCCTACCAGCCGCTGGGCACTGACATGCAGCGTCCGCAACTGCCCGGCCTGCTGGCGCCTGGCCTGTGCATCACCGACGAATGCGACGCACCGGGCCTGGGCCAGGCGCTGGCCCTGCAGCGGCGCAAGAAGCTGCAGTGGCGCCAGCAGTGGCAGGCCTTTCGTAGCGGTGCGGGTTCGAGCTTCTCCTTCGTCGAGTCCTGCGGCCTGCTGTTTGCCGGCAAGCTGCTCAAGAACAGCCTGGGCGGCGAAACCGACCCGACCCCGGTCGAACAGACCGGACTGTCCGCGGCGCAGCGCAGCCAGCTGCGCCCGCGCTTTCCGGCCGCGGGCGGCCCCGATCTCGAGACCCGCGTCGACGCCGCCGCCACGGCACTCGGCGCGATGGGCCTGACCGCCGACCATGCGCGCGTGGTGCTGCTGGCCGGCCACGGCAGCACCAGCGCCAACAACCCGCACGCCGCCGGGCTGGACTGCGGCGCCTGTGGGGGCCAGACCGGCGAGGTCAACGCGCGTGCGCTGGCTTTCCTGCTCAACGAGCCGCAGGTCCGCCGGGGCCTGCAGGCCCACGGTGTGGTCGTGCCCGAGAGCACCTGGTTCCTGGCCGGGCTGCACAACACCACGACCGACGAGGTGCACCTCTTCGATACCGACCTGCTGCCCGCCAGCCACAACCAGGACCTGTCCCGACTGCAAACCTGGCTGGCCGACGCCGGCCGCCGCGCGCGGGCCGAGCGAGCCGCGTCACTGGGGCTGGCCGCTTGCGCCGCCGACGCCGCCGCGCTGAGCAAGGCGGTGGACGCACGCAGCACCGACTGGGCGCAGGTGCGGCCCGAGTGGGGCCTGGCCGACTGCGCCGCTTTCATCGTGGCACCCCGCAGCCGCAGCCGGCACTTGAACCTGGCCGGCCGCAGCTTCCTGCACGACTACGCCTGGCAGCGCGACGACGGCTTCAAGGTGCTGGAGCTGATCATGACCGCGCCCATGGTGGTGACCCATTGGATCAACCTGCAGTACCACGCGTCGACCGTGGACAACGCGCGTTACGGCAGCGGCGACAAGGTGCTGCACAACGTGGTGGGGGGCAACATCGGCGTCTTCGAAGGCAACGGTGGCGATCTGCGCATCGGCCTGCCGATGCAGTCGCTGCACGACGGCCAGCGCTTCCGCCACACGCCGTTGCGACTGAGCGTGTTCATCCAGGCGCCGCCGGCCCCGATCGACGACATCCTCGCCAAGAGCACCACGGTGCGCCAATTGGTCGACAACGAATGGCTTCACCTGTTCCGCCTTGGCGACGACGCGGGTGTCTGGCGCTACCGGCCCGGTGGGGCATGGATTGCGGCGACGTCCTGAGCGGTGCGCGCAGCCGATGCGAACGACGAAACCCGGACCCTGTGATCAGCGGTGGATGCGCAGCGCTTCGATCCTATGGGAGCCCGCACGTCCACGATCACCGCGGCGCGACGTCTGCGGTACGACGCCCCGCCTTCCTTCATGACCGTCGCCGATCGGTCGAAAGCAGATGCTCGGATCTCAGCTGAATCGTCGCTTCACTCCGACCCCCCCGTAGCCGCTTCCCAACAGCCACCTTCTTCAGCGTCGCATACGCCGATCACCCGTCGCGATAAGCCGGATCGTCCTCGCCGCGGATCAACGGCCCGGGATCACCGGCGTCAGCGCCTTGTCGCGCGTCGCTGCCATCCCACCAGCAGCAGGCCCGCCACCAGCAGCGCCAGCAGCGCCGGCTCGGGCACCGCGAGAGCGAGCATCTCGCGGCCGAGGATGCCGTGCACGAGCGCGGTCGGATGGATGCCGTCCCAGAACAGATAGGCGCTTGGATCGGCGCACACCGAACCGCCCCCGGTGAAGCCGAGATCGTCACCGGTGTAGCAGCGATCGGTGAGATCGGTGATGCCGAATCTCGCCGCGTTGGTGACGACGTCTTCG
Source organism: Burkholderiales bacterium (assembly GCA_038245975.1). Lineage (GTDB taxonomy): Bacteria > Pseudomonadota > Gammaproteobacteria > Burkholderiales > Burkholderiaceae_D > CAHJXF01. The sequence goes on from JBBRRW010000032.1 coordinate 15,254, forward strand.
AGCGCCGCATACGTGTCGAAGCGCAGCAGATGCGCATCGGGATGCGAGATCACGAAGCCGTCGAGCAGCGACGAGAGGCCGCTGTCGTAGGCCCTGGACAGCGTGCTGCCGGCCGCGATGGCCGCGGGTCCGAGCGACGCAATGCGCGGCACGCGGCCGAGGTTCGGCACGTTGGGCACCAGCAGGTTGCGCGCGCCTTCCGCGTAGAGACCCGCGAGGATGCTGCCGATGTCGCCCAGCGAACCCGCGACGCCGGGCACGGGATTGCCGAGCGCGTCGATGGTCTTGCCGATGAGGATGTCCTGCAGATTGTTCGAGCCGCCCCAGACGACATACAACGCGTGCGGGTCCGCGGCGCCCGGACGCGCGCGGAATTCCGAGACCTGATCGATCAGCCCGAGATACGGTGGTCCGAACAATTGATAGCGCGTGCGCGCGCCCCCGAACGCGAAGTTGTCGCCGCCGACTTCCGCTGCGAGCGCGTTGAAGCCGAGGCCGCTCGCGAGCACGTCGGCATACAGCGGCCCGTTGCTCGCGCGTCCATCGAAGTACGGCGATCCCGGGATCGTGACCGGCGCTCCGGGCGGATGCGTCATCGTTCCGTAGACTGCGGTGACGTTGCCGGTGTCGGTCAGGCTGTCGCCGAAGAAATAGACGCCGCTGTACGCGGCGCCCGCGAAGGCAGGGTGTGCCGCGAAGACCAGCAGCAACGCGGCGAGGGACTTGCGCATGATCGTCTCCGTCTCGGCAAAAAACGCGATCCTATAGAAGCACTGCCGCGAAGGGCAACGACCGATTGCGGCAGGAAGCGGTGGTTCGCAAGCGGCGGGGTTGCCGGATCGTCTCGTTCAGCGAAGGGTGCAGATGCCCTGGGTGGCGGATGCGCGACCGCAACGAGTGCCGGGGACCGCGTCCAGACATTCCGGGGCGGCCGCGCGTCGACCCGCATCCCGGGTGTCAATTCTTGTAGACGTACCGCTTCACTTGCCTCGAAGATTCGCGGCGGACCATCCTCGATAGGATCGGGGCAAATCGCGCAACCGTCGACCCTGTGAGGAACTAGCTGGTGGAGAGTGCACGCCCGTCTGACCCGGAGGCAACGCCATCTTCCCGAGCCACGCGCCCCGGTCTGGGGCCGAGCCGTCTCACGCGCCCCGATCGTCGGCGGCTGGCTCTCGCGCTGTCGCTTTCGCTGGTGAGTCACGTGCTCCTGCTGCTGAGCCTGAACTCCGACGGGCAGGAACCCGGGTTTCCAGCCTTCCGCTTCCCCTGGCAGGATCGGCGGGTCGAGGTACGCGAGTTGCGCGTCGTGCTCGATCCCCGGCGGGTCGACGCTTCCGAGCCGGCGGCGAGGTCGCGTCTGCCTTCGGTCGCGAAGCCATTGCAGCCGGCGCCGATCAAGCCGCCGCCTGCCCCGGGTCCCGTCGACCGTTCACCCGTGTCCACGACACAGCCTCCGCGACCGACGGCAGACGCGATGGTGGCCAAGGCGGATCGGTCAGCGGAGGGCCTGCCACCCCCGGACCTCGCGCACGATCCGGTCGATGCGAAAGCGCCCTCGCCCGCCGCTGCATCCGGCAGCGTGACGCCGGCACCGAGTGCCGAGCGCGGCGTGATCGCCGTCGAGAGATCCGACGAGGCCGCGTTGGTCGTGCCGCCCACTCCCCCGGAGCCATCGCCCGCCTTCGCGGTAGCGCTCAGAGCCTCGAACGCGGAGCAGTCCGAAGCGGCGCGAGTCGAGGCCGCGCGACTGGAGACCCAACGACAGGAAGCCGCGCAGCAGGCCGCCCGACAGGAAGTGGAGCAGCAGGAGGCCGCCCGCGAGGAAGCGATGCAGGTCGAGGCCACGCGGTCGGAGGCCGAACGACGCAAGGCCGAACAGCAGGCCGCTCAACCAGCCGTGATGCAGCAGGAGGCCGCCCGTCAACAAGCGGCGCGGGTCGAGACGACTCGGCTGGAGGCCGAACGAAAGGAAGCCGAGCAGCAGGCGGCGGCCCGACTGGAGTTGGCGCGGCAAGAGGCCGCGCGTCAGGATGCGGCGCAACTCGAGGCAGCGCGGTTGGAAGCCGAACGACAGAAGGCAGCACAAGAGGCTATGACCCGACAAGAGGTGGCGCAGCAGGAGGCCACGCGTCAGGAAGCGGCGCGAGTCGAGGTCGCGCGGACAGAGGCCGAACGACAGAAGGCCGAACAGGAGGCCGCAACCCGTCGCGAGTTGGCGCAGCAGGAAGTCACCCGTCAACAGGCGGCGCAAGCGGAGGCCGATCGACAGGACGCCGCACAGGAGGCGGCAACACGGCGAGAGGCGGCGCAGCAGGAGGCCGCGCGTCCGCAAGCGGCCGGGGCCGAAGCCGCACGGCAGGAGACCCAACGAGAGGAAGCCGCGCAGCAGGCCGGTCGGCGGGAAGCGGCGCAGCAGGAGGCTGCCCTTCAGCAAGCGGCGCGGGTCGAGGGCGCGCGGCTGGAGGGCGAACGAGCGGAAGCCGCGCGACTATCGGCTGCGAAGGCGGAGGCTGACCGTCGGGAAGCCGTGCTTCGGGCGATCGGACGACAGTTGGATGCGGAAGCGGCGCTGCGTGCAGCGGCTACAGCCCGCCCTTCCGACCGGCGTCCCTATTCCTTGAGCACCGCACGACGCGGGCGGTTGTTCGGACACGCCGACCCCAATGCCGAACTCGTCCGGTACGGGGAAGCCTGGGCCCGCAAGATCCAGTTCAACACGCCGTTCGACACGGTCCGCGAAGTGGCGACGCACCCTCACGTCGATCCCATGGTGACGGTGGCCGTCCGCAGCGACGGGTCGGTGGAGTCCGTGACCATCGTTCTCTCGAGCGGCTCGACGGAGATCGACGAAGCGCTACGCCGTATCGTGCAAAGCCACGAGCACTACCAGGCGTTCCCGCCGGAACTAGCCCGCGATTACGACGTGATCGAAATCCGCCGCACCTGGTACTTCGACGGGGCGGTCCGGCTGTACTGATGGGCAGCGCAGCGGGAGTCGTCGGCGGTCGACCAGTGGCGCCTCGAAAAGCTACGGCCAGGCTGTTCGGCGGAATGCGCAGGCCGCCCCGATCGTCCGCAGCGGATCGAATGGGTCGCGTCTCGACGCGCCGCATCGCGTAGCATCGCGGCAGCCCTCGACGTCCACTTTCCACTCGATCGATCATGCTCATCCTCCACAGTTACTGGCTCTCGCTCGCGACCTATCGCGTGCGTATCGGTCTCCACCTGAAGAAAGTGCCCTTCGAGGAACGGACCTACGACCTCGCACGCGGCGATCAGCTCCAGCCGGGCTATCGCGCGCTGAATCCCGCGGGCGCCGTCCCGGCACTCGAAGGGGCGACGGCGCGACCGCTGACCCAGAGCCTCGCGATCCTGGAATGGCTCGACGAGACCTACGCCGCGCCTGCGCTGATGCCGGCCGATCCCGAAGGTCGCGCTCGGGTACGCGCGCTGTTCCTGCTGACCGCCGCCGACACTCATCCGATCATCGTGCCGCGCGTGCGCAAGCAACTGGCCGCGCGCTTCGGTGCCGACGACGCGGCGATCGCGCAGTGGGCCGCGTACTGGTTCGGCGAAGGGCTCGCGGCTTACGAAGCATCGCTCGCGGACGGCGCGACGCGCTGCCACGACGAGCGCATGACGATCGCGGACCTCGCCCTCGCGAGTCATCTGATCGGCGCCGCACGCTTCGACGTGGACCTCGCGCCCTACCCGCGGGTGCGTGCGATCGGCGACTCGTTGTTCCAGGTCCCGGAGATCGCCGCGGCCCACCCGAACCTGCAGGTCGACGCCCCGCCACGGTAACCGCCGATCCGAAGGCCCTTCCCTCCGAAGAGCCTGCGCGGTCCGTCTCCCACGTTCATTGCGACGCTTGGCCCGGCCCCGGCGAGCCGCTGGCCGATCGGTGGCCGTGGTTCGATGGCGATCCCCTCTACGACCCCCAGCGAAAGCACGCCTCGTCCTGCTTCGCGCCGCCCGCCGAGGCGCTGCGCTACAAGCGCTGAATCGCGGGTCGTTGCGGATCAATCCCGCTTGAACCGATGCACATAGGCGCGACTCACCGACAGGCGTTCCGGGCGACCTGGCAGCAGGACCTGCAGCTTCCCGGGACCATCGCGCGCGACCCGATCGATCGCTTCCACGTTGACGATCGTGCCGCGATGGATCTGCCAGAACAGCTCCGGGTCCAGCCCTTCGAGCAGTTCGCGCACCGATAGCCGCACGTAGCCTTCGCCGGCCGCCGTCACGACGCGCGTGTACTTGGTGTCCGACGCCAGATACAGCACGTCCGCGACCTTGATCAGCCGGATCGTGTCGCCGATCGAACAACGCAGCCATCCGAGCCGCCGTGGCGCCCGGGCATCGCGCGGCAGCAGCTCGGAGACGATGCGGCGGATCTCGGGCAGCCTGACCGCCGCCGGCGCCGCAAGCCGTTGTCGCACGCGTGCGATCGTCGTCGCCAGGCGCGGCGCGACGATCGGCTTCAGCAGATAGTCGACCGCGCCCGCC
>JBBRRW010000033.1:0-19333 GCA_038245975.1 Burkholderiales bacterium
GCCGACGATGGGCGCCGGCTGGTGTCCGCCGGGCATGCTCGGCATCGGCATCGGCGGCACCGCCGAGAAGGCGATGCTGATGGCCAAGCAGTCGCTGATGGACGACATCGACATGCACGAGCTGCTGGAGAAGAAGCAGGGCGGGGCGGCGTTGAGCAAGACGCAAGCACTGCGCGTCGAACTCTACGAGAAGGTCAACGCGCTCGGCATCGGCGCGCAGGGGCTCGGCGGTCTGACGACCGTGCTCGACATCAAGATCGCGATGCACCCGACGCACGCAGCGTCGAAGCCGGTGGCGATGATCCCCAACTGCGCGGCGACGCGCTACGCGCACTTCGTGCTCGACGGTTCGGGCCCGGTCTATCTCGACCCGCCGTCGTTGTCCGAATGGCCCGAAGTGCACTGGGTACCCGACACCAAGCAGTCGCTGCGCGTCGATCTCGACACGCTGACCGCCGCAGAGGTCGCGAGCTGGAAGCCCGGCCAGACGCTGCTGCTCAACGGCAGGATGCTGACCGGCCGCGACGCCGCGCACAAGCGCATCGCCGACATGCTGGCCCGGGGCGAGAAACTGCCGGTGGACTTCACCAACCGCGTTATCTACTACGTGGGCCCGGTCGATCCGATCCGCGACGAGGCCGTCGGTCCCGCGGGCCCGACTACCGCGACACGCATGGATCAGTTCACCGAGATGATGCTGGCCGAGACCGGGTTGCTCTCGATGATCGGCAAGGCGGAGCGTGGTCCGGTCGCCATCGAGGCGATCCGCAAGCACCGCAGCGCCTATCTGATGGCGGTGGGTGGCGCGGCCTATCTGGTCTCGAAGGCGATCCGCCAGGCCAGGGTGGTCGGCTTCGCGGACCTGGGCATGGAAGCGATCTACGAGTTCGCAGTGCAGGACATGCCGGTCACGGTGGCCGTCGATGCCAACGGCACGTCGGTCCACGAAACCGGTCCGAAGGCCTGGAAGGCGAGGATCGAGATCGAGAAGATCGACATGGCGACCGCCTGAACCGCGCGTTCAGGCCCGGCGACTCGGCGGTACTCAGAGCAGCGCGGCGCCCGATGCGTGGGCATGCGACAGGGCGGCGGCCGTCTTCTTCTGCCCGTCGTTGCTCAGCTTCTCGAGCAGCGCCTCGACCGTCGGCGCGGACGGCAGGTCGCCGCGGAACAGACGGAACGCGTCGGCCACGCGTTGCGGCGCCTCGGTCCACAGGTCGAGCAGGAACGCATCGGGATGGCGTTCGCAGACGTGCAGGTCCGCGAGTCTCTTCCGCGCGAAGTCACGGGCGTTCCGCGTGACGAGATGCATCGTCCGCACCGTCGGGTAGTAGCCGCAGTCGAGCAGGGCCACCGCGCAGGCGGCCACGTGCAGGTCCTTGGCGTCGCGCACGCCGGGGCACGCCGCCTTGAACGACGCGTGCACTTCCAGCGTCGGCACCGCGGCGCCTGGCGCCGCGCGGCCCATCAGCGCTTCGTCGCGTCGTGCCGCGGCCGCCGTCTTGCGACCCGTCTTCACGAGAGCCCGGCTCATCTCGTCGACGAGCAGCGGACTCCAGTGCACGCGGACCAGGTCGTGGAAGTCGAGATAGATCAGCAGTGCCCGCGTCGTGGCGCCGTACAGCACGTCGGCGTCGATCACCACCGGGAGCGGCGCGCCCCTCAGCCGAAGACCTCTTCGTCGACCGCGCGCGCGAGCGCGATCAGCGCGTCGCGTCGCTCGGCTTGGTCGCGGCGATGCCAGGCCATCAGGTCGCTCTTCATGACGCCCGGCCTGCCGGTCGGTGCCGGATGCGACGGCAGCGCATGGTCGTCCAGCAACTGAACGATGCGCGGCATCGACAGCCCGAGCAGCGCCGCGGCCTGACCGAAGTCGAGCCACGCGCCGGGTTCTTCGGGCTCCGGTCGGTCGACTTCGGTGATCACGCGTTCGCTGGTCGGGGCTGCTCGATCGCTGCCTGGCGAGTCGCCTACTTGACGTCGAGCAGTTCGACGTCGAACAGCAGCGTCGCGTTCGGCGGGATCACGCCGCCCGCGCCGCGCGCGCCGTAGCCCATCTCGGGCGGGATCACCAGCGTGCGCTGGCCGCCGACCAGCATGCCGGCCACGCCCTGGTCCCAGCCCTTGATGACCTGGCCCGCGCCCAGCGAGAAGCTGAACGGGTCGCCACGATCGCGCGAACTGTCGAACTTCGTCCCCTTGTGGTCGGTGGCGGATTCGTCGTATAGCCAGCCGGTGTAGTGCACCACGACGGTCTTGCCCGCGACGGCTTCGGCGCCGCTTCCCTGCTTGACATCGGTCATCTTCATTCCTTGGTTGGTGGCAACGGCAGCCGGTGTGGCCGAGGGCGGCAACGCACCGGTTGGCGCGGCGCTGCCCTGCAGCGTCTTGAAGACGCCCACGACGATCAGGACGACGGCGATGGCGATGAGGACCATCAGGCCGCGGCTCTTCGGTTTGGTGACTTCGATCATGCGGTCCTCGATTCGGGGGGAGCGGCGCATTCTAGCCGCTGCGCCGGATGGCGGCGATCAGTCGTCGGGCGACTGCGCGGCGCGATCCGCGATCAGGTCCACGTAGGCGCGGTGGATCAGGTGCCCGGGTTCGATCGACAGCCGGCGCATCAGGTCTTCGGCGATCGCCCGCCCGTCCTCGACCGTCTGGTCCGGCGTCAGCACGACTTCGAGTTCCATGAAGTGGCCGAGGTCGTCGACGTCGTCGAGATGGATGCGCGTGGTGCCGACGAAGCACAGCGTGCGCGTCTTGCGGACACGACCGACGACGCCGTAGGCCAGCGCCAGCGTACCGCGCAAGGCATCCGGTTCGCCGGTCGACGCGATCAGGTACTCGGACAGCTTCGGCCCCGCGAGATCGTTGCGGCGATAGAAGATCAGCTGCCCTTCGGTGGACGAGAACGAGCGCAGCTTGAGGCGCCCGTTGGGGCACGCGAAGAACGTGTCGTCCTGCGAGAAGACCGTGGGACCGCGATCGGCGATGTCCAGGACGGCATCGAGCAGCCGGCTCGGTTGCGGGACGCGTGCCTTGATCTCGACGTTACGGGCCATGATGGATCGCGAGGGTCTGGAACGATGCACGCGCGCCTCGTGACGCCGCGGCACCTGCATGGAAAAAGCAAAGCGAGCCGATAAGCCGGATTCTGTGTCGGCGCCCACTGCCCTCGCGGGTCGTGAGCGCCCAGACAGTCATTCCTCTAGACCCCGTCTCGCGACGGGGTTCAAGCCGTCTACCCGCACGCTCGCCGAGCAGGGTCGATGCGTGCCTATTTGACGTTGCTCCGCGTAGAGATTGCCCGTTTCACCCTGGACGAAACTGGCGTTTCGTCCAGGGGTCGCGCCTTGCGGCGCGCCACCCGTCCGATGCCAGGTCTCTTTCTGTCGATCGAGACTTTGAAGAATCCGCTTGCGCGGCTTCTTCAGCTCTTTCTGTCGATCGAGACTTTGAAAGCGCCGCTCGCGCGGCGCTTCCTTCGTCCAGACTCGTCTCTGTTGCTCTGATCCGCGTCTCACGACGGGCAGGGGTTACCTGCTACGCTGCTTTGTGGAGTCCGGACTTTCCTCTCCCCCCGGTGACGAGGGCAGCGACTGCCTGGCTCGCTTTGCGGGAGAGATTCTAAGCGACATCGCCGAACTGCTCCTTCTCCCGTCGAGGAGCCACCTGCAGCGCACCATGATCGAAGAACACAAACACCGTACCGGCGCCCGCATCCTCGTCGATCAACTGCTGATCCACGGCGCCGACCACGTCTTCTGCGTGCCCGGCGAGAGCTACCTCGCGGTGCTCGACGCGCTGTACGACGTGTCCGATCGCATCCGCCTGGTCGTCAACCGCCACGAGTCCGGCAGCGCGTTCATGGCCGAGGCCGCCGGCAAGCTGACCGGTCGGCCCGGCATCGCGTTCGTGACCCGCGGCCCCGGGGCCTGCAACGCGGCGATCGGCCTGCACACCGCGTTCCAGGATTCCACGCCGATGATTCTGTTCGTCGGCCAGGTGGGCAACGACTTCGTCGAGCGCGAGGCCTTCCAGGAGGTCGACTATCGCCGCATGTTCGGTCCGATGACCAAGTGGGTCGCGCAGATCGATCGCGCCGACCGCGTGCCCGAGTACGTCGCGCGCGCGTTCGCCACCGCCACCAGCGGCCGGCAGGGGCCGGTGGTGCTCGCGCTGCCGGAGGACATGCTCGATGCGGTGGCCTCGGTCCCCGATGCCTTGCCTTACCGACCGGTGCAGGGCTCGCCATCGACGCGTGACCTCGATCGTCTGGCCACGCTGCTCGACGCGAGCAGCCGGCCCATCGTGATCGTGGGGGGCTCGGGCTGGGACGCGCAGGCCTGTGCCGATCTCGAAGCCTTCGCCGGGTCGCACGCGGTGCCGGTGGCCTGCGCGTTTCGTTTCCAGGACCTGTTCGACAACCGGCACGCGCACTATGCCGGCGACGTGGGCATCGGCATCAATCCGGCGCTGGCCGCGCGCATCCGTGCGGCCGACCTCGTGATCGCGCTCGGGGCGCGGCTGGGCGAGATGACCACGTCGGGCTACACGCTGCTCGACGCGCCGGTGCCCGTGCAGCCGCTGGTCCACGTGCATCCCGACCCCGAGGAGCATGGGCGGGTCTATCAGGCCACGCTGCCGATCAACGCCGGCCTGCGCGAGACGGCCGCCGCGCTGCGTTCCCTGCCGTCGGCGATCGACGCGGAGCGGCGCCGCGCGCGTCTTCACGAAGTCGCGGCTGCGCGCGATGCCTACGCGCAGTGGCAGGCCGAGCCAGCGGTGTTTCGCGAACGCCCTGCGGCGATCAACTTCTGGCAGGTCGTCAGGCAACTCGAAGCGCGCCTGCCGGCCGACTTCATCCTGGCCAACGGCGCCGGCAACTTCGCGACCTGGGGCCATCGCTTCCATCGCTACGCGGGCTTTCGCACGCAGCTCGCGCCCACCTCCGGCGCGATGGGCTACGGCGTGCCGGCGGGCATCGCCGCGAAGCTGATCGCACCCGGTCGCCGCGTCGTCGTGCTCGCCGGCGACGGCGACTTCATGATGACCGGCCAGGAGCTCGCGACCGCCGTGCAGGAACGCGCCGGCGTCCTGTTCGTCGTCGTCGACAACGGCATGTACGGCACGATCCGCATGCATCAGCAGCGGACCTTTCCGGGCCGCGTATCGGGGACGGTGCTGGTCAATCCGGATTTCGCGGCGCTGGCCGCGAGCCACGGCGCGCTGGGGCTGAAGGTCGAGACGACCGCCGCCTTCGGCCCCGCGCTCGAACGCGCGCTGGCATTCATCGATGCGCAGGCGCTGCCCGCACTGATCGTGCTGATGGCCGACCCACGGATCATCACGCCGTCGATGCTGCTGCCCGCGCCACCGGCTTAGTGTCGATGTGAATCGTGCACAGCATTTCCGTGCATTGCTGATCACGACTTCCGGTCCGCGCTCTTCTACCTTGCTCGTACCGCAACACGTCCGCGCCGCGGACGGTTACGCCGACCAAGGAGAACATCATGAACCCCGTCTACAAGCGAATGATCGTCGGTCTTCTGCAAAGCTGCGTGGTCGTTGTCCCGTTGCTGCTGGGCGCCGGCAAGCCGGCCCATGCGGCGAGTGTCGCGACCTGCCCATCGACCAACCCGGCCACGCTCGATGCGCGGCTCGCGGCCAAGGCCGACGAAGGCATGGTGCCGCTGCACCGCTTCGTCATGCGGACGCGGATGGTGTATCAGCTGGACATGAACGAGGCGCTGACCCGCGCCGAACGCTATCGGCGCGCCGTCGATACGTGCCGGGCGTCGTCGCTCGCCGGGTCGTGATCGACGGTGCCGTCCTCACCGCTCGCGGCCAGGGCCGCGAGCGTTCGCGTCAGGCCGCGAGCCGCCACTGCAGCGACGAGCCCGCATCGAGCGGCACCAGCTCGTCGTCGCCGAAGACGACGCTCGCCGGGATGGTCCACGGCGAGCGTTGCAGCGTGATGTGCTCCGCGTTGCGGGCCAGTCCGTAGAAGTCCGCACCGAAGAAGCTCGCGAAGGCCTCCAGGCGAGCGAGCCGGCCCGCCCTGTCGAAGGCCTCGGCATACAGCTCGATCGCATGGAACGCGGTGAAGGAACCGGCGCCGCAGCATGCGCTTTCCTTCGCATGGCGCGCGTGCGGCGCGCTGTCGGTCCCGAGGAAGAAGCACGGCCGGCCCGAGGTCGCTGCGTCGACCAGCGCCAGTCGATGCGGCTCGCGCTTGAGCACCGGCAGGCAGTACCAGTGCGGACGCAGGCCCCCGGTGAAGAGTGCGTTGCGGCTGTACAGCAGGTGATGCGCGGTGATGGTGGCGGCCAGCGTCTGGGTCATCAATGCGTCGCGACCGCAACAGTCGGTGACGTAGTCGGCCGCCTCGCGCGTGGTGATGTGCTCGAACACCACGCGCAGGCTGGGGAACGCGGCGCGCAGCGGGATCAGCTGCTCGTCGATGAACACGCGCTCGCGGTCGAACAGGTCCACCGCCGGATCGGTGACTTCGCCGTGGATCAGCAGCGGCATGCCGACCACCTGCATCGTCTCGAGCGCCGGCCAGCAATTGCGCAGGTTGGTCACGCCTGCCGACGAGTGGGTCGTGGCACCCGCCGGATAGAGCTTGATGCCGTGGATGAAGCCGCTGTCCTTCGCGCGGCGGACCTCGTCGGGCGATGTGGCATCGGTGAGATACAGCGTCATCAGCGGCGTGAATGTCATCCCGTCGGGCAGCGCGGCGACGATACGGTCGCGGTACGCCGCCGCCGCCGCGACCGTCGTGACCGGTGGCTTCAGGTTGGGCATCACGATCGCGCGCGCGAACTGCTTCGCGGTGTACGGCAGCACCGCGCGCAGCGCAGCGCCGTCACGCAGGTGCAGGTGCCAGTCGTCGGGACGGGTGAGTGTGAGGGTATCCATGCGGGTCGGGAGGTGATTGGCGCGGCGCTGCCGCCTGCGGCTACAGGATCAGGATCACGCGGTAGTCGTTGACGTTGGTCCGCGTCGGTCCGGTCACGACAAGGTCGCCGACCGCGTCGAAGTAGCCCCACGCATCGTGGGCGTCGAGCTTCTGCTGCGCGTTTACGCCGGCGGCCTGTGCGCGGCGCAGCGTGTCCGGCGCGAGCAGCGCGCCGGCGTTGTCTTCGGAGCCGTCGATGCCGTCGGTGTCGCAGGCGAGCGCATAGGTGTTCTGCAGCCCGTCGAGCGCGATCGCCAGCGACAGCAGGAACTCGCTGCAGCGACCGCCCCGCGCCTTGACCGAGTTCTTCTCGCGCGGGTTGAGCGGCGGCAGCACGACCTCGCACTCGCCGCCCGAGATCAGTGCAACCGGCGGCCCCCACGGCTGGCCGTGCTGGCGCACTTCGCGCGCCAGTGCCGCGTAGACCTTGGCCACCTCGCGTGCTTCGCCAGTGACCGTGTCGCCGAGCACCGCGGCCGCGATACCCTGCGAACGGAAGTAGGCGGCGGCCGCATCGAGGCTGGCGTGTGCGGTCGCGACGACGTGGTTGGTGACGCGATCGAACGCGGGATGGCCGGGCTTCGGCGTCTCGCCGATCGCGCCGTCGACGCCGCGCTGCAGGTGATTGCGGATCGCGTACGGCAGGTCGATGCGATAGCGCTCGACCACGTCGAGCGCGTCCCTGAAGGTACTCGGGTCCGGCGTGCACGGGCCCGACGCGATCGCGGAAGGGTCGTCGCCGGTGACGTCCGAGACGATCAGCGCCACCACCGTCGCACCCTGTCGGGCCGCGGCCTCGGCGAGCCGTCCGCCGGCGATCGCCGAGCAGTGCTTGCGGACCATGTTCATCGCGGTGATGGGCGCGCCCGACGCGAGCAGCGCGCGGTTGAGCAGCTTCAGGTGATCCATCGACAGGCCCGGTGCCGGCGACGACATCAGGCTCGAGCCGCCACCCGAGATCAGCGCGAGCAGCAGGTCGTCGGGCGTCAGCGTCGCGACCAGTTCCAGCATGCGGGCGGCGGCACCTTCACCGGCTTCGTCGGGGACCGGATGGCCGGCTTCGACGACCTCGATGTGCGCGGTGGCCAGGCCGTGTGCGTAGCGCGTCACGACGATGCCCGACAGCGGCACGTCGGGCCACGCGCGTTCGACCGCGAGCGCCATGCTGGCCGCGGCCTTGCCGCCGCCGACGACGAGCACGCGTCCCTTCGGCCTCGCCGGCAGATGGTCCGCGATGAAGGGGACCGCGCCGAGCGGGTCCGCCGCGGCCAGCGCGGCGTCGAAGCTGGCGCGAACGAGCGGGCGGCCGTCGAGTGGGGTCATCGGAAGAGGTCGGTTGGCGGGGCTGCCGATTATGCCGTGTCGTCGGCTGACACCCGGCCGATCTAGAATCGAGGCCGATCGACACAGGTCCCTGCCGGACCGACCGATCGACTGCGTCGCCGGAGGCGAGCCATGTTTCTATTCATCCTGGGCCTGGTGCTGTTCCTGGGCGTGCATTCGGTCTCCATCGTCGCGCCGCGCTGGCGCATGCAGCAGGTCGCGCTGCGCGGCGAGCGCGCGTGGAAGGGCGTGTATTCCGTGGTTTCGCTGATCGGCCTCGTGCTGCTGGTCTACGGCTACGGCCAGGCCCGCCAGACCGGCGGCATCCTCTACGTGCCACCGGTAGCGCTGCGCCACTTCGCGCTGCTGCTGATGGTGCCGGTCTTCCCGCTGCTGTTCGCCGCATCGCTGCACGGCCGGATCAGCCGCGCCACGAAGCATCCGATGCTGCTCGCCGTGAAGATCTGGGCGACGGCCCACCTGCTGGCCAACGGGTCCGTGGCGGACGTGATCCTGTTCGTGGCCTTCCTCGCGTGGGCGGTGGTCGACCGCATCTCGCTCAAGCGCCGACCCGCCGCGCTGGCCCACGAGCCGCCGGCGCTGCCGACGCGACCGATGAACGACGTGATCGCGATCGTCGGTGGCCTGGTCGTGTACGCGGCGTTCCTGCTCGGCCTGCATCGCTGGCTGATCGGGGTGTCGCCGTTCGGTTGAGGCGGATTCCGGCGTCGCGGGCGGTCATCGTCGACGCAGCGAACCGCCGGTGCTACGCAACGGTGCCGCCGCGTGCGACGTTCAGTGCGACAGGATCTTCGACAGGAACAGCTGCGCGCGCTCCGACCGGTTCGAGTTGAAGAACTCGTCGTTCGAGCAGTCCTCGACGATGAGGCCCTTGTCCATGAAGATCACGCGGTTCGCGACCTTGCGCGCGAAGCCCATCTCGTGCGTGACGACCATCATCGTCATGCCCTCGGCGGCCAGCGACACCATCACGTCGAGCACCTCGTTGACCATCTCGGGGTCGAGTGCCGACGTGGGCTCGTCGAACAGCATCGCGATCGGGTCCATCGACAGCGCGCGCGCGATGGCGACGCGCTGCTGTTGGCCGCCGGACAGCTGACCGGGGAACTTGGCCTTCTGCGCGATCAGGCCGACGCGGTCGAGATACTTGAGTCCCTTGGCGCTCGCCTCGGACTGCGAGCGGCCCAGCACCTTGACCTGCGCGATCGTGAGGTTCTGCTCGATCGTCATGTGCGGGAAGAGTTCGAAATTCTGGAACACCATGCCGACGCGGGCCCGCACCTTCGGCAGGTTCGTGCCCTTGGCCGTCAGCGACGTGCCGTCGACGACGATGTCGCCCTTCTGGAAAGGCTCGAGCGCGTTGACGGTCTTGATCAGCGTCGACTTGCCGGAGCCCGACGGGCCACAGACGACGATGACTTCACCCTTCTCGACCTTGGTCGTGCAGTCGGTCAGGACCTGGAACGTGCCGTACCACTTGCTCACGTCCTTGATTTCGATCATTGGCATAAGAACTTGTCCTGCGGTGTGACGACGTTGGCGTTCGGGGAGGTCGGGGGCCTGCTCAGCGGATGATCGCGACCTTCTTCTGCAGCATCTTGACGAGCCTCGACAGCGAGAAACAGATGATGAGATAGACGACGGCGACCGTGAGGTACATCTCGGTCGGTCGGAAGTCGCGGTTGCTGATCTTGTCGGCGGCGCCGAAGAAGTCGGTCGCGCCGATCGCGTAGACCAGCGACACGTCCTGGAACAGCACGATGGTCTGCGTCAGCAGCACCGGCAGCATGTTGCGGAACGCCTGGGGCAGCACGATCAGTTTCATCACCTGGCTGTAGGTGAAGCCCATCGCATAGCCCGCACCGACCTGCCCGCGCGGGATCGACTGGATGCCCGACCGCATGATCTCGGAGAAGAACGCCGCCTCGAAGATCGTGAACGTGTAGTAGGCCGAACGATCGGCGCCGACCGGCTGCGGCCGTCCGGTGACGAAGCCGATCAGGATCGGTGCGATCAGGTAGAACGCCAGCAGCACGAACACCAGCGGGATCGAGCGGAACAGGTTGACGTAGGCGGCCGCGAGCAGCGACAGCGGCTTGATCGGCGACAGCCGCATCAGCGCCAGCAACGTGCCGAGCAGCACGCCGCCGATCGTGCCGACCACCGTGACCTGGAAGGTGTATTGCAGTCCGTGGGCCAGGAACTGCCAGTTGGACCAGATCTCGTTCCAGTCGAAGCCGCTCATTTGCCGCCGCCCGTGATGTAGCCGGGCACCGCCGAGCGACGCTCGATGAACGCCATGATGCGGTTGATGGTCATCGCCAGCGTCGTGTAGATGACGATCGTGACGATCGTGATCTCGAACACCTGCGACGTCTTCTCGATGATCTGTTTGTACTGGAAGTACAGCTCCAGCATGCCGACCGCGTAGGTGACCGCCGAGTTCTTGAAGACGTTCATGCACTCCGATGTCAGCGTCGGGATGATGATGCGGAACGCCATCGGCAGCCGCACGTAGCGATAGGTCTGCCACTCGGTGAGGCCGACGGCGAGACCGGCGAAGCGCTGTCCGCGCGACAGCGTGTTGATGCCGGACTTGACCTGCTCCGAGATCCGCGCGGCCGTGAACAGGCCGAGGCCGCCGATCGCGATGACCCAGTCGGGCAACTGCTGCTTCATGAAGTCGCCTGCGCTCTTGGGCAGGAGCTCGGGCAGCACGAAGAACCACAGGAACAGCTGAACGATCAACGGGATGTTGCGGAAGATGTCGATGTACAGGTCGCCGATGAACACCAGCGCCCTGCTCTGCGTGGTCCGCATCACGCCGAGGATCGAGCCCAGCAGCAGCGCGACGATCAG
Source organism: Burkholderiales bacterium (assembly GCA_038245975.1). GTDB lineage: Bacteria > Pseudomonadota > Gammaproteobacteria > Burkholderiales > Burkholderiaceae_D > CAHJXF01. The sequence goes on from JBBRRW010000033.1 coordinate 11,171, forward strand.
CGCGCCGAGGCCGACGGCGATGGTCCAGCCCAGGCCCGACAGGATCCACTGCCAGTAGCGCAGGCCGTCGTCGGTCTGCGCGAAGAAGAATGTCCAGTCCCAGTGGTACTTCATGCGTCACCGCCGGATATCCGGCGACCTCCCTCAAGGCGTGCGCTGGAGCCGGCGACGGGGCGATTCAATCCGCCGCCCTCGCGCCGGCAGAAAGAGAAAGGGAGCTTGCGCTCCCTTGGGTCATGCCGATCAGACGCCCTTGTCGGTCGGGTTCTTCCACGCGTCGCGCGTTTCGGCCGACAGCGGGTAGTTGATCGTGATGTTGCGCGGCGGGATCGGGGTCAGCAGCCACTTCGTGTAGAGCTTCTCGATCTCGCCCGAGTTGAACATCCCGATCACGGTCTTGTCGACGATGGCCTTCATCTGCGGGTCGTCCTTGCGGAACATGATCGCGTAGTTCTCGGTCTTGAGCGGCTCGCCCACGACGGCGAACTCGGCCGGGTTCTTCGAGTTGGCGACCAGGCCCGCGAGCAGGATGTCGTCCATCACGAAAGCGGCGGCGCGACCGCTCTCGACCTGCAGGAAGCTGTCGCTGTGGTCCTTGCCATAGGCGTTCTTCGCCGAGATGTTCTTGGTGCGCTCGTTGCTCTTGATCAGTGCGTCGGACGTCGTGCCGGCGGTGGTCACGATCGTCTTGCCGTCCAGGTCGGCGAACTTCTTGATGCCCGAGTCGGCGCGCACGACCATTCGCACGCTGTAGCGGAAGATGTCCGGCGAGAAGGCGACCTGCTTCGCGCGGTCGAACGTGTTGGTCGTCGAGCCGCATTCCATGTCGACGGTGCCGCCCTGGACCAGCGGGATGCGGTTCTGCGATGTGACGCCGACCGTCTCGACCTTGAGGTCGGGAAGCTTCAGCTGGGCCTTGATCGCATCGACGATCTTGTTGCAGATGTCCATGCTGTAGCCGATCGGCTTCTGGTTGCCGTCGAGGTACGAGAACCCGATGGAGGAATCACGGGTGCCGAGGGTGATGGTCTTGGTCTCAGCGATCTTCTTCAGGGTGCCGTCGAGCGCTTGCGCCTGTGCGGCCGCGCCGGCGGCGATGAAGCCCAGTCCGGCGAGGCAGAGTGCGATGCGGGGGAAATTCATGGAACAACTCCTGTGAGGAAAGCCGGTCAAGGGCGACTGGGCAGTGTAGCGAAAGGGTGTAGCGCTTTCCACTGAGGGTTTGTACGCAGGATTCGCGGCAGCCCCCACCACACGTCGCGATCGCACGCGCCATCCGGACGGCGCCATCGGGACTTGCACGTTCCGGCGATTCGCTGCATGTTGGCCACTCCATTCATGTCGTATCGAACCGATTGTCGAGGCTCCTTGGAATCAATCTTCCCCGACCGCCAGGATCGCCTCTTCGGTCGGGATGCCGATGTCGTCCGTCTCGTCGAGCGGGCAAGCCTTCCGGGCATCACCGCTGTCACCGGCCGCGCGCGGATGGGCAAGACCTGGGTCGCCCAGGAACTCGCGCGGCGGCTGGGTGGATCGCAAACGCTGGTCGGTTATCACGAGGCAACGGGTGGCGAGAGCCACGTCCTCAGGGCGGTATCCGACCTGTATGGCCGATGGTTGCGGCAGAGCACGTTCGCCGACCAGGCGGCGAGCCTCTGGGACCGCCACAAGGACGGCCTGATCGGCAAGGTCGGCAGGACGGCGTCGGCGATCTTCGAGCCGCTGAAGTCGCTCGGTGTGCCGGGCGTCGGAGGGATCATCCGCGTCCTCGAAGGCCTCGGCCATACTGAAGATGACCTGCGCACCGCGGGGCTTGCGCTGAAGCCGCTGGAGTACGAACAGGCAAGGGCCATCACAACTCTGGTCGCGCGCCTGGGCGATCGTCCGACGGTGCTGATCCTCGACGGCTGGGAGCATTCGGCCACCGTCGAAGCGGACCGTCAGCTGCTCGACGGCTTCCAGCGTCACATCGACGACTGGGGTCCGCTGCACGTCTACCTGTTGGTGCGTCATCCGCTCGACGCGCAGGCCGACAGCGGGTCCTCCGAGGCGATGAAGGCGGCGCGATCGCTCGTCAGCCATTCGCCGGCGATCAACCGACTGGTCGAACTCGGTGGCATGGCGCTGGACGCGCCGATCGAGCGGGCCCGGCTGCTGGGGAGCCTGCGCGCGAACGTCCACGCGACGAAGGAGGTCGACGACGCCGCGATCCTCGCGATGATCGACGGTTATCCGGGCGTGCTCGCGGACTGGCAGAGCCCGAACCTGTCGACGACGATGCAGCGCGAGGCAGACCTGCGCGACCGCGCCGCCGACGCGCAGCAGAACCGCTATGCCGACCTGGCGGGCCTGCTCGCGGCGCTCGATCCGCCGGCGCTACGGCTCGCCGCGCGGCTCGCGTCGTTCCTGCGACTCGATGCGGCGCGCGCTCCCGTCTGGATCGACAGCGCCGGCGACACGGCACCGGACACGATCGACCATCTGACCGATGCCGGCGTGCTGTCCGACGAACCGTCTCCGACGTTCGGCCACGACACCCGCCACGTGGCGGCGCAACGCTGGTTCCGCCAGGAACGCGCGCGCCTGCTGCGGCGCGAGGCCGAAGCCGCCATCGGCGCCTGCGCGCTCCGCGTCACCGGGGTCGACGAAGCGAGCCGACCGTTCCTGGACCTGATGGTCGCGTGCGACCGGACGGTGCTCGACGAGGCCTCGGATGCCTGGCAGCTGGTGTCGGCCGCGCGGACGGCATTCGGCGAGATCGAGTCGGCGATGGATCCGGGCCTCGATGCCTGGTTGCTGCGCAGGAAGAGTCGCGACGGCTTGTCGCCGATGGCCGCCATCGCATTGATCAACCGGGGCTACGCGAAGGCGCGGGCCGGTGATCCCATCGGCGCGCAGTCGGACTTCGGCGCGGTGATCGGGATGCCCGACGCACCGGGCACGGCGATCGCGAAAGCGCGCCTCGGCCGTGGTGCGTCGAAGGTGAGCTGCGGCGATCCGGACGGAGGGGGCGTCGACTTCGATGCGTTGATCGCGATGTCCGACGCGCCTGCTGCCGAGGCCGCGAGTGCGCTGTTCAATCGCGGCATCGCCCGGGCGCGCGCCAAGGATGCTTGTGCCATCGCCGACTTCGACGCGCTGCTCGCGCTGCCGGGTGCGCCGTCCGGTACCGTCCTGAAGGCACTCGCCAAGCGCAGCGTCCTGCTGGCCGGCACAGGCAGGGTCGACGATGCGATCGCCGACTGGAACCGCGTGATCGGCATGCGAGACGCAACGGTCGAGGACATCGCGCGGGCGCTCTTCAACCGCTCCTTGACACACGCGAGGGAAGGCCTCTTCGACGACGCACGCGCGGGCTACGACGCGATCATCGCAACGCCCGGTGCGCCGAAAGATATGGTGGCGAATGCCGCGGCCATGATCGCGCAGATGGAACATGGCGCAGCCGAGGTCCCGCGCGGCACCGACACCTGATCGCAGCTCTGGCGAACTACGACGCGAGCTCGAACTGCGCGACCGGGTCTTCGCGCCCCGCCCCGCGCTGGTCCGCCTGCTGCCGCGCCCACATCTTCGCGTAGACGCCGCCGCGTGCGACCAGCTCGCGATGCTGCCCGCGCTCGACGATGCGACCGGCCTCCAACACCAGGATCTGGTCGGCGTCGACGATGGTCGACAGCCGGTGCGCGATCACCAGCGCCGTGTGATCGGCGGCGATGGCGCGCAGTTCGGCCTGGATCGCGAGCTCGGCCTTCGAGTCGAGCGCCGACGTCGCTTCGTCGAAGATCAGGATGGCCGGGTTCTTCAGCAGCGTGCGGGCGATCGCGACGCGCTGCTTCTCGCCGCCGGACAGCTTCAGGCCACGCTCGCCGACCGTCGTGTCGTAGCCGTCGGGCAGCACCTTCACGAAGTCGTGGATGTAGGCCGCCTTGGCCGCCGCCTCGATCTCGCGCTGCGTCGTGGCGTCGATGCCGCCGGCGCGCCCGTAGCCGATGTTGTAGCCGATCGAGTCGTTGAACAGCACCGTGTCCTGCGGCACGATGCCGATCGCCGCGCGCAGCGACGACTGCGTGACGCGGCGGATGTCCTGGCCGGCGATGGTGATCGCGCCGTCGGTGACGTCGTAGAAGCGGAACATCAGCCGTGCCAGCGTGGACTTGCCCGAGCCGCTCGGCCCGACCACCGCGACCGTCTGGCCGGCGCCGATCTCGAAGTCCACGTCGAACAGGATCTGGCGCTTCGCGTCGTAGCCGAAGTCCACGTGCGCGAAGCGCACGGCCGGTGCAGGTACCGGTCGTGTCAGCATCCCCAGCGCGTCGGCCGGCAACAGCGGCGCGAGCATCAGCGGCGGCGCGTCGACGTCGTCGGCGACCTCGCGGTTCTGGTCGAGCAGCGTGAACATGCGGTCGACGTCGGCCACGCTCTGCTTGATCTCGCGGTAGATCACGCCGAGGAAGTTCAGCGGGATGTACAACTGGATCATGAAGGCGTTGACCAGCACCAGGTCGCCGAGGGTCATCGAACCGTCGATCACGCCGACCGTCGCGCGCCAGATGATCAGCGTGACCGCGGTGGCGATCAGCGCCGACTGGCCGACGTTGAGCAGCGACAGCGAGGTCTGCGACTTGACGGCCGCCTGCTCCCAGCGCTGCATGCTCTCGTCGTAGCGGCGCGTCTCGAAGCCCTCGTTGTTGAAGTACTTGACGGTCTCGTAGTTCAGCAGCGAGTCGATGGCCTTGACGTTGGCCTTCGAATCCAGCTCGTTCATCGTGCGGCGAAAGTGCGTGCGCCATTCGGTGACGACGATCGTGAAGCCGATGTAGACCACCAGCGCCACGGCCGTGATGATCGTGAACCACTTGTCGTAGCGGGTCGCGAGAATGCCGAGCACCAGGGACAGCTCCACCAGTGTCGGCAGGATGCTGTACAGCGACATGCTGACCAGCGACGAGATGCCGCGGCTGCCGCGCTCGATGTCGCGCGTCATGCCGCCGGTCTGACGTTCGAGGTGGAAGCGCAGCGACAGCGCGTGCAGGTGGCCGAAGACCTTCAGGGCTACGTTGCGGACGGCGCGCTGCGTGACCTTCGCGAAGACCAGTTCGCGCAGTTCGGTGAAGGTGGTGGTCGTCAGTCGCAGCGCACCGTAGGCGACCAGCAGCGCCACCGGCAGTACCAGTACCGCACGCGGATCGCCGGGCTTGATCGACAGTGCGTCGACGATGTGCTTGAGCACCAGCGGCACGCCGACGTTGCCGAACTTGGCGGCGATCAGGCAGGCGAGCGCCAGCACCACGCGGCCCTTGAAGTCCCACAGGTAGGGGAACAGCGATTTGATCACGCCCCATTCGGAGCGCGAGCGCCTGGGTGCTTCGGCGGGCGGGAGGGTCGAGGGTCCGTGATGACGCATGGCGAATGGGTCGGGGAGGGCACTGCGGTCGGGTCGGGCCAGAAATCCTGCAGCCCGACTCACGATCTTCCTACAATTGCGGTCTTCACCCCTTTTGCAAGGATCGCCCGCGGTCCTTCACCTCAGTCCCCGCCCCATCCACGATGACCGATCTCCTGCAACCCGAACGCCCCGGCCTGCCGGCCAAGATGCCCACGTTGCGCGTCGTGCCGATGCCGTCCGACGCCAACATCCACGGCGACGTGTTCGGCGGCTGGATCATGGCGCAGGTGGACGTGGCCGGCGCTCAGCCCGCGGCCCGTCGTGCGAACGGCCGCGTCGCCACGGTGGCCGTCAACTCGTTCGTCTTCAAGAACCCGGTGCTGGTCGGTGACCTGCTGTCGTTCTACGCCGAGATCGTCAGGACGGGCACGACGTCGGTGACGGTCAAGGTCGAGGTCTTCGCGGAGCGCAACCGGCGCGATGCCGAAATCGTCAAGGTCACCGAGGCCACGCTGACCTACGTCGCGACCGACGACGAGCGCAAGCCGAGGCCGTTGCCGCCGCTCGACCGATGAACGAGCCATTCGCGCCGATCGGCCGCCTGGTCGACGATCTCGCGCAGGGACGGACGTCCGCAGCGGCATTGACCGAGCGTGCGCTCTTCGCAATCGCGGACCCTGCCGGCGATGGCTCGCGCACCTTCACGCGGGTCTACGACGCTCAGGCACGTGCCGTCGCTGCGGCGTCGGACGGGGTTCGTTCCGCCGGCGTTCCGCCAGGGCCGCTGGCCGGACTGCCCCTATCGATCAAGGATCTCTTCGACGTGTCCGGCGAGACGACTCGCGCAGGTTCCCGTTCGCGCGACCACGCGCCAGTCGCCACGGCCGACGCCGCGATCGTTGCCCGCTTGAGGTCTGCGGGTGCCGTGCTGATCGGCCGCACGACGATGAGTGAGTTTGCGTATTCGGGACTCGGTCTGAATCCGCACGACGGTACGCCCCGCTGCGTGTGGGATCGCGCGCATGACGATGGACGCGGCCGGGCGCCCGGCGGCTCGTCGTCCGGTGCCGCGATCAGCGTGGCCGAGGGTATGGCGGTTGCCGCGATCGGGACGGACACCGGCGGCTCGGTGCGAATCCCGGCTGCGTTCAACGGGCTCGTCGGCTTCAAGCCCACCGCGCGACGGGTGCCGACTACCGGTTGCTTCCCGCTGTCGACGACGCTCGACTCGATCGGGCCGCTGGCAACGACGGTCGACTGCTGCGCACGGATCGACGCGGTGCTGTCCGGCGAACCGGCGGTCGCTCTGGTCGAACGTCCGCTGCACGGACTGCGCATCGCATCTCTCCAATCCATCGTGGTCGACGAGCTCGACGAGGCGGTCGCTCGCGATGTTGAACGCGCGGTCGGCCGGCTCGCATCGGCAGGCGTCACAATCGTTCCGCTGCGCTTTCCCGCACTCGAGGAAGCCGTCTTGCGGAGCAAGGGCATTTTCTCGGCCGCCGAGGCCTGGCGCACGCATCGCGCGGCCCTCGAGATCAGCGACCGGGGCTACGACCCGCGCGTCGCGGCGCGCATCCGGAGCGGTGCGTCGGTCAGCGCCGCCGACTATCTCGACGCGCGCGCTGCTAGGCTGCGGTTGATCGCGACGTTCGAGGCCGCCTTCGAAGGCTACGACGCCTGGATCGCGCCGACGGTCGGGCGCGTACCTCCACCGCTCGCGCGGCTGTTGACCGACGACGCTCGTTTCAACGAAACGAATCTCGCCGTTCTGCGCAACCCGTCGATCGTCAACGCGCTCGACGGTTGCGCCGTAACCCTGCCGGTCCATCGCCACGGGGAGGCGCCGGTCGGGCTGATGCTGTTCGGCCCGGCTCTGTATGACCGGACGCTGCTGTCGATTGCGGCAGCGGTGGAGTTGACCATGACGTCGATGCGTGAAGCGTAACGCGTGAAGGGCAGCCAGCGAGTCCATGCCCGCCAATAGGCACCGTCGCCGTGCTGGCACCGAACCCCGCGATCCTCAGAGGAACAGGTCGAGCATCAGGTCCTTGCTGCCGGGCACGACGGCATACTTTCCGAGGTCGGTGATGCCGTGCGACGCGAGCAACTCGTCGTCGATGTAGAAGTGTCCGGTCTCACCGCTCGACGCGAAGATCAACGCTGCCGCGTCGGCGAGGATCTCCGGCTTGCGCCCCATCTCGGCCTTCACGCCGGGGATCATCTGGATCGCCGCGGTGGCGATCAGCGTGCGCGGCCACAGCGCGTTGACCGAGATGCCGTAGGGCCTGAACTCCTCGGCGTGGCCGAGCACGCACATGCTCATGCCGTACTTGGCCATCGTGTAGGCCACGTGCGGGCCGAACCACTTCGGGTCCATGTTCAGCGGCGGCGACAGCGTCAGCACGTGCGGGTTGCGGCCGGCCGCGGCCGACTGCCTGAGCCACGGCAGCGCCGTCCGCGTGCACACGAAGGTGCCGCGCACGTTGACGCCGAACATCAGGTCGAAGCGCTTCATCGGTGTCGCTTCGGTGCCGGTGAGACTGATGGCGCTGGCGTTGTTGACCAGGATGTCGATGCCGCCGAAGCGCTCGGCCGTCTTCTGCATCGCGTCGACCACCGAGGCCTCGTCGCGGATGTCGGCCTGCAGCGCGAGGGCGTGGCCACCAGCCGCCTCGATCTCCGCGGCCGCGGTGTGGATGGTGCCCGGCAGCTTCGGATTCTCGTCGACGGTCTTCGCGGCGATCGCCACGTTGGCGCCTTCGGCCGCGGCGCGC
>JBBRRW010000034.1:0-19282 GCA_038245975.1 Burkholderiales bacterium
GGGTGGCGGTGACGGCTGGACCGGCATTTCGGTCGCCCGGATCGGCGGCATCAGCGTGGCGCGGAGCACCTCGCTCTGTTCCGGCTCGTTCGACTCGATCGTCCAGGTCGGCAACGCGTCCAGCAAGCCGAGGTGGATGAGCATCGAGACGACGCCGATCAGGATCCAGCGCCCGTACCCCTTCCTGGTCCTGCGCGGTTCCATGCGACGTTGCGGGGACGACGGGTCGATGACCGATGCCATGGCGGTGGGAGAGGCGGAGCGACCGAACGCCGGCCGGTGTCGTGCAGTTGCAAGGGGCCCGGTGCGGCGACCCATCTGCTCGCCGATGCGGGCACCTCGCTGTCATACTCGTCGGCGTGCCGTCACGCAGGGGCAAGCGGCGCACCGGTCATGCCGGCCTCGCACTTCGCGCCATGCACCGCGTCATCATAGCCTCGCGGCAACAGGAGACGACATGAGCAATCCGACCAAACCCGCCTGGCCCGATCTGACGGCGCTGCCGTTCCTGCTGTTCGGTTCGCCGGGAGCGGCGGGCGGGGCCTCGACGCCGAACGCATCGCCGCTCGTACAGGGCTTCGCCGGCGGCATGGACGCGGTCAAGAACTTCTGGGGCAGCCTGCCCGGCGGCACGGCGCTCCCGGGCTTCCTCGTGCCCACCGTCGACGTGGAGGAGCTCGACAAGCGCATCTCCGACCTGCGCGCCGCCGAGTCGTGGCTCGAGGTCAACCTCAACATGCTGCGCGCGACGATCCAGGGCCTGCAGGTCCAGCGCCACACGATCTCGGCCATCCAGTCGTTGTCGGCGATGAGCGACGCCGCGCCGATGGTCAAGACGCCCTCGTCGTCCGCGAGCGGCGGGCTTCCGGCGGGATGGCCGATGAGCCCTCCTGCGCCCGCGCCCGTGGCGAAGGCCCGTCCTGAACCGCCCGCCGAGGCGCCTCCCGCTTCGGAACCGGCCGCGCCGTTGCCCGAGCCGAAGAACGCGGTCGAGGCGCCGACGGTTGCGCCGATGCTGGCCGGCCTCGCCACCAACAACTGGCTCGGCTTCATGCAGGACCAGTTCGCCAAGGTCGCGCAGGCTGCCCTTGCGACCTCGGACGTCGGGCGCAAGGTCCACGCGGACGCGACGGCCAAGGCGCCGGCGGGCAAGGCTGCGACGAAGGCGTCCGCGAAGAAGGCCCGGACCGGCCGGGCGCCCGCCCGCAAGGGCACCGGTCGCTGACCGGAGCAGGGCGGGCGACCGGCCGGTCCGCGCTCCCCGCAGTTCATCCCCGCCATTGCACCGCGTATCGCGTCGCGGGCGGCGCGGAGCGGGCAGCCACTAAGCTTCGGCTTCCGTTCGGCGTGCCTCGCCGGACTTGCGCGGCGCAATCGCCGCGCGCTTCGACACGACCGAATCAATGAACGCATCTCCCCGCCGTCCCGACGGCAACGACCCTTCGCGCCAGAAGCACTGGACCGAAGACCTCGGCGTCTTCGCGAGCGACGCCACGCTGCGCCTGGGCGAGTTCGGCCGCCGGCTGCGGATCTTCAACAGCGGCGCAGCCCAGTGGATCACGTCGGTCTCGTGGCGTCTGCTCGCGCTTGTGGGCTTCGTCGTCCTGATCGGCGTGAACATCATCGGCGACGTCACCGGCTGGGGAACGCCTGCGGTCCGGATCGATCCGTCGGCCTGGCGCAAGCCGGTCGATATCGCGATCCACTCGGACGGCAAGAGCGTGCACATCCAGCCGTCGGTCGGTGGCAAGAAGACCCGCGCCGTCGATATCCCGGTTCCGGACGTACCGGTGCCCCCGGATGCGCCCAAGCCCCCCGGCGCGATGACGGAGCCGAAGGCCGCGGCCAGCATCGCATCACGGCGCGGCATCGTCTTCGAGAAGGACGGCAAGCGCATCGTCATCGACAAGGACGGCGTGCGCGTGCTGGAAGGTGAGGCGGCCCGACTCGATGCCGCAGCCGCGGCGGCGGACGCGAAACGCCGAACCAAGAACCTGACGCCGGCCAAGGGTGCGGACGCGGACGAGAACCCGGTCGAGGCCGTGGACATCGACACGCAGAAGGCTTCTGCCGACGCGGCCCTCGCGATGGCCGGGGCGAAACCTTCAGCGCTCGATGCCGAGCGCGCCCGCAGGACGATGGCCGATGACATGAGTCTCCAGGTCAAGGCCGCTGTCGAGGACGCGAAAGACGAAGTGCAGAGCGCGATCAGCGACGAGATCCGCGCCGCGACCCGCAGCGCGCCACCCAGCTTCGGCACCGTGATCTGGGGCCTGCTGAAGGCGACGATCGTCGTAGGCTTCGTCTACCTGATCGTGTTGAAGGCCACCTCGAACACCAAGCGACGTGCCGCGGTCGCCGTGCAATCGGCGTCCGAGGTGGCCGAGCGGGAGAGCCTGAAGCGGCAGGTATCCGAGGCCAAGATGCAGATGATGCAGGCCCAAGTCGAGCCGCACTTTCTGTTCAACACGCTGGCGTCGATCGATCACCTGATCGAGACCGATCCGCCCCGCGCGTCGACGATGCAGAAGAACCTGATCCAGTACCTGCGCGCAGCGCTGCCGCAGATGCGCGAGAACGCGACCGACCTCGGCCGCGAGGTCGATCTGGTCGGTGCTTACCTGGAGATCCTCAAGGTGCGGATGGAGGAGCGGCTGCAGGTCGCATTCAACGTGCCGAAGGGCCTTCGCTCGGCCGACTTCCCTCCGATGATGCTGCAGTCGATGGTCGAGAACGCGATCAAGCACGGCCTCGAACCGAAGGCCGAGGGTGGCCGGCTGGACGTCGAAGCCGAGATCGTCCATGGCGACCTCCACGTGACCGTCGCCGACACCGGGCTGGGATTCGCACCGGGCGGCGCGAGCACGTCGGGGACCGGCGTCGGCCTGACCAACATCCGCGAGCGACTCAAGCTGCTCTACGGCGACCGCGCCCGGCTCGTCATCGAAGCGAACCAGGTCGACGGCGCGCCGCTGGGGACGCGCGTGACCATCACCGTCCCGTATCAATCGCGCCGCACCGGTGGCGCGACCAACGCCTGAACCGAGGAGAACGACATGCGCCGATTCCTGCTCGTAGCCGCCGTGGCCGTCACCCTGCTGTTCGCCATCGGGGCGGCGATCGCGTTGGGCATCCATTCCACCGGGACCATGACCGGGGCGACGGTGACCATCAACGGAGAAACCCTGGAGGGACCCATGATCGTAATCCTGCTGGGCAGCGCCGTCGCGGTCGGCGCATTCGTCTTCGCGCTGATCGTCATCGCGCTACTGGCGTCGGTGGCCATCGTCGTGCCGGTGGTGCTGGTGTTCGTCGCCGTCTCGGTCCTCGTGGCACTGGCCGTCGGCCTTGCGCCGATCATCATCCCCGTGTTGCTGCTGGTCGGCGCGTATGTTCTACTTTCCCGCCGCGCCCGGCGCCGCGCTGCGTCGTCGTTTCCGCCGTCGGCAAAGGCCTCCTGAGCGGCGACGCCAAAGAGTGATTCCTTCCTTTCGAATGCGTGCATGACCCAGTCCGTCGACGGTACGAACGCCGAAACCAGGATCACCGCCGTGATCGCCGACGACGAGCGCCTCATGCGCGAGCAGTTGCGAGCGCGGCTCTCGGAAGCCTGGCCCGAACTGGTGTTCGTCGCGGAAGCGAAGAACGGCAGCGAGGCCGTGGCGATGGTGGAGGCGCACGAGCCCGACTTCGCGTTCCTCGACATCCGCATGCCGGGGATGACGGGCATCGAGGCGGCGCGGGCGATCATCGATCGCGCCGGCAACACCTGCCAGATCGTGTTCATCACGGCCTACGACCAGTACGCCGTCGAAGCCTTCGAGCAGGGCGCGATCGACTACGTGCTCAAGCCGGCGGATCGTGAACGGCTCGCGAAGACCGTCGAGCGGCTCAAGGGTCGTGTCGAGCGCTTCGGCATGCAGGTGCCGGCCGTCGCGAAGGACCAGTCTCTCGATCGAGCCAACGTGGCCGAGTTGTTGACCCGACTCGCGACCCGTCTCGATGCCACCGCCACCGGCCTGCCCGGTAGCGGCGCTGGGCCCACCACGCCGCGCCTGCAATGGATCCAGGCTTCGGTGGGCCAGAGCCTGCGACTGATCCCGGTCGACGAAGTGTTGTTCTTCCAGTCGGACGAGAAGTACACGCGCGTCCAGACCGCGCAATTCGAGGCGTTGATCAAGAAGCCCATCAAGGAGTTGATCGACGAACTCGACCCCGACCGGTTCTGGCAGATCCACCGCGCGACACTGGTGAATGCGCAGGCCATCGCGACGGTGACGCGCGACTTCCGCGGCCGTCAGATCGTGACCGTCACGGGGCACCCGCAGAAGCTCGAAGTGAGTCGTACCTATACCCACCTCTTCAAGCAGATGTAGGGCGACTGCGGCGAGAGAGCCGATGCATGGGCCCTTGCAGAAACGCAGCATCGGACTACACCGCAATCGGCCGGCGCTCTGCGCCAAAACCCGCCTGACCCGACGATGATGCGCGGGCACGCCGCGCGTTCGTCGGACCTCGATGGTCCGCGCGGCATCCCTCAGTTTCCGGAGTCCGCCATGTTGAGCACCATCCTGTTGATCGTCCTGATTCTCATACTGGTCGGCGCGTTGCCGAGCTGGGGCTACAGCCGCAGCTGGGGCTACGGCCCGAGCGGCGGCATCGGCATCGTCGTCCTGATCATCATCATCCTGGTGGTGATGGGCAGGATCTGAACGCGCGCGGCGCTGGACGGCCTCACAGCGCGTCGCTACCGTCCAGCGTGCGCGCCGCCTGACCATCGATCGCGACGCGCTCGTCGGCGCCGATGCGGTCGAAGCTCTTCACCCTCATGGTGGTTCTGGGATTGCCGGCCAGCGTGTCGCAGTGCTGGGCGATGAAGTGCCAGTACAGCGTGGTGACCGGACCAGCGAGCCGTTCGGTTCCGTCGTTGTCGGCGGCATCCACGCGACGGGTCGTAGCGGCAGCCGCGGCCGTCGTTGCTCATGCGGTTGATGTAGGCGCCTCATCGGGCGATCAGCCGCGAGGCAGGCACGCTCATTCGCGCTCGCCCAACGACTTCACGGCTGTCCTCGTCGCCTTGAGGCGCCGGTACGCATTGCAGCAATGGCGAACGGCGTCCCAGTTCAGCGCCCAGCGGCGCCGCCACGTCATGGTCCGTCCGCAAGTCGCGCAGGGCTTGGAGGCCAGCGCCGACCTGTTGCCCCGGAAATCGCTTTCTCGATTCATTCTCCGCCGCTTTGCGACCGGAAGCGGCGCCTCCGGTTAGACTTCCCGGCGAAGCATTGCACACGTCGTCCGATGCTTCCGTGTCGGGAGCCCTGCCCTGTCCGCGTTCGACGGTGCAAGCGGTCCCGCTCCTTCCCAATGACCGGCCCGCTCGCCATGACGAACATGTCTTCGCTTCGAACCCTGTTGTGCTCCGCATCGCTCGCCATCGCGCTCCTGCCTGCCGCGGGACACGCGCAGGCGCAGACCCCGGTGCCCGCGGCGCAGGCCTCCGCACCGGCCGCCTGCCCGCTGCTGTTGCAGAAGAACTTCAAGAAGCTCCAGGACGAAACGGACCAGTCGCTGTGCCAGTACGCCGGCAAAGTGATCCTTGTCGTGAACACGGCCAGCTTCTGCGGCTACACGAGCCAGTACGAGGGCCTCGAGGCGCTGTATGCCAAGTACGCGTCGAAAGGACTCGTGGTGCTGGGTTTCCCGTCGAACGATTTCGAACAGGAAACCGGTTCCAACAAGGACATCGCCGACTTCTGCTTCAACACCTACGGGGTCAAGTTTCCGATGTTCACGAAGTCTTCCGTCGTCGGCAAGAACGCCAACCCGTTCTACGTCGACCTGGCGCGCCTGACGAACAAGCGTCCCGAGTGGAATTTCCACAAGTACCTGCTCGATCGTTCGGGCAAGCCGGTGCAAAGCTTCGCCAGTGTCGTTTCGCCGACCGACCGGCGCTTCGTCTCCGAGATCGAGCGACTCCTCGCGTCCTGACGGCACCGGTCGTTGGTCGACGGGCATCCGGGCGCGCGTCGGCGCCGGAAACCGAATCGTCCGGTACTGCGTATAACACCAGGTGCCCACCGCACGGTTTGCGCGGGCCCCATACATCGAATCTCATGGCAGGGTGCCCTTTGGACATAGCAGTCATCGGCGCAGGGATCTCCGGGCTTTCGTGTGCCTGGCGATTGCAGGGAGGTCGGCTCGATGCCCCTTGCGGCGCGGCGCCCGTGCAGGGATCGGTCGCGCCGCGCGTGACCGTCTACGAAGCAGGCAGCTATGCAGGCGGACACACGCATACCGTAGACGCCGAGGTGGACGGGATGCGCTATCCGGTCGATACCGGGTTCCTCGTGTTCAACCATCGAACCTATCCGCAGCTCGTCAAGCTGTTCGATGCGCTCGCCGTCGAGACCGTGGCGTCCGAGATGACCTTCTCGGTCCGCCTGAGCGGGCAGGGAACGCGCGCCATCGAGTGGGCGGGCCACGACCTCAATACGGTGTTCATCCAGCGACGCAACCTGGCCGATCCGCGCTTCCTGCGGATGCTGGCGGACCTGCTGCGCTTCAACCGGCACACGACCACGCTCGCCCGCGAAGCGCAGACCGCGCTCGAGACCTGGACCGTCGGCGAATTTCTCGACGCGCATCACTATTCACGGTCGTTTCGCGACTGGTACCTGCTGCCGATGGCCGCGGCGATCTGGTCGTGCTCTACCGCGCAGATGCGGGAGTTCCCGCTGGCCACCTTCGTCAATTTCTGCGCGAATCACGGCCTGCTGCAGGTCGCCGATCGGCCGCAGTGGTACACGGTCAAGGGCGGCGCGCGCAACTACGTCGAGCGCATCGTCGCGACGCTCGACGACGTGCGTCTCGACACGCCGGCCCTGGGCGTGACCCGCACCCGCTCGGGTGGGGTGACCAAGGTGGCGGTGCGCAGCGCGAGCGGCACGACGCTCTACGACCACGTGGTGCTGGCCAGCCACAGCGAGCAGTCGCTGGCGATGCTCGAAGACGCCGACGGCACGGAGCGCGAGCTGCTGGGCGCGGTCCGCTACCAGCCCAATCACGCCATCCTGCACACCGACGCCACGGTGCTGCCGCGCAGACCCGCCGCGTGGGCCGCCTGGAACTACCAGTGCGACATCGCGTCTTCGGCGCCCGATGACCGTTCGGTCTGCGTCCACTACCTGATCAACCGGCTGCAGCCCGTGCCGTTCGAGCGCCCCGTAATCGTCTCGCTCAACCCGGTGCAGCGTCCATTGGAGTCGACGATCCTGCGCGAATTCGACTACGCGCACCCGGTCTTCGACGCGCGCGCGATCCGCGCGCAGCGGCGCCTTCCCGACCTGCAAGGACGCGGCAATGTGTGGTTCTGCGGCGCGTGGACAGGTTATGGATTCCACGAAGACGGGCTGCGCTCGGGGCTTGAGGTGGCCGAGGCGATCGCTGCGCGCGCAGTCGATCGCGGCGACGCTTCGGGCGCGGAGGCGCGACTTGCGGCCTGAACAGATCGTGTCCGAAACATCCTGGTGGAACGCGGAGCGCGCGCCCGCGCAACTCGCCGTGGGCGAGGTGCGTCACACGCGCCACCGGCCCAGGCGCAACGCATTCAACTATCCGGCCTACTTCCTCCGGCTGCCGATGCGCCGGCTGGACGCCGCACTTGAAGGGCAACGGCTGCTGTCGCACAACCGCTTCAATCTGCTGTCGTTCCACGATGCCGATCACGGCGACCGTCACCGGCCGATGCCGCTGGTCGCGTGGATCGACGGCCTGCTCGCGGGCGAGGACATTCACGATGCCGACGGCGAGATCTGGCTGCACACCTTCCCGCGCGTGCTGGGCTACACGTTCAAGCCGGTCAGCTTCTGGTTCTGCCAGCGTCGCGACGGCGCGCTGCGCGCCGTCGTCTGCGAGATCAACAACACCTTCGGCGAACGGCATTGCTATCTGCTCGCGCATCGCGACGGCCGGGGCATCGCGCCCGGCGAAGAACTCGCGGCGACGAAGATCTTCCATGTCTCGCCGTTCTGCAAGGTCGCGGGCGGTTACCGCTTCCGCTTTCTCAGCGCGCATGACCGCAGCGTCGCGCGCATCGACTACGACGATGCGGACCAGGCCGCCAGTCCGGGCCAACCGCTGATCTCGACGAGCCTGTCCGGCCGTCTGCAGCCGATCTCGGACCGCGCATTGCTGTCCGCATTCCTCCGCATCCCGTTCTTCACTTTCGGTGTCATCGCACGGATCCACTGGCAAGCCGTTCGCCTGTTGTGGAAGCGTGCGCCCTTCTTCTCCAAGCCGGCGCCACCAACCGCCGAGGTCTCCCGATCATGAGTTCCCGCTCCTCGTTCGATGTGAAGTCCGGCGTGCATCCCGTCAACCCGTTCGATCCGGGCACCCCGGAATCGGCCTATGACGAGACACCGCTGTCGCTCCCCCTTCCGGGGGCCCGCCTCGTCGTCAAGATGCTGGAACGGCTGTCGATCGGCTCTCTGACCGTCCGCTTCCCGGACGGCCGCTCGCAACGCTTCGGCCAGGGCGCGCCGCATGCCGAGATCGTGCTGGCCAACTGGAAGGTCTGCGAAGCGGCGCTGAAGACCGGAGACATCGGCTTCGGCGAAACCTACATCGCAGGCGACTGGTCGACGCCCGACCTGCTGGCGCTGATGAACGTGATGGTCGCGAACCGCAACTCCATCGAGGCGATCATCTACGGCAAGTGGTGGGGCCGGCTGTTGCATCGCGTGCGCCACCTGATGCGCCGGAACACGCGCACCGGCAGCAAGAAGAACATCCACGCGCACTACGACATCGGTAACGCGTTCTACCAGCTGTGGCTCGATCGTTCGATGACCTATTCGTCGGCCCTGTTCGGTGACGGACGCGACGCCGCCGCGTCGTCGGCCCGCGAAGATTTCGCCGCGCTGCCGGTCGCACAGCGCGCCAAGTACGAACGCGTGCTCGATCGGCTGGCCCTGCCGGCCGGCGCACGCGTGCTCGAGATCGGCTGCGGCTGGGGCGGCTTCGCCGAGATGGCGGGCAAGCGCGGCCTTGAGGTGACCGGCCTCACGCTGTCACGCGAGCAGCTCGATCTCGCCGAAGCGCGGATGCGCCAGTGCAATCTGGACGACAGGGTGAAGATCGAGATCCGCGACTACCGCGACGTGCAGGGGCAGTACGACGGGATCGCGTCGATCGAGATGTTTGAGGCCGTCGGCGAAGAATACTGGGCCGGCTACTTCGATTGCATCAAGCAACGGCTCAAGTCCGGCGGCCGGGCGACGATACAAACCATAACCATCGCAGATCATTTGTTCGCCGACTATCGCAAGAGCAGCGACTTCATCCAGCAGTACGTCTTCCCGGGCGGCATGCTGCCGTCCGTCCCGGCGTTCATCAAGGCGGCAGGGGCAGCGGGCCTGCGCGTGGTCGACGAATTTCACTTTGGCCAGGATTACGCAAGAACCCTTGCCGCCTGGCTGGGTCAATTCATGGATCGCGAACGCGATGTGCGCGAAGGCGGCTTCAATACCGCGTTCATCCGGACCTGGAGCTTTTATCTCGCCTATTGTTCGGCGGCGTTCCGTTTTCAAAATACCGACGTGGTGCAGTTCACGCTCGAACACGAGATTGCTTGATCGAAAAATAAGCCTGTCGCACGCAAGTAATTGATTGACAAACATCGATCGAAAAGTGGCTTTGCTAGAATGCGGTCAGCTAGGACCGCCCAATCAGCGTCTGCCGGCAACCAATCATGATCTATCCAGACCTTTTCAAATCGCTCGAATCCGTGCGTTGGCAGATGTCCAAGGACGTACCCTGGGACGATTTCGACGGCTCGAAGCTCACCGACGAGCAGGCTCGGACGGTGAAGATGAATGCGATCACCGAGTGGTCGGCCTTGCCGGCGACCGAGATGTTCCTGCGCGACAACCAGCACGACAGCGACTTCTCGGCTTTCATGTCGGTGTGGTTCTACGAAGAGCAGAAGCATTCGCTGGTGCTGATGGAGTACCTGCGACGCTTTCGCCCAGAGCTCGTGCCGACCGAAGCGGAACTGCACGCGGTCCGTTTCCAGTTCGACCCCGCGCCGGCGATGGAAACGCTGATGCTGCATTTCTGCGGCGAGATCCGTCTCAATCACTGGTACCGGCGTGCGTCCGAGTGGCATTCCGAGCCGGTCATCAAGCACATCTACAAGCTCATCTCGCAGGATGAGGCCCGGCATGGCGGCGCCTACCTGCGCTACATGAAGAAGGCGCTCGTCGACCTCGGCGACACCGCGCGTGCGGCCTTCGCGAAGATCGGTGTGCTGATGGCGTCGGCGCGCCGCACCGAGAAGGCCCTGCACCCGACCAATCTGCACGTGAACGAAACGCTGTTCCCGAACGACACGATCCAGTCGCGCGTGCCGGATCCTGGATGGCTCGAACACTGGCTCGACAAGCAGATCCGCTTCGACAAGGAGTGGGAAACGAAGGTGGTGGACCGCATTCTCCATATCCTTTCGCTGTTGTTCGAGCGGACCTTCGATTCGGTGCAGGACCTGAATCGCTACCGTAAGGAAGTGACCATCCGGGTTGCGGCCGCAGCCGCAACGGCCGCCGCTGCGGCGACCGCGGCTGCTGCCGTCCCGCCCTTCCCCACGGTCGTCGGCGAACGCCCCGTCGTCGACCCGGCCTGATCGTCGCGGTTTCGCGACGGTTAGCGCGCCGCCCGGCACGAATGCATCGCCTTCGATGACGACCGAGCTTGCCTTGCCGTTCGAGCGCAAGCTGCTCGGTGGCGACGATCTGCACGCGCGCATCGTCCGCCTCGCGCGTCCGTTGATCTTCACCAACGGCGTCTTCGACATCCTGCATCGTGGCCACGTCACTGTCCTCGCCCAGGCGCGAGCGCTGGGCGCTTCGCTGGTGGTCGGTCTCAACACCGACGCGTCGGTGCGCCGACTCGGCAAGGGTGCCGATCGACCCGTCAACCACGAGGATGACCGCGCGGTGCTGATCGCTGCACTCGAGTCCGTCGATCTGGCCGTCCTGTTCGATGAAGACACGCCTTTCCAGCTCATCGAGACGATTCGTCCCGACGTGATCGTGAAGGGCGGCGATTACGACATGGACCGGCTGGAAGAGTCCCGACTCGTCCGCTCGTGGGGCGGCAGCGCCGTCGCGATCCCCTTCGTCCACCCGCGGTCCACCACGGCAACCTTGGCGCGCATTCGCGCGAGCGATCGGACGTCGGGGCCGGCGCAGTGACCGTCGAACCGCTGGTCTTCACGACGCGTGAACCGACCGCGACCGTCGGCGAGCCCAGTCCGTCCCTTCACAGTTCCGCCGTTGAGAACGTGCACTACGGATCGATCGCGGTCGTGTCCGTGGACGGTGGCCTGAGGCACTGGGCCGGCGATCCCCACTGGTCGACCTTCACGCGTTCGACGCTGAAGCCGTTCCAGGCGCTGCCGTTCGTGCGCGAGGGCGGTCCGTCGCACTTCGGCTGGACTTCGCGACAGGTCGCGCTGATGTGCGCGAGCCACTCCGGCGAACCGATCCATACCGAGGTCGTGCAGTCGATGCTGGCGTCCGCGCAATGCGATGCGACGCAGCTGCAATGCGGCTGTCACGTTCCGGGTTTCTACGCGGCGCTGCGGCGCACGCCACCGGTCGACGAACACTGGTCGACGGTCGAACACAACTGCTCGGGCAAGCATGCCGGCTTCCTGGCCGCCTGCCGCTTGCATCACGAACCGGTCGACGACTATCTGGATCCGGCCTCGCCGCTGCAGCGTCGCATCGCGGCGGCAGTGGGCGCCGTGGCCGGGGTGGCGCCGCACACCATGGGCACCGGAACCGACGGCTGTTCCGCACCTAACTATGCGCTGCCGCTGTCCCGGATCGCGTTGCTCTACGCTCTGCTCGCGCAGGGTACGCAGTCACCGCGGGAAGGCGAGTCGCTCGGCGTGCTGTTCGACGCGATGACGCAGCATCCGGAGCTGGTTTCGGGCACGTCGCGCAGCGATCTGGCGCTGATGTCGCTGGGCGCAGGCGACTGGGTGACGAAGATCGGCGCCGACGGTGTCCAGGCCATCGGCATCCGGTCGGCCGGAATCGGCATCGCGATCAAGGTGGCCGACGGGAATCGCGACGCGCTCTACCGCGTCGTCATCGAAGTGCTCGAGCAACTGGGACTGTTGAGCGCCGGCGGCCTGGCTGCCGCCGCCCAACGCCTCGATGTGGGTGCCTGGCTCCGCAAAAATCTGCACAATTCGCGAGGTCTTCCGACAGGTCGGATCGTCCCTGCATTTAAACTCCGCACGGCGTAGACCCTGTTGGGGGGTGGAGGACGACGTCCCCATGATCGCGAAAAGGATTTCCTGATGATCGACATCGTCGACCTTTTCAATGCCTGCCTGTACATCCAGGACCATCTGGATGCGGATCTCTCGCTGCTGTTCCTTGCACAGACCGTCGGGCTTTCGCGCTTCCGCTTCCATCGCGTATTCAAGGCGTGGCGGGGTGAGACGCTGCACGATTTCGTGACGCGCATGCGGATGGAACGGGCGGCCTTCGAGCTCCGCTATCCGATCCCGCGCTCCAGCCGCCGAAGCATCAAGGCCATCGCGTTCGCGTCAGGTTACAAGAGCCTGTCGTCGTTTTCGCACGCGTTCTCGTCGTACTCGCAGCTTTCGCCGCGCGAGTTCCGCAATCGAGCCCTGCGCCGAAGGGCGGATGCCGGAGGCGCGGTCGACGGTGAAGGCCTGTTCGGCGCGTTCTCCATCGCAGTCGCGGACCAGCCGGAGCGCCAGATCGCCGTCCTGGAGCCGGCCGCCGTGCCCCGCGGCGGGGTCAACCTGTCGGCGCTCGCGCAATTGAGCGCATCCGCGCTGGTGGAAGGCGAGCGATTCGGTGTCGAATTGCTGCCCGACCTGCACGCGCGTTCACGGGGCGATGGTGGTCCGTCGAGCAAGGTCACCCGTCTCGGGTGCGTGGGCGTCGAGCTCGACGACTGGGTCGAGTCGGCCCATCGAGCGCGGAGTGGCCGCACGGCGCCGCGCAGTTCCATTCGCTTGGCGGCGGGCCGTTACGCCGTGATCGAAGGAACCGGTTCGCTGTCGATGCTGTACCGGGCATGGCGGCGCGGTTTCGACGACTGGCTCGCGGTCAGCGGCGAATGTCCGAAGCCCGAACGCCTCTACGTACGCTTCCCGCAAACCGACACGGCGGGCGCGACCATCGCTTTGTTCATCCCGCTCGAGGACATGCCGGTGCCGCTGGTCCGCGAGAATCGCGTCCGGACGCGCGTCGCCGAGTATGCGGCCGTCTCGTCCTGAACAACGGCGGTCGACCGGCGTTCGAGGTGCGCTATCCGAGGAACTGAACCGAACTCTGCTGAGACCGGAGGTAACGGTATCTGATACCGCCGCCCCGGTGCCGAGCGCAAATTTGATGGTTCTGTCATCCAGCGAAACGTACCCGCTTCCAAGGGGGCAAACGTGAGCCGCATGACCGCAAACAGCTCAAATACTCAGAGGGGTTTCCATGGATGTTCAACCGCATCTGTTGAATCTGTCGGCTTACATCAATCAGAACCTCGAGAAGGATCTTCCGCTCTCGAGCCTGGCCAAGCGCGTCGGCCTGTCTCCGTTCCACTTTCACCGGAAATTCGGCGCCTATTTCGGCGAAAGCCTGCATCAGCACATCAAGCGCTTACGGCTCGAGCGTGCGGCGTTCGCGCTGATCCACGGTTCGGCACCGGTGCGGCAGATCGCACGCGATTCCGGCTACAAGACCGTCTCGGCTTTCTCACATGCGTTCTCGGGGTTCTCCGGAGAGTCACCGACCCGTTATCGCAGCCAGGCCGCAACGGCGAGCGACGAGGACGACGGTGTGTCCGAGGCCGCCGGCCTGGAACCCGCCTGGGTCGGTGAATTGCCGCCCCAGGAGTTCATGTTCATCCGCACGATGGGCCGTGGCCGTGACGTGGAGCGATCCATTCGCGAGGCCGTCGCGCGTTCGCTCAAGCTGGTCGGGCCATTGTTGCCGATCCCGATGAACGGTCACGGCGACGGCGCCGCCGACCGCGACGCGACGCTCGACTGCATCGCGGCGACCAGCGATGTCTACGGCATCTTCAAGGAAGCCGATTTCCGGATCGATGTCGGCTTCGACGCCGCTCGCGTTGCACCGGAACGCGGCACCCTGCTGGGCCAACAGACGCTGCCGGGCGGCCGCTATGCGCGCTTCGACCTGCATTGTCGTCTGGACGAAGTGGCCGAGCAGGCCGGTCGGATCTCGGTGCGCGGGCTGCAAGGTCGCGGCGAGACGTCGCGGCTGTCGCAGTTTTTTGTTCGCTTCGCGGCATGCCGCGACGACGCAGCCGAGTCGCACGACTATCGCGTCTTCGTTCCACTGGTCGGCTGACGATCAGTTGGCGGCGGGAGCGGTCGGCGCGATCCGCGCCGACGTGTCCCGCACGATGCGCAGGCGCTCGGCGTTGAGTTGCGTGGGCCGCGTCGTGACCGTATCTGTCACGAATCCCCGCACCACGTCGAACTGGATCGCGAAGGCGACCAGGTTCACAAGCAGCAGGATCAGGAAAAGCGATCGCATGGTGGCGGCTGGTTCAGCGGTGTGAAGCGGTGAGGGCCGGGTCTGGGGCGCGGCGCGCGGCGACGAAGTGCTCGACGGCGACCGCCGCGAGACCGCGCAGGACCAGATCGTGCACGCGCTCGACGTCGACGTTTAACTGGCCGACGTGCGGCGCAACGGCGTCAGCCCCACCGCCCGCCAGCAGGCACAGCAGCGGAAATGTTTCGAGGCGGGCACTCAGGCGCTCCCGCGCGCCACGAAGTGCGACCCCGACCGCTCCGACCTGGGCGGCCACGATACCGCTGACGATCGCGTCGTCGGTCGTGTCCGCGAAGTCCACCGCGTTGCCGTGCGCGAGCGGCAGGCGCGCGGTGCTGGACGCGAGCGAGAGGCGCATCGCGTCGAAGCCCGGGAGGATCATGCCGCCGACGAACGACGCGGATCGTCCCGCCGTGTCGTCGTCGATCAGCAGGTCGATCGTCGTTGCCGTACCGAAACTGCAGACCAGCAGCGTGCGGTCGGGCCGGCAAGCGTGCGCCCCGAGCATCGCCATCCAACGATCCGGACCCAGTTGCGCGGGATCGCGATAGCCGTTGGCGACACCGCACTGGCTGGCCTGTGGACGAACCCGGAGGACGGACGCGCCGGCCCACCGGCGCGCCGCCGCGTCGACGACGACCGCCTCCCGCTCGGCGCTGGCGACATTGCTGACGAAGACCGCTTCGAGCGACTCGTCGGTAATCGTTCGCCATGTGGCGGCTAAACTCTCGGCATCGTCGAGTGCGAGCGCTTGCTCGCGACCCGCCCATCGGATATTGGCCGAAGCCGATCGATGGGGCGTGATCTCGGCGAATCGCCACTTGATCCGCGTGTTGCCGATATCGATCAGCAGGACCGTCATGCGGTTTCGCATCCCGGCGTCGACGCACGTAGCGAGAGGTCGCCGGCGACGATCCGCCGTCGTTCGCCCGCGACATCGACGAGCAGTCCGCCGCGTTCGTCGACGCCACGCTCGATACCCTCGATCGAAGCAGCAGACCCGTGTCCGAGCGTCACGTGCCGATCGCGGAACGCGTCCTCTGCATTCCATTGCGCCACGAACGCCGTGAAGCCGTGCCGCTCGAAGGTCGTCATGTACTCGGCCAGCGAGATCGCCAGACGGCCCACCAGCCGGTTGCGATCGAGAGGCGTCGATCCCGGCGGTCGCAGGCTGGCCGTCGCGATCGCCGGTCCTTCGCACGCGGCGTCGACCGCCGCGCCCGTCACATTGAGACCGATGCCGACGATGAGCACCGTGGCGTCGCCGATCGCGTGCGCTTCGACCAGGATGCCGGCCAGCTTGCGTCCGTCGATCAGAACGTCGTTCGGCCACTTCAGTCGCGCCGACACGCCATACGCGGTCACGACACGATGGATCGCGAGCCCGCAAGCCAGCGTGACGCCGTCCAGTTCGGCAAGCGGGCGACCGATCTTCAAGGCGAACGACGCGGTCACCGACGCACCGGGGATCGACGCCCAGGTTCGGCCGAGGCGCCCCCGGCCGGCATGCTGGAGTTCCGACGCGAGGACGCGCGGGCCGGCGAAGCGGGCTCGACTTCGCACGTCGCGCAGCAGGTCGCCGTTGGTCGAGCCGGTCTCGAACACGACATCGACCTGCCACCGCTGCGGCCCGCCGGCCAGATCGCGCGCGAGGGCCGACGCATCGAGCGGCAGGAACGGCGCGGCCCGCGCATATCCGGCCTCGATGCACAGCGGCAGACCTTGCGCGTACAGCGCATCCAGGCCCTCGACGATCATCGACCGCGCCTCTTCGCTCGCGGTACCGAGCGCCGCTTCCGCGAGATCGCTCCACGCATGCCGGCGGCCGTCCGAGAGCGTGCGGAAAAGGCTCGCGCGGACTGTCGTGCGATTGATCGCGACGCCTACCGGCACGACGGGGGGAGCGGGTCCATCCATCGCCAGATTGTATGCTGGCGGGGTGTCCCCACCGCTTCCATCCCCACGCTCCGCCCCGGGTCGAAAGAGGCTCGTTCCCCTGCGATCATGGCAACAGCGCTCGTCGCCGCTGTCCCGCTATGCGCTGCTGGCCTACGTCGCCGTCGTGGTCGACGCCAGCCTGTTCCCTTTCAGCGGCTGGCGGGAGCTGGGCCTCGCGCCTTACGACTATCTGTTCGCCGACTGGCCTGCCCGACCGTTGCCGTTCGACCTGCTGGTCAACGCCCTCGGCTACCTGCCGCTTGGCTTCATCGCCGGCCTCGCGCTGCATCCCCGCGTGCGCGGCGTCGCGGCCGTGATCGTCGCCACGCTGCTCTGCGCGGCGCTGTCGATCCATCTCGAAGCGCTGCAGACTTATCTGCCTTCGCGCGTGGCATCGAAGGTCGATGTGCTGACCAACGTGAGTGGTGGCTTCGTCGGCGCGCTGCTGGCGGCACGATTCGCGCACGCGCTGCTCGACACCGGGCGATTGCGGGTGTGGCGCACACGGTGGTTCGCGAGCGATGCGAGCCGGGGACTGGTGCTGGCCCTCGTCTGGTTCGGCGCGCTGATCTACCCCGACGCGTTCGTCTTCGGCACCGGCGGCCTGCTGAAGGCCTTCGATCCGTCCGGCTCCGACTTCATCGCCGCCGCGGTCGGACTGGTGGACCAGAACGACCCACGGGCGACCGCAGCCCGTTTCCAGCTCGCCGAGGCGGCCGTGGCGGGCACGACGATGTTCGGTGCGGGCCTGATGTTCATGAACCTGCTCAGGCACGGGCTCTCGTGGTGGCGTCGCTTCCTGTTGCCTGCGTTGTTCGTCGCGGCCACGGTCCTGGTCGCGGTGCTAGCGCGCGAATTCCTGTTCGACGACGCGAACAGCTGGCCCCCGCTGACGCCGGGAGCCCGCAGCGGGATCGCGTTCGCGTTCACCGGCATCGCGGTGGCGACCGTGCTGCCGGACAAGGCCCGATGGCTGCTCGCGCTGATCGCCCTGCTCGCCTCGCTGGCGATCGTCAACGTCTACCCCGACAACCCTTACGGCAAGGCGGTGAGCCTGACCTGGACCCGCGGCAAGCTGCTCAACTTCTACGGGCTGGCCAGCGGGCTCAACCTGGTCTGGCCCTATCTTGCGATCGCCTACCTGTCGCGGCATCGCGGATCCAGCGCGATGAGCGGTCGAAGGGGAGAAGCCGCGCGACCGAAGACGGCCACCGGGTCGTCGCTATAATTGCCCTTTCCCTTTCAACCGGCGTCGCACGATCGCCGGTCCGCATGAGCTACTACCGGCACCACATCTTCTTTTGCCTGAACCAGCGTGACGAAGGACGGCCGTGTTGCGCCGATCGCGATGCGGTCAAGATGCAGGAGCACGCGAAGAAGCGTTGCAAGCAGCTCGACCTTCTCGGTCCCGGGCAGGTCCGCGTCAACAAGGCGGGTTGCCTCGATCGTTGCGAGGAAGGCCCGGTCGCCGTCGTCTATCCGGAAGGGGTCTGGTACACCTTCGTCGACAAGGAAGACATCGACGAGATCGTCGAGTCGCACCTGCGCGACGGCAAGATCGTCGAACGCCTGTTGCTGGACGCCGAGCCGCCCGCGAAACGCTGATCGTCCGGCGCTTCGGGCACGCACCGCGTCACCGCGGGTCGTGTCGAGGCCCGACGCGCAAGCCACCGGGCCGTCCGCTGCCGCCGGATGCCGCCGGCACCCCTTCACCGGTGCTCCTCCGCGAGCGCCTCCCCCGAAACTCTTTCTCTCTCCATGATCGACCACCGAATCCAGTCATCCCTCGTCGTTGCGCTCTCCATCGCGGTCTTTGCGTTCGCGCCCGTCGCGATCGCGGCCAACGCCCAGAAGGCGCCGCCGGTCGCACCGCTACCGGTCGCCGCGGCCTCCCCGACCAGCGGCCCGAATACGGCGCCGATCGCACCGGTGCTGGCCGCCAAGGCCTGGCTGTTGATCGACATGACGAGCGGCCAGAAGCTCGCCGGCGAGAACGACACGGCCCGGGTCGATCCGGCCTCGCTGACCAAGCTGATGGTCGACTACCTGACGCTCGCGGCGATCCGTGACAAGAAGCTGACGTTGACCCAGGCCGTTCCGGTGCCGGTCGACATCTACCGGCGCGTCAATCGCAAGACCGAATCGGTGATGTTCATCCCGCCCGGCAAGACCGCCACCGTCGACGATCTCCTGCACGGACTGATCATCCAGTCGGGCAACGACGCGGCGCTGGTGCTGGCGGACGCGGTGGGCGGCAGCGAAGCGAGCTTCGTCGAGATGATGAATCGCGAAGCCAAGCGCATGGGCATGAACGCGACCAGCTTCCGCAATCCCAGCGGCATGACCGATCCGCAGCACTATTCGACGGCCGCCGACCTGGCGATCCTCGTGACGCGGTTGATCACCGACTTCCCCGAGTTCTATCCGCTGTACTCGCAGAAGGACTTCACCTACAACGGCATCAAGCAGGGCAATCGCAACCTGCTGCTGTGGAAGGACAGCACCGTCGACGGCGTCAAGACGGGTCATACCGACGCCGCGGGCTACTGCCTGATCGCGTCGGCCAAGCGCCCGCAACCCGAGGGCGCCGGTGGCGGCGATCGTCGCCTGCTGTCGGTCGTGATGGGTGCGTCGTCGTCCGACGCCCGCGCGCAGGAAAGCCTCAAGCTGCTCAACTGGGGCTTCCAGAATTTCGATGCGGTGCGTCTGTACGAGGCCAACCA
>JBBRRW010000035.1:0-19220 GCA_038245975.1 Burkholderiales bacterium
GAGCACGTTGCGTGCCACCGTCGCAAGTCCTTCTTTTCGCTGGAGGACGCGGCGATGCTGCAGTTGCACCTGTAAAGCGGGTCGACAGTGCGATGGGCGACTCGGCGCCGCTCGCGAAAGCGTCAGCGGATGAGCTGGTTCATGTCGATGATCGGCATCAGGATCGCGAGCACGATGAGCAGCACCATCGCGCCCATCGCGAGCACCAGCAGCGGCTCGAGCAGGCTCGTCAGCCACAGCGTGCGGCGTTCGAGCTCGTCGGACTGGCTGGTGGCCGCCCGTTCGAGCATGTCGGGCAGTTTGCCGGTCGCCTCGCCGCTGGCGATCAGGTTCAGGAGCACCGGCGGAAACTCGCCGCGCTCGCCACGCGGCGGACGCAGCGCGCGCGACAGCGAGGCCCCTTCGCGCACGCGGACGATGGCGGCATCGACGGTGTCGCGCAGCACCACGTTGCTCATCGTGTCGCGCGCCGCGAGCAGCGCGCGCAGGATCGGCACGCCGGCACCGACGAGGATCGCGAGCGTGTCGGAGAAGCGCGCGAGGTCGGCACGCCGGACCAGCGGCCCGGCGAGCGGCAGGGTCAGCAGCCGTGCATGCCAGGCGCGCTTCGGACCGGGCTGCTTCAGCACGCGTCGCGTGATCACGGCGACCACGACCAGCACGATCGCGACCAGCCATCCCCAGGCCCGGATGAAGTTCGACGTGCCGATCAGCGCGACCGTGAGGAACGGCAGCTT
Source organism: Burkholderiales bacterium (assembly GCA_038245975.1). GTDB lineage: Bacteria > Pseudomonadota > Gammaproteobacteria > Burkholderiales > Burkholderiaceae_D > CAHJXF01. The sequence goes on from JBBRRW010000035.1 coordinate 738, forward strand.
CTGGCGGGTCTGCGCGAACACGCCGACGATCTGCGGCACGACGTAGACCAGCAGCGCGGTCACGACGAGCACGGCGACCGTCGTCACGATGGCCGGGTAGACGAAGGCCGCGGTGACCTTGGCCTTCAATGCACTGCGACGCTCGATGTGGTCGGCGAGGCGCATCAGCACCGTGCCCAGATCGCCCGACTGTTCGCCGGCGGCGATCAGCGCGCGATCGAGTTCGGGGATGTCGCGCGGATGGCGGGCGAAGGCCGATGCCAGCGTCATGCCCGACACGACGTCGCCGCGGATGGCCGCCAGCAGGTCGCGGACGCGCGGCTTCTCGGCCTGGTCCTGGACGACCGCCAGCGCCTGCGCGAGCGGCAGGCCGGCGGTCACGAGGCTCGCGAGCTGGCGGACCAGCAACGCGCGTTCGGTGGTCGGGAGCCGACGACGAAAGCCCTGGGTCTTGCCGCGTGCATAGCCGTGCTTCCGGTCGACGCCGTCGCCGGCTTCGATGCGCGCGTCGTTCGACGCGCTCAACGCCTCGACCGACAGCGGCGTCAGCCCTTGCTGCCGGAGACCGGCGCGTGCCAGGCGCGGGCTGTCGGCATCGACGACGCCGGTGCGGATGCGGCCCGAGTCCTCGGCGGCCTCGTAGCGGAAGGCCGTCAAAGGGCGAGGACGATGAAGGCGGCTCGCCTGCGGGTCACGACGGGATCAACCACGGTCGATGCAGAAGGCGTTGAGCTGGTGCCGTCGAGGTCACGGAAATAGCCGGCGTAAGAACCGCTCGTGCCGCTCGGGCCGCGCGGGCCGCAGGCGCCTTCGCAGACGCCGCCGAGCGCGATTGCGCGCTGATCCGACGCGCTCGACCTTGTCCTTCGAGTCCACGGACAGCGCCGCGATCGAGCCGTGGCCGATCATTTGACGGTCTCCTGGTTGAACATCGTCGCGTCGTTGCTCGCGTCGATGCGGCTGGATTGAAGGGTGGGCTCGACGAGCGCCGGCGTCACTTCGCCGACGTCGCCGAAGCGATCGCGACGGATCTCGTCGATGGCGGCGCGGATAGTCTGCGCGTCGGGCAACGCCGTCACGCGCCAGCGGACCAGCGGGATACCGGCGGCCGCGAGCGCGCGGTTCTTGGTCGCGTCCGGCTTGGCGCGGCCCGGTCGCTCGTGCGTGCGGTCGTCGAGTTCGATCGCCGCGATGATCGCGAAGTCGCGGTCGCAGATCAGGAAGTCGATGCTCTTCTGGCTGATGCGGTTGTGCCACTCGCGCCATGTCTGGCCCAGCTTGACCCGCAGGAAGCGCGCCAGCGGCACCTGCGCGAGCACGACCAGGTCCGGCAGCGTCTGCACCAGGCGGTAATAGAGAATCTGCTCGACCTGCGACAGCGGCGTCTGTACCGCGAAAGGCCAGGCGCTCTCTTCATGCCGCTGCTTCGCGAGTGCGCGGACGAGCAGCGACGCGAACAAGGCCACGATCAATGCGGCGAGCGAGAACAGGAGAAGCTTCACCATCGCAGTTCCTGGGCGAGCGAGAGCTTGGACGATACGCGAAAAACGACGGCACCCGATCGCCGATTTCAGTCGCGCGTGACCCGGAAGACTTCTTCGCGCGACGTGACGCCGGTGCGGATCCAGCGATCGCCGTCCTCGCGCAGGTTGGTCATGCCCTGGAGGCGCGCGGTCTCACGCAGCGCCGGCTCGCCGGACTCGTCGTGGACCATCCCGCGCAGCTTGTCGTCGATGCGCATCAGCTCGTAGATGCCGGTGCGTCCCTGGTAGCCGGTGTGGCCGCAGGTCGGGCAGCCGACCGGATGCCACTCGCCGTCCTTTTCGACCTTGCAGAAGTCGCACAGCTTGCGCACGAGGCGTTGCGCGACGACCCCCAGCAGGCTCGACGACAGCAGGAAGGGCTCGACGCCCATGTCGGCGAGGCGCGTGGCCGCCGACACCGCATCGTTGGTGTGCAGCGTCGCCAGCACCAGGTGGCCGGTCAGCGACGCCTGCACCGCGATCTGCGCGGTCTCGAGGTCGCGGATCTCGCCGATCATGATGACGTCGGGGTCCTGCCGCAGGATGGCGCGCAGCGCGGCCGCGAAGCTCATGCCGATGCGGGCGTTGACCTGCGTCTGGCCGATGGCCGGCAGTTCGTATTCGATCGGGTCCTCGACGGTGAGGATGTTGGTGGTGGCCGCGTCGATACGCGCCAGCGCCGCATACAGCGTGGTGGTCTTGCCCGAGCCCGTGGGCCCGGTCACCAGCACGATGCCGTGCGGCTGCTTGATCAACGCGTCGAAGGTCGCGAGCGTCTCGCGGCCCATGCCGAGTGCGGTCAGGTCGAGCCGGCCGGCTTCCTTGTCGAGCAGGCGCAGCACCGCGCGCTCGGGCTGCGACGGACTGTTGCCGACCGGCAGCGTCGAGACCCGTACGTCGAGCGGCCGTCCGGCCACGCGCAGCGCGATGCGACCGTCCTGCGGCAGCCGCTTCTCGGCGATGTCGAGGTTGGCCATGATCTTGATCCGCGAGATCAGCGCCGAATGCAGCTGGCGGCGCGGCCGCACGATGTCGCGCAGCGTGCCGTCGACGCGGAAGCGCACCACCGAGTGCGTCTCGAACGGTTCGAGGTGGATGTCCGACGCGCCTTCGCGCGCGGCCTCGGTGAACAGCGCGTTGATCAGGCGGATCACCGGCGCGTTGTCCTCGGCCTCGAGCAAGTCCTCGATCTCGGGCACGTCCTGCATCAGGCGCGACAGGTCGAGCGACGCATCGACCTCGTCGACGACCCGCGCCGACGCGCCGTCGTCGGTGGCATAGCCCCTGGCGATCGCCTTCTCCAGTGCGTCGCGCGCCACCTCGACGATGCGGACCGGCCCGAGCGCGCGCTGCAGCTCGGCGATGGCGAGCGGCGACGTGGCCGCACCGATGTAGACGACGCGCGTCGCGGTGCCGGCGACATCGGCGTCGTCGCGCCGCGCGACCAGCACGTGATGGTCGCGCGCGAACGCGTACGGCACCTCGCGCGCGATGCGCAGGTCGGCGGGAATGGTCGCGAACGGCGCACCGGCCCGCTCGGTCAGCGACGGCAGCGAGGCCGCTGCCGGCCCGCCGAAGCGCGGCGTCGCGCTCATTGCGGCTTGGTCGTCGGCAACGCCGGCATCGGCGGCTGCTGCGGCGACGTGTACGGGGCCGTCGTGCCGGCCGGCGTCTCCGGCCGCGGCGGCAGGACCGAGCCCGGCATGTCGGGCAGGATCGGCGAATGCGACGCCTGCGCCTCGATCTGCACCCTGCGCATCGTGTCGTACTTCTCCGAATAGACGGCCTTGCTCGCTTCGTCGCGAATCACGTGCGGACGCAGGAAGACCATCAGGTTGGTGCGCGTGCGGCTGCGCGTCTGGTAGCGGAACAGCGCGCCCAGATACGGGATGTTGCCGAGCACCGGTACCTGGCTCGTGCCGTTCTCGACCTGGTCCTGGATCAGGCCGCCGAGCACGACCAGCTCGTCCTCGCCCGGCTGGACGATGGTCGAGATCGAGCGCTTGTTGGTGGTCGGTCCCGCGGAGGCCGAGATCGTCGCGTTCACGACGTTGGAGACCTCCTGGTAAATCAGCAGCTTGACCGACCCGTTGTCCGAGATCGTCGGCTTGATCTTCAACGTCAGGCCGACGTCGCGCCGCTCGATGGTCTGGAACGGCGTCACGCTCGCGGTTGTGCCGGTCTGCGCGTATTGCCCGGTGATGAACGGGATCTGCTGCGCGACGACGATCTGCGCCTCCTCGTTGTCGAGGGTCAGCAGGTTCGGCGTCGACAGCACGTTGGCGTTGTTGTCGGTCTCGAGCGCGCGGGCCAGCACGCCGAGGTTGAGGATGGTGCCGAGGCCGGGGATGGTCACGGTACCGCGCACGATGCCGATGTTGAGACCCTGCCCGACCGAGCCGATGTTGGCGGCGCCCGAGATGATATTGGTGCCGGTCGCGCCGAAGTTGGTCCCGCCGATGACGTTGGTCCCGCTATTGTTGACGCCGGTGAGGTCCTGCCACTGGATGCCGAACTGCGCGGCGCGGTCGGCGGTGACCTCGACGATCAGCGCTTCGATGAAGATCTGCGGGCGCCTGACGTCGAGGCTGTCGATGATCGCGCGCAGGTTGCGATACACGGGATCCGGCGCGGTGATGATCAGCGAGTTGGTCCCGACGTCGGCCTGGATGAAGCCGCCGCTCGACGACGACGATGACGATGACGACTGCCCGGTGCTGCCGAACGGGTTCGACAGGGTCGACGCGGTCGAGCCGCCGTAGGCACTCGGTGCGGCGCCGGGTGGTGTTCCCGGTGGCGCGGACAACTGGTTCTGCTGCAGCCCGATGCCCTGGGTGGAACTGCCGGCGGCACCGGAAGCGAACGAACTCGACGTCGTCGCCGGCGACAGCGACGACGAGTCGCCGCTCATCACCGAGCGCAGCGTCTGCGCGAGCTTCGTCGCCTCCGCGTTCTTCAGATAGACGATGTGGATGTTGCCGGCGGTGGTGGTCGGTACGTCGAGCCGCGCAATCAGACCCTTGGCCGACGAGATGCGCGCCGGACTCGATGCGCGCAGCAGGATGGTGTTGGTCCGTGCATCGGCCAGCACCGTGACCCGCTGACCCGGGTCGGTGGTACCGCCCTGCGGCGGCTCGAGCACCCGCTGCACCAGCGGCGCGACGTCGACGGCCAGCGCGTATTGCAGCGGCACCACGTCGCCGTCGGCCGACGGCGGCGTGTCGACGCCGGCGATGATGCGGCCGATGCGCTGCAGGTTGTCGGCGTAGTCGGTGATGACGATCGAGTTGTTGCCCGGGTTGACGGTGATCGGGTTGTTGGCCGTGACCAGCGGTCGCAGCATGTTGACCATGTTCGACGCCGACTCGTAGTTGAGCCGGAAGATCTGCGTGACGATCTGGTCACCGCGGATGCCGTCGCTGCGCGGGCTGGCGCGACCGATCTGCGTCGGTCCGCCGGCGAATTTGGCATCGGCTTCGGGCAGCACCTTGTAGACGCCGCCGCTCTCGACGATGGTGAAGCCGGAGAAGCGCAGCGACGTCAGCAGCAGCCGATACGCCTCGGCGCGCGTGACCGGCTGGTCGGTCGCGACCGTGATCGGCCCCTTGACGCGTGGATCGAGGACGAAGTCGCGCTTGAGGTACTGCCCCATCGCACGGAGCACCGACTCGGCTTCCGCATTGACGAAGTTCAGCGAGACGCGGTCTTCGGGCGGCACGGCCTTCTGAGGCGACTTGGCGGTCCGCGCGCGGCCCTGCACCTGCGCCGCATCGCCGGACACGCAGCCGAGGCTCAGCGCCGCTGCGGCGAAGGCATAGGACGCCATGCGGCCCGCGCGGGCGCCTGCGTTCGGGCGCGAACCTGCGGTGCCGCTGCACGAGGCCGTGTCGATCGGACGGCGCTTGCTTGTGGATTTCTGCATGTTCTCTCTGGTTCAAGGCGTTGCTGCGAAAGACCACCGCGTACCGCTGCTGCTGCATTCCATCATGGCCGGCCACCGGATTCGATGACGGCTTCGTCCGAACCGCGCCGCCCGAGCGCATCGAGCAGCGGATTCAGTTGAACGGCGATCGGACCCGGCGTCTCCCGCGCGACCCGTGCGACGACGCGCATCTGGCTGCGCCGCCCCACGAGGGTGCCGCTGCCCTGCAGCTCGAGCGGGCCGCGCTCGGTGGTCACCCGCCACGTCCATCCGCCGGCACCGCTGGTCCACGACACCAGGTAGTCGCCGAGCGGCCGCACCGGGCTGATCGCCAGCGCGAAATCCGCGATGCCCAGCGTTCCCTCGCCGACCGGCGCTCCCTGTCCCTCGAAGCGCAGACCGTTCCATCGCAACGTGCAGCGCCCTTGCGGGAGCAGCGTGTTCAGCGGAGCCCCCAACAGGCGCAGCAACGAGGCCGGCAATGCGACCGTGCCCGCATCGATCGCCAGGGCCCCGTCGCGATAACGCACCGCGACGGGCTGCGCCAGCACGCCATCGTGCGTCAGATGGAGGACCGGCGCCAGCGCGCGCTCGATTTCCAGCGTCCAGGTGACGCGCCCCGGCAACGCCAGGCTGCGTCCGCCGGTCGCGTTCGCCGCAGCCGTGCCGTCGTCGCCCGATTCGGGGACCGGCGACCCGACCGCCATCACCGCCGATCCGGACCAGATCGTGCCCTGCGCGTCGGCCAGCAGCAGGACGCCGTGCGTGCGGCGGGCGAGATCGGTCGCGAGCCAGTTGGCCGGCGCATTGGCGATCGTGATCGCCAATGCGCTGACCAGCGCCACGGCGCCGGTGACGACGAGCGTCCGCGGCGCGATCGTCGGGACGTCCGCCATCAGCCCGACCCCGTCGGTCTTCGGTCGAGGAAGCGCACGCCGGATCCGGTCAGGAGCGCGGCGGCTGCGCGGCTTGCGTCCAGTCGAGCACCACCTCGGTCCGGACGTGCCCGACCGGCGCCTTCGGCGCGAGTGCCATCACCGACACTTTCGTCGCCCGCGCGGCGAGCTCGCCTTCGGTCGACGCGAGCCACGACACCCACACGCCGTAGTCGACGTTCTCGAAGCGGACGCGGACACGGTCGTTGGTTTCGGCGGTCACGACCGGCGGCTCGGTGCGCGTCGTCGCGCCGGACGCGACCGTCGTGACGGTGCCGCTGACGGTCAGCGTGGACACCGTCGTCACGCCGTCGGTGTCGGCCCTGGAGCCGGCGACGGCGGGCGCGCCTTCGCGCCACAAGCCCGCGCGCTCCAGCGAACGACGGACCGCCGCGATGCGTTCGGCCGGCGCGATGGCCGCGGTGCTGCCGCTGGCGGCCCGCAGGCTCGCGGCCTCGGTCGCCATCGCGCGCATCGCGGCGTCCTGCGAGCGCAGCTGCGGCAGATCGCCCTGCAGCTTGCGGATGCCCTGCGCGGCCGGCTCCCACAGGAACAGGTAGACCACCACGACCAGCACGACCAGCCCGCCGATCGAGACCAGCCGACGTTCGCGCTCGCCGAGTCCGTCCCACCATGCGGCCAGAGCGGTGCGATTCATGACGCGTCCTTCACACGATTGATTCCGGAGCGACGATCGCTCATCACGCGCCTCCCCGGGTCTTCAGGCTCGCAGACGCTTCGCCCGCCGCGTTGGCGGCGGCGTCGAAGCGCAGCAGATAGCCTTCCTGCAACGCCAGCGCCGCAAGGCGCTCGCGCTCGTCGGCGGCGACCGCCGTCCCCGGTGCGAAGCGGACGCGCAGCGCGCGCGCCTCGTAGTCGGCGCTGCGCAGCGCGTTCGACGGCAGCGCCGCGAAGATGCGCGCCGACGCGGCCATCATCGTGCTGAAGTCGGCCGGATCGCTGTTGCCCGCCGACGCGCGCAGCCCCGCGAGCCCGCGCGACATCTGCAGCGGCGCGTCGAGGACCACCCGCGTCTCGGGAAACGCGGTGGTCAGCATCGTGTTCGCCTGCTGTCGCAGAGCGCCAGCCTCGTTGCGCAGCCGACCCCATTCCCACTGCATGCCGACGATCTGCACCGCGACGATGGCGACGACCAGCGCGGCCGCCAGGCCCCACTTCGACCAGCCGGCGCTGCTGGAGCGATCGAACGCCAGCAGCGACAGCGGCGCACCGTAGCCGCCGTCGGGCCCCTGTCCGGCCAGCCAGGCGGCGAACGGTCCATCGGCCGTGGAGGTGTCGCTGAGCGTCAGCGCGAGCGCCGCGGCCATCGTCTCTCCGAGCCGCTTCGCTGCGTACGCGACCCCGGGCGACGCGAACAGCGCGAGCGCCGTCGGCCGCACCGCTTCGACGCCCTGCCGCATCAGCGCCGACGCGATCACAACCGCGCTGCCGGTGTCGTCGGGCAGCAGCATCGCCTGCTGGGTGTCGGTGCGCAGCCAGCACTGCATGCCGTCACCATCCGCGCGATCCACGCAGGCCAGCGACCACGAGCCCGGCAGTAACGGCACCGCGAGCGACTCGGGCACGATGGCCGCGACCCGGTGACCGCTGCGCGCGACGTGAACCTGCATCGTCGCCAACCAGGTCCGATCGATGACCGCGAGCGTGCGGCTGCGGCCTTCGGCGGCCGCCAGCCCCAAAGCGACGTGCAGCGACCCGACGTCGCCGACCGTCTTCTCTTCGACGAGATTGGGCAGCGCCTCGCGCAGGCGCAGGCCGGACAGGGCCGGCACGTCTGCGGCGGTGAACGAGACGTCTTCGGCCGCGACCAGCAGCACCACCGGCACGCCGCGCGGCAGGCCGTCGGCCAGCGCGTCCCACGCGTGCCGCCGCGGGGTCTGCGCCTGTGCGCCCGAGAACGGGATCAACGTGCAACGGGCGCCCGGCCCCGCAAGGCGGCGCGGCGGGACGCGGATGGCCACTCCGGCGCGGGGCCAATGAAGACGGCTGCTTGCTGGGTTCGGTTTCACGCGCTGCGTTCCTGATCGCTGGTTCTGCTTCGGTTCATGCCATGTGCCCGGTACCACCGCATCCGGGGCGCTTCATCGTTCGACCATCGAGCGTACACGGGTCGTTCCGCTCTGCTCCCGTTCGATCAGCGCGACGATCTCGAGATCGGCCCGTCCGACCCGCACGCGTCCCTCGACTTCGAAGAAATTCGAACTGACCGACACGTTGGTCGGCGGGTTCTGCCCGCCGGTCCCCGGCAGACGCCCCGCCGCGTCGCCGATCTGGTTGAACCAGGCCTGCGAACGACTGCGCGCCAGCGCCCGCGCCGCATCGAGCGGCAGGTCCGGAAAACACGCCGCCAGCACTTCCGGCGACGCCGTGTTCAGGTTCACCGGCGTCGGCACCGGCAGCACCACGACATACGGAGCGAGACGCTCGGCGGATGCGGCGTCCATGGTTCCCGCGGAATCCATGTCCTTCGCGAGCGCGGCGAAGGTCGTGGGCTTCGGCGTTTGCGCCATGCGTTCGGCGATGTCCTTGGCCAGGTCGGCCTTCATGTTGAGCACCGTCAGCAGCCTGCCGAGCGTGGCCACCCGCTGCTCGTCGACCTGCTCGCCGTTCGACAGGCCGTTGAGATTGATGCGGGCCTGCGCGTCGCGCATCCGCCCGGAGACGAACGCCGCATCGTTGTCGGCGAACGGCGTCGGCGAGGTGTCGGCCGTGGTCGACTGCGTCGTCTGCGAGGCCGCCAGGTCGTCGGTCACGCGGGTCTCCGCGAGCGGCAGCGCCCAGATCTCGCCGAGATGGTCGACGGTCGAGGTCCGCGCGTCCTGCAGCAGGATGAGACGCGCCCACTCGAGCGACGAGCGAGCCAGCCAGCGCGCCTCGCCGAGGGCCGCCTGGTTCTCGACCTTGCGGACGGCGAGCGACTCGCGCCACAGCATCGCGGAGACCGCGACCGTCGCCGCGGCCACGACGACCAGGGCCGTGATGATGGCGACGCCGCGCTGCCTGCGAACGGAGCGTCGATCCATCTCAGGCCCCACCGACCATGAACGAACGGGTCACGCGCGATCCGTCGCTGCGCACGAAGATCAGGCGGATGCCGGTCGCCGCCGCGACGATCGGCCCCGTCGCGGCGGGCTGCACGCTGCCCCGCGCGACGCCGGGGATGTTCGGGGCCGCGCTGCCGCGCAACGGAGGAGCGCCGGGGACCACCGCGGGCGTATTGGGGTTGCCCGGTGCGTTCGCGCCGTCGGGCCGCGGACGCACCGGCTCGCTGGCCGCCGACTTCGAGCGGACCCAGGCGCCGCCGCCGGCCGCCGGGACGTAGGCCTCGAGCGACAGCGTCGTGACGCCGTCGAGCAGCACGGTCGGCGCGGCATCGGTGCCGACGACGCTGCGGGTCAGCGCGCCGGAAAGCAGCCGGTATTCGACGGTGGCCGCCGGTGTCCCGTCGATCGACGACGTGCCCGCGACCAGTCGCATCGTGCCGTTCTCTTCGAGCTGCGCGTCGTAAGCCAGCAGCGCGTCGCGTTCGACCCGCGCGAAGGTGCGCTGGATCACGTCGATGGCGGCCTGCGAGGCGGCGATCGCCTCGCGCTCACGGATCAGCGCGTCGAGCCCGCGCCACGAGAAGACCGCGATCAGCGCCATGATGCCGGCCGCGACGATCAGCTCGAGCAGCGTGAAGCCGCGTTCGCGCGCCCGTCTCACGGCAGGCTCGCCTGGAAGGACACGCGGTGCGCGAGCTGGCGCTTGCGGTCGGTCGCATCGAACACGCGCACGTCGATGCGATGCATCGCCGGATTAGGCGTGGCCCGGACCTCGACGACGCAAACCATCTCGACATCGATCTCGGGACACGGCACCTCGCTGACGCCGATCGCCGGAAAGACGCGCGGCAGCCGCACCTCGGCCAGCGTGTTCTCGGCGCTCCAGCCGGCCAGCGTCGCCCGTCGCAACGCATCCTGCGTGACGATCATCGTGCCGCCGGCCCGCATCGACGCGGCGAGCACCAGCGACACGATGACCAGCGCGATCAGCACCTCGATGAGCGTGAAGCCACGAGCCGCGCGCGGGGCCGACGCGATGGATCGCCGGATGCGCGTCATGCGCCGGGCTCGACCCAGTAGCGTCCGCCGCCGTCGCCCTTCAGCACGACGGTCTTGCCTTCGGCCTCGAGCCGGAGTTCGAACGCCACCTGCAGGCCGTCACGCGGAAAGGCGAGCGCGGTGCTGCCGTCGTCGACGCCACCGAAACCGCCGCCGCGCTGCGTGGCCCAGCGTGGCACGTCGCTCGCCGCCAGCGTGATGCGGACCGGCGTCAGGTCCCAGCGCCGCGCCTTGAACTGCGCGTCGTCGACGAACGCCACCCAGTCGTTACGGTCGCGCCGGTAGAACGCGTAGCCGTTCTCGTCGCCGCGCCACGCGATCGGCCGCGACGTGAGCTGCGCCTCTTCGGCCGCGAGCGCGAAGAGGGTCTCGAGACGTTCGGCATCGCGCTGCAGCTTGGCGCGCGGGTCGGGCACGATCGACAGCGACACGAGGCCGAGCATCACGCCGAGGACGACCAGCACCACCAGCAGTTCGACCAGCGTATAGCCGCGGCCCCGCCGCGACGATTCGAAGCCGGAACAGCCGCGCTTCACTGATCCCAGGAGCCGATGTCGGCGTCGTTGCCCGTGCCGCCCGGCTGCCCGTCGGCGCCGAGCGAGAAGATGTCGAGCTCGCCGTGGATGCCGGGCTGCAGGTATTGATAGGCATTGCCCCACGGGTCCTTCGGGAGCTTGTCCAGGTAGCCGCCGGTCTTCCAGTTGGCGGGCACCGGATCGACCGTCGGCTTCTCGACCAATGCCTTGAGGCCCTGCTCGGTGCTGGGATAGCGCTGGTTGTCGAGACGATAGAGCTTGAGCGCGGCGACCAGCGTGGCCACGTCCTGCTTGGCGGCGACGATGCGCGCGTCGTCGGAGCGACCGATGATCTTCGGGACGATCAGCGCGGCCAGGATGCCGAGGATCGCGACCACGACCATGATCTCGACGAGCGTGAAGCCGCGTTGGAGAGAGCGTAGGCCCACGGTGCAACCGGGGCGCGGCGTGCGCGCGAGAGCGCGGCACGAACCGCGCGGCTGATCGAACATTGACTTCAAGAGCTTCTCCATCGACGAGGACGCAGCGGGCGTCGAACGTGCGCTTCAGGGTCCCTGCGACCGGTCCCCGCCGACGCCGCCGTGTCGGCACGGGGCCGGATGCACGGCGTCGATGATCGCCGGCTCGGGAAGTTCCGCGCGTGTTCGGTCGGCAACAACTCGTGCATCGCGCGGCCGGCCGGTCGCGGTTGACTTGTATTATGCAGCGTTCATCCACTCGATCCTGTGACGCGCCCTCCCCGGACGTGTCGATCGCGCGACAACCGTCTTCCCCTCCCGCCTCCCGATGCAACGACTTACCCGTCTCGTCACACCGCTGCTGGTCGTGATCCTCAGCGCGCTGATCGCGTGGTGGGCCACCCGCCTGATGCCGGGCACGCCGATCGCCGTGCCACCGACGGCCGCGAACGAAGGCAACGCCGGGGGTGGCCGCGTCGATGCCGTGCTCGCGAGCGCCAGACTGTTCGGCTCGCGCCGACCCGGCGTGCTGTCGGACAACGTCCGCGCGCTCGGCGTCGTCGCCGACGCGTCGGGTCGCGGCAGCGTGATCGTGAGCGTCGACGGACAGGCGCCGAAGGTCTACCGGGTCGGCGACACGCTCGACGGCCGGACGGTCAGCGCGATCCGGCCGGACGAGGTCGAACTCGAAGCGGGCGGCGCGCGCCAGGTCTTCCGCCTGCCACCGGCGCGCGCGTCGGCACCGGGGCTGACGATCGTCGGCAGCGCGGCCGGCGTCCCGACCACGCCGTCGTACCTGCCCGAGGTCAGGATCCAGGCGCCGCCGTCGATGAGCCCGCCGCTCCCCATGTCGATGCCGCCCGCCATGCAGCAGCCGTCCCAGGGGATGCCGCCCGGCAGCCGACCCGACATGCAGGGCCTGCCGTCGCCACGCCAGATGCAGCAGGGCGCACCTCGGCCAGCGCGGGGGCTGGACCAGTAACGGATCGCGCGGGGCGCGGTCCGGCGGTCCCGTCGCGCGTCGCTCAGCCGTCCAGCGCCGCCCTGACGCGCCCGGCTTTCTTCTCCAGACGCTCGGCCTGCTTCAGCTTGTCGATCACGAAGCGCACGTGCTTCGCGCGACCGACCCCGTCGATCTCGTCGCCGACCTCGACATCGAACACGACGCCCGGCTGCGCGATCTCGGTGACGCGTGCCGTCACGGTCACGCGTTGTCCGAGCAGCGTCGGGCCGAGGTGATCGATCTCGACGCGCGCGCCGACCGAGGACGGTCGCGAGGCAGCCCGCCGCATCGAAGGTCTCGCCGGGAAACACGATGGCCGACCCGTGCAGGAAGGCGCTCATCACGCCGACCACCATGCCGAAGCAATGGAACAGCGGGACCGGCAGGCAGATCCGGTCCTCCGGCCGCAGGCCGATGCGCGCGCCGATCTGCTCCGCGTTGTTGACGAGGTTCGCGTGCTCCAGCGTGGCGCCCTTCGGCGCGCCGGTGGTCCCGGAGGTGTACTGGTAGCGCCTTGCAGCGCGCGTGTTCGACGACGTAGCCGAGTTCGGTTCCGCGATACGCGGGATTGATGTTGACGACGATCGCGCCGATCCGTGCGGCCGCGTACTGCACGACGAGCCGCTCGATGCGCTTGGTGCTCCCCAGGCCGATGCGGTCCTGCGCACCGCTGCCGAAGGCGACCAGCGCCGCCTCGCGCGCCGCGGCCTCGCGCTGCTCGAAGGTCAGCGAGCGGCGCTGCCACACGCTGACGACCGCCGGCTGCCGCGCATGAAGGGGACCGCGGCATCGGCGAGCACCCGGACGATGCCCGTGCTGCGAAGCGCCACCGCCGTGTCACCCATCGCGATCGACGAGCCGTCGCTGGCCATACGCTCTCCTCTCCACGCCGGACTCTGGGGTCCGTGTTCAATGCCCGACGACGTTGCCCCGAGCGCTGTGCCAGAGCGTCGCGCGCAACTCGACCGACGCGTCGTGCCCCGGGCGATGGCGGTCGACCGCCGTGCGCAGGATGCGATCGTACCCGTCGAGCCCGCGTGTCGCCCGGCTTCGATCCGCGCCTTGTGGCACAGTCGCCGGCAGTTCAACCCGGCCAATGCATGGTTGCGACGTAGCGTGCTCGACACGCGCGGCCCTTTCTGACGACTCGAGGCTCGTTCCCGATGACGATGACAAGCGCTGCCAAGCCGTCGCTCGCCGACACCTTCGACCTCCTGAAGCTGGAGGCGGCGTTCTACGCCGATCCCTACCCCACCTATCGTGCTCTGCGCGAGCGCGCGCCGGTCAAGCGACTGCCCAACGGCTCGGTCTTCCTCACGCGCTACGCCGACCTCGTCGCCGTCTACAAGGACACGCAGCGCTTCAGCTCCGACAAGCGCGAGGAGTTCGGGCCGAAGTACGGCGACTCGCCGCTATTCGCGCATCACACGACGAGCCTGGTCTTCAACGACCCGCCGCTGCACACGCGCGTGCGCAGGCTCATCGCCGGCGCGCTGACGCCGCGGCACATCGCGGCGATGGAGCCCGCGCTGGTCGCGCGCGTCGATCACCTGCTCGATGCGATGGAGGCGCGCGCACGGCGCAGCGAGACCGTCGATCTGATCGAGGACTTCGCGTCGGCGATCCCGATCGAGATCATCGGCAACCTGCTGGCGATCCCGCACGACGAACGCGCACCGCTGCGCGGCTGGTCGCTCGCCATTCTCGGCGCGCTCGAACCGGTGCTGAGCGCCGGGCAGCAGGCGGCCGGCAATCGGGCGGTCGAGGAATTCCTCCGCTATCTTGTGACCTTGATCGCCGAGCGCACCGCGCAACCCGGCGATCCCGAGATCGACGTGCTGTCGCGCCTGATCGCCGGTGAAGCGGGGGAGCGGCTCACGGCCGCAGAGCTGATGCACAACTGCGTCTTCCTGCTCAACGCGGGTCACGAGACGACGACCAACCTGATCGGTAACGGGCTCGTCGCGCTGACCGAGTGGCCCGACCAGCGGGCGCGGCTGCTCGCGGACACGATCCTGGTCAACAAGGCCGTCGAGGAATTCCTGCGCTTCGAGAGCTCGAACCAGCTCGGCAACCGCATCACGACCGAAGCGGTGGAGATCAGCGGCGTGCACCTTGCCGCCCACACCCCGATCCACCTGTGCATCGGCGCCGCGAACCGCGACCCCGATCAGTTCGCCGAGCCTGACCGGCTCGACGTCGGGCGCTCGCCGAACCGCCATCTCGCGTTCGGCTCGGGCCCGCATCAATGCGTCGGCCTCGCGCTGGCCCGACTCGAAGGGCGCGTCGCGCTGGCGCGCTTCCTTGCCCGCTTCCCCTGCTATCGGCTGGCAGGCGCGCCGACGCGCGGCGGTCGCGCACGCTTCCGCGGGTTCCTCCACGTGCCCGCCCGACTCGACTGATCCCGGCCCATCGCGCCCATCACGCTGTCGGTCAACGGCAATCCGCTGACGTCCCGCCGGTCACCGGTCCCGCATCACTCTTCGCGCTGGTCCGGGATGCCGAAGTCCGAGTCGTTGGAGCCATGCTGCGGCTCGGTCTTCGGCTTCTTTCGGCCGACCAGCAGAGACGTCCCGCGGGGAGTCTGCGCGAGGTAGCTACGCGCGCTCGAATATTCCGATCCCATCCGCGGTTCCTCGTCGTCGACCGGATCCGGCCTGGTATTCGCACTGTCCATGATGGTCCTCGAGTGGGCGTGCCGAACTGGAGTCATCGAGCGCCGTCGGCTGCGCGATCGATCGGTGAGTGCAAGGTAGAGGACGCGCTCGATCCCGTCCTATAGGAGGAGCGCGCATTCCTCGGACCGTCCGTCGCACAGTGGTCACGCGCAGCCCTTGTCCGACAACGAGATAGGCCATCGATCGACCGTGCTTCACCTTCGATCGTTGAACAATTGCGTGACAGCGAGTCGCGTGGCGTGCGCCACGCCGTCGTTCTCACACGAGGAGTCAACATGACCAGCACATTGAACCTGACCGGTGAAGAAGAGCCGGTGACCGGCGCCGGCCACGGCACGCGCGCGCTCGGACCGAGCGACAGCTCCGACACCGGCAGCGATGTCGTCGGCGGGCCCGGCATGGACGAAGGGCTGTCGGACGAGCAGGCGCGTCGCATGCCGCTGTCGACGACGCGCGGTGCGGGTCGCGACCTGGGCGATGCCGACCTCGATTCGGACAGCGATCGATCGGGAACCGGCGAGCGCGGCTCGGCAGGTCTCGACACGGGCTTGCCGGTCGATCAGCGGACCACTGTAAGGCCGGGAATCGAATCTGCGTCTGACGAGTTCGACGATCCCGACGCCGTCGACGACGTGGACGCGGAGACGGAGCGGAAGGAAGGCGGGGCCACGGTGTCGGACGGCGCCACCTGATCCGCGCGACCTACTTCTTGCGGGGATTCGTCAGCGTCTCGTTGGCCATGCGGTGCTTGCCCGAACGGACGTCGGCGATCGTCTGTACCACGCCCCGCGCCACGTTGCGGACCTCTTCCTGGAAAGCGAGGTCCGCATCGAGCGTCTGGTGGCTGGTCGCATACGGTTCGTAGTAGCCCACGAAGCGATCGAGCCGCGACATCGAGCCGGCCTCGATCAGTCCCATCCAGTCCAGCCAGTCGGAGAGCGCCCGCCGGACGCCTTCGATGCCGGCGACGTCCCCGTGGACCACCACGCCGTATACGCGACCGGCCAGATGCTTCGGGTAGTTCCAGCCGTCGAGTTCGATCTGCTTCGCCTTCGCGGGATCCTTGCCGTGCGTCGAGGTCGGATCGGGGTTGCCGCCGTCGGCGCAGACCAGCCGGTCGATCATCGACTTCAGGACGCTCGGCGACTGGTACCAGTGGACCGGCGTGACGAAGACCACGCCATGCGCCGCGGTCCAGCGTTCGTAGATCTCGGCCATCCAGTCGTTGACCTGACCGAGCGCATGGTTGGGATAACAAGAACATGGCCAGTGACACAGCGGCATGGCCGTCGACACGCAGCCCTTGCACGAATGGATGCGCCGCTCGTATTCGTTGGTCTGCAGGCTGAGGTCGAGCAGGTCGACTTCGAGGCCCGCGGCCTCGATCTCCTGCTGGGTCGACTGCGCGAGCCGGAAGGTCTTCGACATCTCGCCGGGACACGAGCCGTCGTTGCGCGGAGAGCCGCAGATGACGAGCACGCGCGACTTCGTCGACGGCCGCTTGCGGATCGCGTCCAGCTCGAGAAGCCGGTCGCGATTCGCGCGCCACTCGACGGACAGATCGAAGGTCGGATCGGCGAAACCCGGACCGGCCTTGGCCGTGACCGGCGACTTGCGCCCGTCCTGGTAGGCGTCCCACGCGATCGCCTCGATTTCAGCGATCGCGCTCCGCGCCGCCTCGAAGGCCGGATCGAAGAAGTTGTTCTCGAAGCGCTGGCGGAATTCTTCCCGGCTCAGAAACTTGGCGACCTGGCCTTCGACGACCTTCGGTGCATTGCCGGCGTTGCGCGTCATGAGATTCCCGCATTCGGCTCGAATACGCGAGCGTACGTCGGGGTCGGGACCCGTCTTTCAGACGTTGCCGCAAGCAAGGCTAGGATAAGCAAACGTCCTATGCCTGAGACGACGACGCCGAACTTACCTCGCGCCCTTCGATCGCCTCGCGCTGCGGCGATCATCAACTTCGTGAGGAGACCGTATGAAGTTCATCATTCTCTGGCTGCTTGGCGTGCCCGTCGGCCTGCTGATCATCCTCAAGATCTTCGGCGTCTTCTGACGCGCGGCTAGTCGAACGCGGATCGCTCGAGCACGATGCGCTCGAGCGGATCCGATCCACGGCTCAGGTGCTCCGCAATCGCGTGGATGCGCTTGAGATGGGCGTTGTAGGCATTCACCAGCCCGGTCTCGTCGAGTCCCCTGCTACCGGCCAGATGTTCGAGCGCTTCGCGGGTCAGCAGGAAATGATGTTCGCGGCCGTGGAACTCGTGGCCGAAGTTGATGCCGCTTTCTTCTACCTTGTGTTTCATCTCGACCTCGTGGGTGGAACCGGCGTTGAAGGTGCGCGTCAGGCGATCCGAACCGGCAGTATGGTCCCGCGGCACTCGCCGAAGCCGATGCGCCGTGCGCCGTCCTTCTCGCACCACGCCCGGAACACGACCGTGTCGCCATCTTCGAGGAACGTGCGCGTCTCGCCGTTCGCCAGCGTGAACGGCTTCTTGCCGCCTTCGACGAGTTCGATCAGCGCCCCTGCCTCGTCGCTCGTCGGACCCGACGCCGTACCGCTGCCGAACAGGTCGCCCGGCACCAGCCGGCATCCGTTGACCGTGTGGTGCGCCACCATCTGGCCGACCGTCCAGTACGCGTGGCGAAAGCTGGTGCGCGTCAGCTTCATCGGCGGCTCGTTCGCGGCATCCGACCTGACGGTCGACAGGCAGGCCTCGAGCTGGATGTCGAAGGCGCCCTCTTGCCATACCGACGGCGCATCGAGGTACGGCAGCGGCTGCGGATCGCTCGCGGGTCGATGCCAGGCCGTGCGGAACGGCGCGAGCGCTTCGGTGGTGACGATCCACGCCGAGATCGTCGATGCGAAGTTCTTCGCCAGGAAGGGGCCGAGCGGCTGGTACTCCCAGGCCTGGATGTCGCGCGCCGACCAGTCGTTGAGCAGGCACAGCCCGAACACGTGCTCGTCGGCCGACGCGATGGGGATCGGTGTGCCGTCGTCGTTGCCGGCGCCGATGAAGATGCCGACCTCGAACTCGTAGTCCATCCGTTTGCTCGGACCGAAGACGGGTCGCTCGGCGCCTGGCGGCATGGTCTGGCCGACCGGTCGCGGGAAACTCTGGCCGCTGACGCCGATGGTCGACGAGCGTCCGTGATAACCGATCGGCACCCACTTGTAATTCGGCATCAGCGGCGCGTCGGGGCGGAACAGCCGGCCGATGTTGGTCGCGTGGTAGACCGATGCGTAGAAGTCGGTGTAGTCGCCGATGCGCGCGGGCACGGCGTGTTCGACGCCGGCCTGCGC